>SXHR01000105.1:0-8155 GCA_005773625.1 Planctomycetaceae bacterium | reverse complement strand
GCGGTTTCGGCGCGCAGGGCGCGGACGGCTCGCGCATTTCGGTGAACGTGCCCAGCGCCGGCCGTATTCCCAACGGCGCGATCGTCGAGCGCGCCGTGCCTGACGGCATGAGCGTCAATGGCGAGGAACTCGTGCTCGACCTGCACCGCGCCGACTTCACCACCGTCCAGCGCCTGGTCGAAACGGTGAACCGCACGTACGGGCCGGAGACTGCGCGCGCCGTCGATGGCGGCAGCGTGGCCGTGCGCGCGCCCTTCGATGTCTCGGCGCGGGTGGGCTTCATGGCGCAGCTCGAGAACCTGGAGCTCACCCCCGGCGATGCGCCGGCCAAGGTGGTGGTCAACGCGCGCACCGGCACCATCGTGATCGGCGCCGGCGTGCGGGTGATGCCGGCCGCGGTGGCCCATGGCTCGCTCACCGTGAGCATCGCCGAGCGCGTCGAAGTCAGCCAGCCGAATCCGCTGGCCGAGGGCGAGACCGTGGCCGCGCCGGCCAGCAACGTGCAGGTCGAGCAGAAGGAGAGCCGCATGGTGCTGATGGAGGGCGGCACTTCGCTGGAGGAGATCGTGCGCGCGGTGAACGAGGTCGGCGCCGCACCGGGCGTAGGCCTCGTCGGTGAGGCCCGAGCCCGCACCGGCGGACCGCTCCACGACGACCGTATGGCCCCCGCGGACGAGTTCCTCCACGCCCACGGGCAGCAGCGCCACGCGGTATTCATCCCGCTTCGTTTCCCGGGGCACGCCGACGATCATGACACGGCTGGCTGGGTCACCGACGTGATCTTGAAGGTCTCGGGCATGGGCAGCGGGTAGTTGCCGTCCTTGTTGGGCACGACCGGGGGCGTCGTCTCCCAGGTCGGATCCTCGGGCATCGTGCGGTAGTCGAGCGCGAGGGCCTTCTCAAACTCCCAGTTCTTGCCCGAGTAGGTCGCCAGCCGGCCGAGCACCGACGAGAAACTCGAGGTGGCGCCGTACGAGGCGTTGTTCTTCGGCGTGTCGGTGCGGATCGCGGCGTGAAGTTCGTCGTGCTCGACCTGGTAGGGATCGGGATCGGGGCCCGAGAACTTCCAGAGCTCGTTGCCCTCGAGGTCGGTGATTCGGGCGAACCCCGGGTGGAGCCGGATGACCCCCTTCGTTCCCTGGAACTCCTCGTCCACCCGGTTGTCGCCCCCGGGAAACTGCTTGCAATGGCTCGAGATCCTGACGCCGCCCGGGTAGGTGAAGTTGACGGCGTGATGGTCGTAGATTTCGCTGGGCTGGCTCGGCACGCGGTGCTGCCGGCCGCCGACGCCGTAGGCGGACACGGGCAGCTTGTCGAGAAACCAGTTGGCGACGTCGATGTTGTGGACGTGCTGCTCGGCGATGTGGTCACCACAGAGCCAGTTGAAGTGGTACCAGTTGTTGACCTGAAACTGCATCTCGGTCGTGTTGGGCTGACGACTGCGGTGCCAGATGCCGCTGCCGTTCCAGTAGACCTGGCCGCCGATGATGTCGCCGATCATGCCCTCACGAACCTTGGCGAGCGCCTCGCGATAGCTGTTCTGGTAGCGCCGCTGCAGGCCCACCACCACCTTGAGCTTCTTTTCGTCGGCCTGCCTGGCGGCCTCGAGAACGAGGCGGGCACCATAGCTGTCGACACACACCGGCTTCTCCATGAAGACATGCTTGCCCGCCTTCACGGCGGCGTCGAAGTGAAACGGCCGGAAGCCCGGCGGCGTTGCCAGGATGACGAGGTCGGAGGCGTCGATCACCCGCTTGTAGCCGTCGAGACCGTCGAACCGACGATCCTCCGGGCAGTCGACCTTGTCGCCCATGCCTTCGACCGCCCGCATGGCGCCGTCGATGCCCCCCTTGAAAGCGTCGGCGACGGCGGTGAGTTTCGCGTTGGAACCCGGCACCGAGAGCGTCTGCACGAGGGCTCCACGGCCACGGCCGCCCGCCCCGATCAGGCCGATGCGGAGCACGTCGCTCGACGGATTGTCGGCGTGCACGCCCCGCATGCCGAGCGACGTCGCGGCAGTCACGGCCGCGCCGGTGGCCAGCAGGGCATCGCGACGCGACAGAACGGTGTTCGTGGGGGTTGGCATGGCGAGACGTCGCTCCTGATTGGACGGTGAATCGAGCGTGGAAGCTGGCCGCGCCCGGCGGTCGATCGAGCCGTCGGCCCGACGGGTGGACAAGCCGAAAGAATAGCGGCGAGCCGCTGTCTGTGGAAATCGCCAAAAGTCGAGGCCGCGGCAGGGTTTCCCCGGCCGCGGCCTCTCGAGATCAGGAAATGGTTGGGCTGAGGGCCGTTTTATTCGGTCATGACGGCCGATTCGCCGCCCTGCCGCGAGCAGATGGCCATGTAGACCACCGGATCCATGTCGGCCGTGACCTGCGCCACGTGCGTGTCTCCAAAACCGTGCATGACGATTCCGCCCTGATGATCACTGGAGTTGCCAAAACCCCAGTTCGAGCTCTTGTAGCCCGTCATGTAGGGTGCCGGCGTGTTGAGGCCGATGAGCGCCGATCCGAGCGCCCAAACGCCGTTGGTCTGCGTCGGCGTGGCCCCGGGCTTGACCGCCACGACCCAGGCCGTGTTGCCGTCGATCCACGAGGCGTGCGAGTTTTCCTTGCTCTCGGCGATCATCACGGTCTTCGACATGCCGTCGGCAACGGCCGCCTGCGGCGTCCCGGCCCCCGACACCACGCCCGTCTGGTCCGGGGCAAACTGGATCGGACCCCGCGAGGAAAAGGTCGGGATGTCTCCAGGTCCGGCAGTGAGGGTGATCGTTCCCGGAACGGGGAAGCCGACGCCCGCCATCGCCTTGTAGCACGTGATGCCCAGGTTGGCCTGCCCGCCGGTCGAGGATCCGGTCAGGGTGGTGAGCGAACCTCCCGAGAAAGACGGACAGATCAACTGCGCGATCGCCACGCTTCGCGCCGTCGTGCCGGTCAGATTCTGGCCGGTCACCGCCTGGCTGTCCCAGGGCGAGAACGCGAACTTGCCGGTGTTCGTCGAGACATTGTTGTACATCGCACCCTCTTCCATATAGGGCAGGATGTGGAAGATCCAGCTGTAACCCGCGGCAGTTGCAGTTGCCGAGCCCGTCGCGAACAGGGCCGAGGTCACATTGCGATCCGTCACGGCCGGCAGACGCCGCCGGGTCGATTCGTACACCGTCACGGCCTGGGTGAGGCCGCGGATATTGAAGCTGCAGCCGGTGCGGCGGGCAGCCTCACGGGCCGACTGAACGGCGGGGAGCAGAAGACCGATCAGCGTGGCGATGATCGCGATCACCACGAGAAGTTCGACGAGCGTGAAGCCTTGTCGTTTCGGGTTGTGCAGGATGCGGGACATGGAAACCTCCGCCCGTGAAGGGCTTGGGATGGGATGAAACAATGGAATGAAAAATGACGCGGGAACTGCCCGGACAGGAATCATGAAGGTATAAGGAAAACCCCTGCCGAATCGCCCCAGAGTCAACTCTCATTGTATCGGCAGAAAGCGTCGCCCGTCAACTGGTTCGCCGATGGCAAAACCCTCCTCCGACCCGTCACAGTCTCGCGAGTTTGCCACGGCGGTGGTCCGCCGCCTCCGCAATGCCGGTCACGAGACCTTCTGGGCGGGGGGCTGCGTTCGGGACGAGCTCTTGGGAAGGATTCCAGCCGATTACGACGTCGCCACGGCCGCCCGCCCGGATGAGGTGCGAGCCCTTTTTGGCCGTGGCCGCACGCTCGCCGTGGGGGCGGCGTTCGGCGTGATCACCGTCCTGGGGCCCAGGGGGGCCGGTCAGGTGGAGGTGGCGACATTCCGGGCCGATGCCCCCTCCACCGATGGCCGGCATCCTGAGGGAGTGACCTTTTGCTCGGCCCGCGACGATGCCCAACGGCGGGATTTCACGATCAACGGACTGTTTCTCGATCCGCTTTCGGGCGAAATCCACGACTTCGTGGACGGCAAACGCGACCTGACAGACGGGATCGTCAGGGCGATCGGCATGCCGGCCCTGCGGTTTGCCGAGGACCACCTGCGAATGCTGCGGGCCGTGAGATTCACCGCCTTCTTCGGATTCGTCCTGGAACAGGAGACGCGGGGCGCGATCGAGCGGATGCACCACCTCGTTGCCGGCGTGAGCCCGGAGCGGATCGCCGCCGAGCTCCGGGCGATGCTGTCCCGGCCCGGCCGGAAACGCGCCCTCGAACTGCTCGCCGAGACGGGGCTCGCCGCCGAGGTGCTGGTCGAGGTGGCGCCGCCGGCGGTCGATGACGCCCGCTGGCACGACGCGGCTCGAATCGTGGCAGCTTTCGACGAACCCAGCCTGCCGATGGCTCTCGCGACGCTCAGCGAGCATGCCGGCGCCGAGACGCTTTCGCGGATCGCATCGCGGCTTCGGCTTTCGAACCGCGAAGCCAAGGAGGCCGGATGGATCCGGGCCGGCGTGGCCGATCTGGCGGCCGGGGCCGAGCCCGCCGGGCGGCCGTGGTCCGGGATGCAACCCTGGGTCGTCGGCGAACATGCCGAGGCGCTCGCCGACGTGCTCCGGGCCCGGGCCGCTTGCGGCCACGGGGAGGCGACCGCCGCCGCGTGGTTCACCCGGCAGGTCGCACGGCCGCGGGCAGAGATCGATCCGCCGCCGCTCGTGACGGGGGGCGAGTTGCTCGCGGCAGGCGTGCCGGCAGGCCCTCCGGTCGGCGCGGCGCTCGCCCGCATTCGTGACCTCCAGCTCGACGGTGCGATCGCGACGAAGCACGAGGCCCTCGCGGTGGCACGCGGAGCGTCCAACCCCCCGCCCGCTTGAGCGGCTCGGCACGCCTCCCGTCGGCTCCGCTGCTGCGGCGGCTTCGCTACTGCGGCGGGTCGGTGGGTGCCGGCAGGTCGGCCAGACTCTCGAGCTTGAAGACCTCGAGAAACTTCTTCGTGGTCAGGTAGCAGGGCTCCCCCCCGTCGTCGTGCCGAAGTTCGAGGAGTCCGCGACGGACGAGCTGCCGGAGCACGGCCGGGCCGGCGTCGCACCCCAGCTCCACCAGGCGGTCGCGGTGCACGGGCTGGTTCCAGGCGACGGCCGCCAGCACGTCGAGCGACTCGCCGTCGAGCCGGACGAGCCGCGTCTTGGCCTCGAGAATATTCCCGAATCCCGCAAAGTCGCTGCGCAGCCGCATCACCCAGCCGGCGTCCTTCGAGACGACCTCATACGGGCAGTTGTCCGCGAGGTACCGCCGGCTCAACTGTCCGGCGAGGTCGTCGATCTCCTGCGGACGCACGCCCCGCATCAGGCCCGCGACCATCTGGCTCGACAACGGCCTGCCCCCGGGCAGCCCCACGAAGAGCAACGCTTCGAGGATCGTCAGGGGACTCACGCGGCAGGCCGAGTCGGACGAGCCGGGATCGTCGAGATCGGGCGACGCGTCGACGTGCACCACGTCGCCGGTCTCCTCCGGAGGGGCGGCATGCGGATCGGCGGCGCCCATCATCGCGGCGAAGGCCTGCGCGAGCCGGTCGATCGACAGGCCTCCATCGGCGGGAGGCGCGGCGAAGCCGGCGGCGGGTTCGGCTTGCTTCTTGCGGGCCATGATCGATGCTCCGGCGCGACTCGACGCCCCTGATGCGGCCCGGTCAGCGTTGCTTGCCGGAACGCGGCCGCGACGTCTTCTTCAGCCGGCGGCCGTCCTTCGTCGCCGGCACGCTCTTGAGCGGCTCGGCCGCGCCGTCGAGAGGGTCGCCCGGCTGGATCGATGCCAGCCTCGCCTCGATCCGTTCCGCGTAGGCCGGCGAGAGCTCCATGCCGACGAATCGCCGGCCGAGTTTCTTGGCGACGGCGAGGGTGGTGCCGCTGCCGCCGAAGGGATCGAGGACCGTGTCACCCTCGTTGCTCGACGAGCGAATGATCCGGCCGAGCAACTGCTCGGGCATCTGGCAGCCGTGCCACCCGGATCGCTCCTTGAAGGTGCCGCAGACGCGGGGGAAGTACCAGGTGTCGGCGTCGGCGCCGAAGCCCTCGGGGAGATCCTGCGGGCGGAGGATCCAGGTGTCGTCGGGAAGCCGGCCGGTCGGGCACGCCCGCTTGTCGCCGTAGACGAGCTCGCGGGCGCTCGGCACGCGGATGGCATCGGTGTTGAAGGTGAAGCGTGCCGGGTCCTTCACGAAGTGGAACATGTGGGCGTGCGAGCGGCTGAACTTCTGCCGGCAGTTCACGCCGAAGGTGTAATACCAGACCACCCAGCTGCGGCAGGTGAATCCGAGTTCGCGGGTCGCGATCACCTTGAGTTCGGCCGCGTATTCGTCGCCGATCGCCAGCCAGAAGGTCCCGTCCGGCGTGAGCACCCGGCCCACCTCGGCGATCCACTTTTTCGACCACTCGAGATAGACGTCGGCCGCGAGCCGATCGTCGTAGGTGTCGTAGTCGTAGCCGATGTTGAACGGCGGGTCGGCGAAGGCCAACTGCACGGAGGAGGCGGGCGTCCGGGCGAGCAGGTCGAGGCAGTCGCCCCGGTGCACCCGGTCAAGGGCGGGAGGGGCCGCCGCGGAGACGGCACTCGCTTCGGACACGGCGTGGTCGTTCATGTGGGCGAGTGTAGGGCGTGTGGCCGCGGGATGCCATGTGACCGGAGGGTCGGGGGGAGCGGGTCGGTGTCGCGGGCGTGCTTCCCGCACTCGCGACCGGGGTGGCGTGACGAAAGCGGCCTCAGCCGCCGGTCGCGAGCCGCAGCGCCGCACGGCAGGCGTTTTCAAACGCCACCAGGTCGAGCTTCTCGTTCGTCGTGTGGATCTCCATCTGGCCGCAGCCGAGCGTCACGGTGGGCACCCCGTTGGCGGCCATCCAGTTGGCGTCGAGGCCGCCGTTGGAGATGTCGAGCCTTGGCGTGAGGCCGATGCCACGGACCGCCTCGCGAGCCGCGACCACACAGGGCTCGTCGTCGGCGAGCCGGAAGGCCTCGTAGTCGAGACGGCCCTCGACGGCGACCCGGCCCGTCTTCCCGTCGCTGCTCTTCACCTTCTTCGCCGCGTCGGCGAACGCCTTCTCGATCGCTTTGACGATCCGGCCGCGGAAGGCGGCGTCGTGGCCGCGGGCCTCGGCGCGGAGCGTGGCCGACTCGGCCACCACGTTGGTCGCGGCGCCCGCCTGGATCACCCCGACGTTGCTCGTGCCCCGCTTGCCGTCCTTCTCGATCAGGCCGTGCCAGCCGTTCTCCACCAGGGACGCGATCGCCAGCGATGCGATCGCGATCGCCGACACGCCCTTCTCGGGAGCGACGCCCGCATGGCTGGGGATGCCCTCGACGGCGATGTCCATCCGGTAGCCTCCCGTCGCACCGACGGTGATCTTCTCGACGGCACCGCCGTCGAAGTTGAAGGCGAGCTTTGGCCTCCCGAGATCGGCCGCCTTGACGAACCGCGCGCCATACAGGCCGATCTCCTCCTGGATCGCGAACAGGAGCGTGAGCGGCGGATGGGGCAGCTTCGACTTCAGGATCTGCACGGCCGTCGCGAGCACCACCGCCACGCCGGCGCGGTCGTCGCCACCGAGGCCGGTCCTCGGGTCGGCGCTCTTCACGACGTTGCCCGCGACGACCGGCTTCGCCCCGAGGCAGACGGGCACCGTGTCCATGTGTGCCATGAGCAGTCGCCGCGGGCCGGGAAGCGTGCCGGGGAGTTGCACGATCAGGTTGCCGACGTTGCCCTTCACGGGCGTCTTCGTGTGGGCGGCGTCGAACGCGATCGCCGACGCGGGGCAGCCCGCCTCGCGGAGCCACTTCACCACGCGTTCGGCCACCGCCTTCTCGTCCCCCGAGACGCCGGGAATCGCGAGCAGGTCCAGCACGATTCGGCGGGCCGTGGCGACGTCGGCGGCGGGCTGCTGTGGATCGGCGGTCGCGCGGCGTACACTGCCGGTCCGGCCCGAGGCCGCCTTGGAGGACGACGTGACTTTCGAGGACCGGACTTTCGCCGACGATGACGACGTGACGCGGGGCATGTGGGCCTTTCTGCGGAGAAGCTTCGGCGCCGCAGGCGACGACGGCCGCGCGGCAGCGGCAGTCTACGGGCGGCATGGCGAATCTTCCACGCCGGCGGCAGCGGCCGACGCACCGCCGATCAGCCTCGACGGCGTCGTCAAGCGGTACGGCCGGCGGACCGTGCTCGACCGCGTGACCTGCGAGGTGCGGCCGGGGAT
>SXHR01000104.1:0-9956 GCA_005773625.1 Planctomycetaceae bacterium | reverse complement strand
GGCCACATCACCAACGGCGTGCACGTGCCGAGCTGGCTGTCATGGCAGATGCTGCAGCTCTATGACCGGATCTTCCCCGCCAACTGGTTCCGCCGCATGGGCGAGCCCGACATCTGGGAGAAGATCCACGAGTGCGACCCCGGCGAGCTCTGGGAGACGCACTACGCCCTCAAGAATCTCCTGCTGCAGTTCGTGCGCCGCCGGCTCTCGCGGCAGTGCCGCCGCCGCGGTGAATGCGACGAGGCGGTGGAGATGGCGCGGACGGTGCTCGACCCCAATATCCTCACGATCGGGTTCGCGCGGCGATTCGCCACCTACAAGCGGGCCGATTTGCTGCTGGCGGAACTCGACAGGCTCCACGCGCTCACGAGCGATCGTGACCGTCCGATCCAGGTGATCTACGCGGGCAAGGCTCATCCGGCCGACGAGCCGGGAAAGGCGCTGATCCGCAGGATCGCCAACCTCCGCAACGACACCCGCTTCGCGGGCCGTGTTGTCTTCGTGGAGGATTACGACATCAACGTCGCCCGGCACCTCGTGCAGGGCGTGGATGTGTGGCTCAACAATCCGCGCCGGCCGCTGGAGGCGTCGGGCACGAGCGGCCAGAAGGTGGTGCTCAACGGCGGCCTCAACTGCTCGATTCTCGACGGCTGGTGGGCCGAGGCCTTCGACGGCCGCAACGGCTTCGCGATCGGCCGCGGAGAGACCCACTTCAACGACGAGATCACCGATCGTCGTGACGGGGAGGCGCTCTTCAACGTCCTCGAAAAGGAAGTGATCCCGCTGTTCTACGACCGCGACGCCGACGGTCTGCCCCGCGAGTGGATCAAGATGATGATGAACTCGATCAGTTCGCTGGCGTGGCGGTTCAGTGCGCATCGCATGGTGATGGACTACGCGCGGGCCTGCTACGTGCCGGCTGCCGGCGGGGTGTCGTGCGACATGACGAATCGGTAGCCAAGCCCCTCCGCATCGCTCGGCATGCCCGCCGTGCGTCTGGCCGTGGCCGGCGTTCCGCACGGCCCGGGGTCAGTCGTCGAACGTGCGTTTGCCGCGGAGGAGATGGTGGTAGTGCTGGGCGAAGCGGTGGGCTTCGTCGCGGACGTATTCCAGAAGTCGCAGGGAGTAGGAGTCGCGGGAGAGGCGGAGCGGCTCGCTGCGGCCCGGAATGAAGACCTCCTCCTCCCGCTTTGCCAGCGAGATCACGCACGGGGGCTCGATGCCCAGGCTCTCGCGGGCGTCGAGCGCGGCCGCGAGCTGGCCCTTGCCGCCGTCGATCAGGAGGATGTCGGGGGGCGAGGCGCCCTCGCGGACAAGTCGCGCGAACCGCCGTGAGACGACCTCGTGAATGCTCTTGTAGTCGTCGATGCCGTCCACCGTCTTGATCCGATACCGCTTGTAGCCGGGCTTGAAGGGGAGCCCGTCGATGAACTGCACGAGGCTCGCCACCGTCTCGTTGCCCGCGAGGTGGGCGATGTCCACGCCCTCGATCACCCGCGGCGGCTTGGCGAGTCCCAGCACCTTCTCGAGGCCCGCCAATCCCTTCTTGGGGTCCACGAGAAAAACCTCGGGCTGCACGTGTTCCTCGAGATCGCCCCGCTGATCGAGCGTCTCGAGCAGCCGGATCTCGTCACGGAGCCGGGCCGCCCGCTCGAACTCGAGCTTCGCCGAAGACTCCAGCATCTCCCTTCGCATCTCGGCGAGGAGCTGCTTCTTGCCGCCGTCGAGGAAGGTCTTGAGGCGGTTGATGTCCTTGCGGTATTCCTCCTTCGAGATCCGGAGATTGCAGGGGGCGGTGCACTGCCCGATCGAGGCCAGCAGGCAGGGGCGGAACCACCGCCACTGCTCGTCGTCGCCGTCGATGTCGAGCGTGCAGGTGCGAAACTTGAAAATCCGCTGGAGCACCACGATCGCGCCACGGAGGGAGCCGGCGCTCGTGAAGGGCCCGTAGAGCTTGACCCCCTTCTGCCGCGGCGTGCGCGTGAACTCGACCCGCGGAAAGTCCTCGTGCGTCGTGATCTGCAGGTAGGGAAAGGTCTTGTCGTCCTTGAGATCGGAGTTGAAACGCGGCTGCACGTCCTTGACGAGCCGGCTCTCCAGCAGCAGCGCATCGACCTCGCTCTCCGCCTCCAGGTAGTCGATGTCCCGGATTTCCAGGACGAGCTCCGCCGTGCGCCGGTCCTCCGCGGCCGCCTTGAGGAAGTAGCTGCCGGCGCGGGCCCGGAGGTTCTTGGCCTTGCCGACGTAAATCACGACGCCGGCGGCGTTCTTCATCAGATACACGCCCGGAGTCTGCGGAAACGTCCGCACCTTCGCCGCGGCCGCCGAGCGGTCGCGGGCCGCCGCCGCGGAGTCCGTATCGGCGGGCGTCGTCTCGATGGTGATCTCGCGGTCCGGTTCGCTCATGCCCCGATTGTAGACGGCCCGGCAGGATGGGTTCCGGGCCGCGTCAGACGCCGATGAGCGAGCGCACATCCCGCTCCATCGCGTCGAGCCGTTCACCCAGCATCCGCTTCGTCGCGGGAAGGTCGGCCAAACTGCCCGGCGGTGCGTAGGCAAACAGATAAAACTTGATCTTGGGCTCCGTGCCCGACGGTCGCGCGGCCAACGCGTTGCCCAGCGGCGGAAATCCCCCATCGGGCAGGAGCACTCCGGCTCCGGGGCCGGCGAGGTCGAAGAGCACCACGTCGCTCTTCACCCCCCCGTAGGCAGCGGGAGTCGAGCCCGGCGTCCAGGTCCGGAGGCTTGCCTGGTCCCGGGTACGGACCACATCGAGGCCGCCGAACGAGTCGGGGGGCGTGGCCCTCAGGGCCGCCATGATCTCCTTCATGCGTTCCATGCCCGTGGCGCCCGGCAGCATCACGTTGATCTGCCGTTCCTGATGGCAGCCGTGCCGCTTGAAGAGCTCGTCGAGTTTTTCGTGCGGTGTGCGGCCCTCCGCCTTGAGCGCCGCGGTCTGTTCGGCCATGAGCAACGCCGCCACGGCCGCGTCCTTGTCGCGAACGTGCGTGCCGGCGAGGTAGCCGTGCGACTCCTCCGTGCCGAACACGAAACCCGCCGGCCCATGGCGGTCGATCGCCGAGCAGATCCATTTGAAGCCCACGAGCTGCGTGTCATCGACCTTCAGGCCGTGTGCCTCGGCCACCCGGCGGACCAGTCCGCTGGTCACGATCGTGGTGACCACGTAATCGCCCGGAGTCGATTCGCCGCGGGCCCTGCGGCCCGCGATCGCCTGTTCGCAGAGCAGACCGCAGAGCTGGTTGCCCGTGAACGTGCTCCAGCCGGCGCCGGGCCGCCGCGTCAGCGGCGCCGCGGCGCCCAGTCGGTCGCAGTCGGGGTCACTGGCCAGCACGAGATCGTCGCCACGTGCCTCGGCCTCTTCGATCGGCCCGCCGAGCACGGCCGGGTTCTCAGGGTTGGCGACGTGGCCGGGCACGTTGGGGAAGTCGCCGTCGGGCTTCTCGTGCGGACCGTAGAGCCGCAGCCGCTCGAAGCCCGCCCCGGCGAGCACCGGCACCACGGCCGTCGCGCCCACGCCGTGGAGCGGCGTGTAGAGAATGGAGATGTCGCGTGGGCCGGCGGCCGACTGGCGGAGCACGGCCTGCACGAAGGCGGGATCGATCTCCTCCTCCACGAACCGCACGCGGCCGCTGGCGACGCCCGACTCGAACGACTCCCGGCGGATCGTGTCGGCCTTCATCACGCAGTCGATGATGCCCCGATCGTGCGGCGGCAGCACCTGCACGCCCCCCTCCCAGTAAACCTTCACGGCGTTGTCGGTGGGAGGGTTGTGGCTCGCGGTCACCATGATGCCGCAGGTGCTCTTCGTGGCTCGCACCGCAAACGACAGTTCGGGCGTGCTCCGCACCCCCCGCAGGAAAAACACCTTGAAGCCGGAGGCGAGGAGCACCTCGGTGCAGAGTTTGGCGAAGTGTTCCGAGCGGTGCCTGGTGTCGTAGGCGATCGCGCAGGTCGGCGTTTCGCCGGCGGGAAGCGCGGTCCGCACGTAGTCGGCGAGTCCCTGGGCGCTCTCGCCGATCGTCCGGTCGTTGATGGCGTTGGAGCCGACCGGATACATCATCCCGCGACGGCCGCCGGTGCCGAACGGGATCACGGTCCAGTAGACGTCGTCGAGCTCCTTCCAGAGGCCCTGGTCGATCCGGCTCGCCAGTTCGCCGGCGAATTCCGCATATCGCGGCTGCGTGAGCCAGTCCCGCATGGTCACCGCCGAGTGCTCCGTGATCCTGCCGGAGACGCGGGCGGCGGCGATCGAGTCGAGGAGTCGGGCGACGTCGGCGGCGAGCGGTTGGGGCATGGCGGGGCTCCGTGGCGGGACCGGTTTCAGTGCTGGGGGTGCCGAACTTTATACTGTCAGCCCATGAGCCACCCAAGCTTTCCCGACGAGCCGTTGATCGTGAGCGTGTCGGGCCTGCGGGGCGTCGTGGGCGCGTCGCTCACGGCGGACGTGGCCGGTCGCTACGTCCATGCCTTCGCCGCCACGCTGCCCCCCGGGGCGATCGTCATCGGCCGGGACGGGCGGCAAAGCGGGTCGGCCCTGGCCGCCGCCCTCGCCGACCATCTCACGCGGATCGGCCGCGACGTCATCGACTGCGGCGTCGCGGCCACACCCACGATCGGGATCGTGGTCCGCGACCGTGGAGCGGCCGGGGGCGTCCAGATCTCGGCGAGCCACAATCCCGCCCGCTACAACGGACTCAAGCTCTTCTCCTCCGCCGGCCGGGTGCTCACGGCGGCCGCCGGCGGCGAGGTGCTCGCACATTACGAGTCCCTGCCGCCGGGCCTCCCGCCGATTCCGGCGGGAGCGGCCCGCGGCCACACGACTTCCTGGGACGGCACGGCGACCCACGTGCGGCTCGTCGCCGCGATCGTCGATGTGGAGGCCATCCGTCGCCGTCGGCCCCGGGTCTGGCTCGACAGCGGACACGGCGCCGGCAGTCGCGTGGCCCGACCGCTCCTCGAACACATCGGCTGTGAGATCGTGATCGAAGGGGGCACTCCCGATGGCCTCTTCGCGCACGAGCCGGAACCCACGGCCGCCAACCTCGCCGGCCTGCTCCCGCTGATCAGGCAACACTCCGCCGACGTCGGCTTCTTTCAGGATCCCGACGCCGATCGGCTCGCGATCGCCACGGCAGACGGACGTTACATCGGCGAGGAGGCGACGCTCGCGATCGCGGTCGAGGCCGTGCTCGCGAGGACGCCCGGGCCGGTGGTCGTGAACTGCTCGACGAGCGGCATGACGGCCGCCATCGCATCGCGGCACGGCTCCGCCTGCCACGTGTCGAAGGTGGGCGAGGCCAACGTCGTCGATGAGATGCTCGCCTGCGGGGCCGTTCTCGGCGGCGAGGGCACCGGAGGCGTGATCGATCCGCGGGTGGGGCTCGTGCGGGACAGTTTCGTGGCGATGGCACTGGTTCTCGAGCGACTTGCCACCGGCTCGGTGACGATCGAAAGCCTCGCCGCGGCCCTGCCGGGCATGGTGATGGTGAAGACGAAGATCGATCTCTCGCCCGAGCTCCGCGGCCCCGCCCTGGCCGCCGGCCTCGACCGGATCGAACGGGCTTTTCCCGAGGCCTCGTCGAGTCGTCTCGACGGCCTGCGGCTCGATTGGAGCGGGGGCTGGCTGCTCATCCGCGCGAGCAACACCGAGCCGATCGTGCGAATCGTCGCCGAGGCCCGCGACGGCTCCCTGGCCGACGCGGCGATCGCCCGCGCGGCCGCTGCGCTCCGGGGATAGGGAGCCCTCGTCGCGAGGGACGAGCCGCTTGGATGCTTCAGGTGCCCACCGCATCGCCGACATGAGCGACGAGGAACTCGCGGCCAAGGCGGCCCGCGAGGGCTCCGACGGCATCGCGTTCACGGCGCTGATGGACCGGTTTCGGGAGCGGGTCTGGCGGGTCTGCTGGCGGTTGATGGGCACGGAGCACGACGCCGAGGACGCGGCCCAGGAGGTGTTCGTGCGGCTGTTCTTCGAGCGTGGCAAGTTCGCCGGCCGCAGCCGCTACTCGACATGGCTCCATGGCGTGGCGATCCGCACCTGCCTGACACTCCGGCGGTCGCGGACACGTCGCCGTCGGCGCGAGTCGCCGGAGTCGGGGGGGGAGTTCGGCCTCGCGGAGACACACGCCGATCCGCAGGCGTCGCCGAGCCAGGCGGTCGATGCCGCCCACGACGCGCAGAAGATGCTCGAGGATCTCGACGAGGAGGATCGCGCGCTGGTGTTGATGCGGTTTGCGGAAAACCATGACTACGACGCGCTTGCCGAGATGTTCGGCACGACGTCCGGCGCCCTGCGGATGCGGATCAGTCGGATTCGCGAGCGGCTCGCCACCAAGGCCGGCCGCATGCTCGGCGACGGGGCCTGAGGCGGCTCCCACGGGAGCACCGTGCGCCCGGGACGGGAGCCCCCGCCGGCCGGCATGTCCGCCACAAACCCTTGAAAACAAGGCTCGAAAAAAATCCGTGTGACGCGGCGGCCAGCGGCGGCAACAGAAGATGTGGGACCGGACGGTGGCGGCGAGCGTGCCCGCGACCGGGATCCCGGGGGCGTGACGAATGGATCTGCTCGACCAACTTGCCGACGTGGCGGTGCCGCCGGTGCCGGCCCAGCGGACGTTCGCGGCGGGCGTGCGGCGCAAGTTGAATCCGCGGCTCCTGATCGTGCACGTGGTCGAGTTCGCGATCGGCGCGACCGGCTGGGCGGTGGTGCACTTTGCGGCGGCCCTGCTGGCCGCGGTGCACTACACGGTGACGGGTTCGTGGCCGAAAGTCACGGGACGGGGGGCGACGCGCGGCGACGCGCGATGACACAAGACACACGCCGGCACGGCTGCCGGCTGACGGGTTGGGTTGCGGGCCAACGAGACAATTCCCGCAGTGGTCGCCGCGATCGTCCATGACGGACGTCCGCGGCAACGGAGGAGCGTGAGATGACGGACTTCGTGGTGTTTGGGCAGACGGCCGCCGAGACGGCCCGCGAGACGGTCAACGTGTCGCGTCAGGCGCTGGTGGACAGCTTCACGCAGGCATGGAGTCAGGTGATCCTGATCGCCCCGAAGCTGGTGGCGATGGTGGTGGTGCTCGTCGTGGGCTACGTGTTGGCCCGCTGGATCGGCGGCCTGATCACCGTGATCAGCGAGAAAATCGGCCTCCAGACGGCGGCCGAGAAGAGCGGCCTGGCTCAGAGCATGCACGACGTGGGCATCCGCCGCGCGGTGCCGGCGATCGTCGGCGGCCTGACGTTCTGGCTGCTGATGAGCGTGTTCGTGATGGCGGCCTTCAGCATCCTGGGCCTCGAGAGCGTCTCGCTCGCGATGAAAGAGGTCGTGAACTACATCCCGAAGGTGCTCGTGGCGACGGTGGTGGTGGTGGTCGGCCTCCTGGCGGCGACCTTCGTCCGCGGCGTGGTGGCGACGAGTGCCGACCGCGTCGGGCTGTCGTATGCCGAGTATCTGGCCGGCGGCTGCTACTGGGTGCTTTCGATCCTGACCTTCATCGCCGCGTTCAACCAACTCGGGATCCAGTTCGCCCTGCTCGAGAAACTGATCCTGATCGGGTCGGCGGGCCTCGCGGCGGGCTTCGCGCTCGCCTTCGGCCTCGGCGGCCGCGACGTGATGTCGGGCATCCTCTCGGGCTACTACGTCCGTCAGCGTCTCCAGGCCGGAGACACGGTGAGCGTGGCCGGCTTCGAGGGCACGGTCCGCGAGGTTGGTCCGGTGGCCACGATCATCGAAACCCGCGACGGCGGCGGCGTGTCGCGGCACTCCATCCCCAATGCGAAAATGCTGCAGGAGGCGGTGCGGTAGTTTCCGCGGAAAAAGCCGTCACCGGCCCCCCGGGCCGCTGATCGAATCGACCGCGTCCGTGCCTCGAAGTCGGCCGGCGCGAACCAGGGCGTGAGCGGTCCACCAGGGGCCCACGCACGACACGAACGGGCCCGCGGCGCACGAACGCCGCGGGCCCGACGTGTTCGTGGGGTGCCGCGGCCGCGGCGGCTCGCACCGGCCGGACATCCTGTGCTATCTTCCGCCGCATGAAACCGACACTCATGGTTCTCGCCGCCGGCATGGGCAGCCGGTATGGCGGTCTCAAACAGATCGACCCGATGGGGCCGTCGGGCGAGACGATCCTCGACTACTCGGTGTTCGACGCCGTCCGCGCGGGGTTCGGCAGCGTCGTGTTCGTGATTCGGCCCGACTTCGAGCGGGACTTTCGCGACCGGGTGCTGAGCCGGTTTGTCGGCCGGATCCAGGCCGACTGCGTTTTTCAGACGCTCGAGATGCTGCCCGCGGGTCACAAGCTGCCCGAGGGCCGCACGAAGCCCTGGGGCACGACCCACGCAGTCCTCTGCGGCAGGAACGCCATCAGCACGCCGTTCGCCATGATCAATGCCGACGATTTCTACGGCCGCGACTCCTTCGCCGTGCTGGGCCGGCGGCTGGCGAACCTGCCGATCGACTCGTCGGCCTACTGCATGGTCGGCTTCACGCTCGATAAAACGCTCTCCGAGCACGGGACCGTGGCGCGGGGCGTGTGTCAGACCGACGACCGTGGTTTTCTCACCGACATCCGGGAGCTGACGCAGGTCCGCCGCACCGCCAACGGCGCCGAGGATGCCGGCCCGGCCGGCGTGACCGTGCTCACGGGCAAGGAACCGGTGTCGATGAACATGTGGGGCTTCACGCCGCACGTCTTCGGTCAGCTCGACGCCTGCTTCCGCGACTTTCTCGCCGAGCACGGGTCCGAGCAGAAGAGCGAGTGTTACATCCCGATGTCGGTCGGCCAGCTCGTGAAGGCGGGGCAGGCCACCTGCGAGGTGCTGCCAACGACGGCATCCTGGTTCGGCGCCACCTATCACGAAGACAAGGCCATCGTGCAGCGGAGCATCGCGGCGCTCGTGCAGGCCGGGGAATACCCGGCCAATCTCTGGGGCTGACGCTCGGCTCGGCCGCCGGTCACTGCCTGACGAGCACCCGCGTGCCGGGGCCGAGGATGTCGAGGAGTTCCTCGAGATCGCGGACCGAGACGACGAGACTCGTGGCCGGAGAGTTGTCGCTGACCACGTTCGGATCCTCGGCGGCTTCGATCACGAGTCCCTCGCCCAGGAGGATCGACGGCTTCGTGGAGGTCGGGTCGAGGCCTGTGGCCGCCACGGCCTGCACGTCATGCCCGTGGCCGCGACGCACGTCGACGACCGGCACCGAGCCCCCCACGCGGCCGAGGAACTGGCGTCCGATCACGACGGGGAAACTGCCCGCGTAGTTGCCGCCGAGCTGGAGGCTCAGGCGTCGCCGCGACACGCTCACCACGGCGTCGAAGGGGCCGCGGACGACCTTCACGTGCTCACCGGGGGCGAGCTGCCGCGGATCGGCGATGCCGTTGATCTTGCCGAGCAGCTGCCACGACACCCCGAGGGGCGCGGCAATCAGCGGGAGCGTCTCACCGGCCGCGACCACGTGGGGTGGCAGCAGCAGATCCTGTGGAGAGTAGATGACTGTTCCCGCGAGCTGGCCGAGCAGGTCTTCGAGACGCTGGCTCTCCTCGAGACCGAGCGATGGATCGTCGTACCAGACGGAGAGGGCGGCGAGGGCTTCGGCGTAACGGCCGGCGGCGAGTTTTTCGTGGGCGTCCGCCCAGGCCGTCGCGAACGCCGCCGACGAGCTCGTGGCGGCGGACGATGGCGGCGTGAACGCGGCCGGAGGCAGCACCGCCGTTGCGGGTGGTGCCGCCGTCGAGAGCGACGCGAACCGGTCGGGCCTGTCGATGGAGTTGCCCGGCGGCACGGGGTCGGGGATCACCGTCGCCGCGGGTGCGTGCAAGGGTGGCGGGGCCGACTCGGCGGTGAGGTAGGTGGGGGCTGCCGGCGACATGCGGGCCGGCTCGGCGATCGCCGAGCCACCGATGGCCGCGCCGGCACCCGCGGCGGCGGCGGCGAG
>SXHR01000103.1:0-7639 GCA_005773625.1 Planctomycetaceae bacterium | reverse complement strand
GCTCCCGCCGTCTCTTAATCAGAGGGTTCTTGGTTCGAGTCCAAGACGAGGCATTTTCTCTTTTTCCGCGGTGCGGACCGCACCCGGCAGCCCCGGCGGCACCGCCCCATTGGAGTCCGGCTCCGATCCCGGGCCGTGGACGACTCGGGGACGGCCGGCGGGGGTCGGTACGATAGCGGGCATGTTCGAGCACCGCACCGATCCGCTCTTGCCACCGCAGCGATTCCTGTGGCGGGTTCTCGGGTTTCTCGCGCTCTCGGCCACGACGATCTTCATCGCCCTCGGGATCGGCGTGCTCGGCTACCACTTCCTCGGCGATCTGCCCTGGATCGACGCGCTGGTGAACGCCTCGATGATCCTCGGCGGCATGGGGCCGGTCGATCCGATCACGAGCCGCGCGGGAAAGCTCTTCGTGTCGGCCTACGCGCTTTTTTCCGGACTGCTGTTCATCGGGGCCGCATCGCTCGTGCTGACGCCCTTCGTGCACCGCATCATGCATAAGCTGCATATCGACGAAGACTGACCGTCCGCAGCCGCCGCCCGCCAGAGCCACCGGGCGGACCAAGATGAAAAACTCACAATCCGCACGTGAATCCGCCGGCAAATCGGCCTGCCGCGGGGGGCGCGGTCCGGGCTACCATACGGCCCGTCAGGCTTGTCATGCCCACGCAGCGATCTTCCACGATCCACCGCCGGAGGCCCCATGACCGAGACACGGCCGAAGCTCTTCGTGCTCGACACCAACGTGATCCTGCACGACAGCGGATGCATCCGCAACTTCGAGGAGCACGACGTCGCGATCCCGATCACGGTGCTCGAGGAACTCGACCAGTTCAAACGCGGCAACGAAGACATCCACTTCCAGGCGCGGGAGTTTCTCCGCCGCCTCGACTCTCTCACCGGCGACGTGCTCTCGCACGACGGCAGCCCGCTCGGCGAGGGCCTCGGTGCGATCCGCGTCGTGCTCGGCAGCGGCCGTGAAACCCTGCTCGACGACGCCTTCCTGCAGGACACGCCGGATCACCGGATTCTCAAGACCACCCTCGCCCTGCAGGAGCGGGAGGCGCCCCGGCAGGTGGTGCTCGTGTCGAAAGACACCAACCTGCGGATGAAGGCCAAGTCGCTCGGCATCCATGCCCAGGACTACAAGTCGGACAAGGTGCAGGGCTTCGACAAGCTCTACACCGGCCGACGCATCATCGAAGGGATCGATTCGGCGACGATCGACCAGATCTACGCCCACGGCGGGGTCCTGCCGGCCGCCCAGATCCCGCTCCCGCAGGAGCCGATCGCCAACGAAAACTTCGTGCTCCGCAACGGCAGCAAGTCGGCACTGGCCACGTATCGCCGCTCCGACCGGTCGTTCGTGCGGATCGAGAAGCAGACCTGCTACGGCATCACGCCACGCAACGCCGAGCAGTCCTTCGCCCTCCGGGCCCTGATGGACGATTCCATCAAGCTCGTCACGCTCGCCGGCACCGCGGGCACCGGCAAGACGCTCCTCGCACTGGCCGCCGCGCTCGAGTGCCGGCAGCGGTATCGCCAGATCATGCTGGCCCGGCCCGTGGTGCCGCTGTCCAACCGCGATCTCGGCTTCCTGCCGGGCGACATCGCCGACAAGCTCGATCCCTACATGCAGCCGCTCTACGACAACCTCACCGTGATCCGCCATCAATGCGGCGACGAGACGCAGGCCGCCCAGCGGATCAACGACATGCGGGAGTCGGAGAAGCTCGTGATCACGCCCCTGGCCTACATCCGCGGCCGCAGCCTGCAGCGGATGTTTTTCATCGTGGACGAGGCGCAGAACCTCACGCCCCACGAGGTGAAGACGATCATCACCCGGGCGGGCGAGGGAACGAAGATCGTGTTCACGGGCGACGTCGCCCAGATCGACCAGCCCTATCTCGACGCCCTCTCCAACGGGCTGAGCTACCTGATCCACCGGATGATGGGGCAGCCGATCTACGCCCACGTGACGCTCGAGAAGGGGGAGCGGTCGGAACTCGCCGACCTGGCGAGCGAGTTGCTCTGACGATGGCTTCACGCGGAAGACCGACCCGGGCATCGAGAGTCGGTCAGCCCAGGCCGTGCCGCAGCGCCCACACGGCCGCCTGAGTGCGGTCGTTGAGCGAGAGCTTGCGGAGCAGGTTTTGCACATGCTCCTTCACCGTCTCGACGCTGATCTCGAGGGAGTCGGCGATCTCCTGGTTGGAGAGTCCCATCGCGACCAGCCGCAGCGTTTGGCCCTCCCGCGGGGTGAGTTGGACGCCGCCGGTGGTCGCGGGCTCCCGCTTCGCCATGGAGCTGGCCATCCGCTTGAGTTGCCCCGAACGCGCGGGGCTGGCCCCCGCCGCCGCTCCGTTGACCGACGCGATCAGCTCCGCCCGGGTCGCCGACTTGAGCAGGTAGTCGTGGGCACCGGCCGACACGGCCCTGGCCACGTAGGTCGGATTGTCGAATGCCGAAAGGATCACCACCCGAGCCGCCGGACAGACCTTGCGCACCCGCTTGATGATGTCGAGGCCGTCTTCGTCTTTGAGCCGCACGTCGAGCAGCACGACGTCGGGCTTGAGCATGCGTGCCTGGCGGACCGCTTCCTCGGCCCCGGCCGCCTCGCCGCAGACCCGGATGCCAGGGTCGCCAGAAAAGAGGCTCAACAGCCCCCGCCGGATGATTTCGTGGTCGTCCACGATGAGGAGTTTGACAGGCATGGGGGGTGATCATGGCCTGCGGAGGGGAAATGTGTCAAGTTTTTGTACCTCGACTTTCTGTATCATCTGGGCCGATGGAAGCCCCTGCCGTCATCCGCGAATCGTCCGGCGTCATCGCCATCCTCAAGCCCGCCGGCATCGCTACGCAGTCGCCGCCGGGTGTGTTTTCGATCGAGACGTGGTTGCGGGAGCGGCAGCACGGCGGCGATCCGGCGGGGTATGTCGGCGTGCCGCACCGGCTCGACCGGGCCGTATCGGGGGTGCTGCTCATGGCCGCCACGCCCCGGGCGGCGCGGAAACTCTCCCGGCAGTTCGAGCGGCGTGAGATCGTCAAGACCTACCTGGCGGTCGTGCATCGGGCCGAAACCGCCCCGGTCGTCGGTGATGAGCCGGTCGAATGGCGGGATTTTCTCGAGAAACTGCCCGAGGAGGCCCGCAGCCGTCTTGCCGACCCGGGATCGCTCGCGGCCCGGGAGGCGGTCACGATCGCCCGGCGACTGCCGGCGGGCCCCGACGCCCCGGCCGACGAACTGCTCCTGCTGCTCGGCCCCCGCACCGGACGCATGCACCAGCTGCGGCTCCAGTCGGCGTCTCGCGGCATGCCGATCGTCGGCGACGAAATCTACGGCCGCGCCGCGGGCGACGTCGCCAACGACCGGACGCGGCCGATCATGCTCCATGCATGGAAGATCGCCTACGCCGATCCGGACTCGGGCGAGCCGCTTTCCATCGAGGCTCCGCTTCCCCGGCATTGGCCGGCATGGGCCCTGCCGGGTTGAGCCATCCGGCTCACGGCATGGGCAGCCAGCCCGCGTGCCGCATCAGCTGCTCGATCCAGGGTGATGTCCAGGGATTCCAGGTGGGGGACGCCACCGAGAGCACCGACAAGCCGAGGAGGATCGCGGCGAACACGCGGCCCGAGCGGCTCCGGCCCAGAAGGTCGGCTGCGGGCACGGCGGCGGTCACCCACAGGGGCGCAAGCCAGAACACCCAGCGAAACCCACTCGACATCCCGCCGTAGTTGCGGTCGGGCTGCGGCCGCAGCACGTAGAACACGATCACGACGACCGACACGGCCGCGATCGCGAGGGCCAGATCGGACTCGCCGGCCGCGTCCCGTCGGCGGCGGACCGCCACGAGGGCGAGCCCCGGGATCACCAGCAGCCAGGCGGGCGTGAGCGAGAGGATGCCGTGATGGCCGGCGATCACGTGCCAGGCATAAGCGGCCCGCGAGGCTTCGCCGCGATCGACCCCCTTCGGGGCCCGCCAGTAACTCTCGAGCAGCCGGCCGTTCGGCAGCCGGATGGCATAGTCGTACCAGTTGTCGGGATTCCACGATTCCTCCGTGGCGGCCACCGGCGCCGCGGGGATGCCGGCGGTGCGATGGGCATACGGGGGCACGACGGTGCCGTGGGCGATGTGGTTGGTTCCGAGCGCGCCGGCGGCAACCACGGCCGCCGCCGGCAGGGCCGCGGTCAGCGTGCGGAAGGGATCGCAGCGCAGCAGGATCAGCGCTAAGGCGGCCAGCCAGGCGAGGCCCGGCAGTTCGAAGGCGGCGACGAGCGCTGCCGTGAGCCCCGCCACGGCGAACCACCACCCCGAGCGCTCCCCGCGGCAGCGGATGACGATCAACGACCAGAGGCTGGCCGCGGCCGCCGCGGCCGCCGGCAGGTGGTTGTTGAGGACCACCGCGAACGTCGTCAGGAACGTGCCGCAGGCCACGAGAGCGGCGGCCCAGAGCCGCCCCCAGTCGGACGTGCCGACGGCATCGATGCACCGCAGCGTCAGGCAGAGCATGAGCGAGAACGGCACCAGGCCGAAGACGATCAACAGCATCCGGCCCATCTCGAAGGGATGGTCGCCGAGCGTCCAGCCGGTGAGCCGGTGCAGGACCCAGTAAGGGCCCGCACAGAGCACGGAAAGGAGCGGAGGCTTGCTCGAATAGAGGTGCATCCGGCCCGCCGCGTCCGGATGCACGACGGCGTCGATGGTGTCCCAGCCGGGCTCCGTGACGAGATCCTCGATCGCGAAGGTGCCCCTCTCGACGAGGGCCCGGACGGTGAGCCAGCGGCTCCGATCGTTGCCCGAGAGGAACGGCCGCACGAGCCGCTTCTCCCGTTCGATCCGCGCGCGGAGCAGACCCCGGTCCACCGGTTCACCGGCGTCGGCCTGCCGCTTGGCGGCCTCGTCGACGAGCCGGTTTTCCAACGCGAGCCGGTCGATGCTGGCGACCGACCCGATCCTGCCGAGCAGCCCCCCGATCGAGATGGCCGCGAGCAGGCCGTAGACGCCCCAGCGGAGCCGCCGTCTCGAGGCGGCGTCGTCGTCGGGGTCGGGCACGGTGGTGATCAGTCCGGCGACGCGACCGAGGTCGGCGAGCCCGCGGAAAAAACGCGACATCCCGTATTTCGACACGCCGCGGACGCGCGGCCGGTGATGCACCGGCACCTCGAGCACCCGATGGCCCTCGAGGGATACGAGCGTCGGGATGAAGCGGTGCATGTCGGTGGAGAGTCGCAATCCGCGGGCCACGTCACCCCGCATCGCCTTGAGGCCGCAGTTGTGGTCGTGGAGGCGGAGTCCGGTCACCAGCCCGACGAGCAGATTGAAGACCCGCGAGGGAAGCGTCTTGTGCCATGGGTCGAGACGGGGGGTCTTCCAGCCGTTGACGAGCCCCGCCCCCGCGCCCTCGCGGAGAAGGCCGATCATCCGCGGGATCTCGGCGGGATCGTCCTGGCCGTCCCCGTCCAGCATCACGACCGACTCGCCGCGGCAGCGGCCAAAGCCGGTCATCAACGCGGCCGACTTGCCCAGACCGCGATCGTGCCGCTCTCCCTGCACCCGGTCGTCCGCGGCGGCGGCGGCCTCGATCTCGCTCCACGACGAGTCGGTCGAGCCGTCGTCGACGATCAGCAGTTCCCAGGCGAGGCCGGCCGCATCGAGGCGGCCGCGAATCTCCTCGACCAAGGGTCCGATGTTGCCCGCCTCGTCGCGGACCGGAACGACGAGAGACACGTCGGGCGGACGCATGGGAGGGAAACCTTCCGGGGGTGGAGCGCGGCCACGAGAATACCTCGGTCAGGCCGAAGGCCGCCATCCCGCGATCGCCGCCACGACACGTCGTGCCGCAGCCGGGTACAATCGGGGCTCCCCCAACGCCGGAGCAACCCGTTCATGATCCGGCTCGTGTCCTTCGGCGTGCTGCTCGGGCTGGTGGCGATCTTCGGGGTGCTGTCGCTGCGGGTCATGGCGGGCTTCCTGCTCCCCATGCTGTTGGCAGCGATGCTGGTGGTCATCTTCGGGCCGCTCCATCGAGCAATCCGCGACCGGACCCGCTGGCCCGACTGGGCCGCCGCGGGCCTCAGCACGCTGCTCGTGGTGCTCATCGTGCTGGCACCGGTGTCGCTGCTCATCTTCCGCGCCGGAGGCGAGGCGGTCACGATCCTCAGCCGCCCCGAGGGCTTCAAGCTCGACCCGCACGTGCTCGACGGGCTCGTGGCCCGATTCAACGAGACCACCGGCCTCCAGGTGACGGCCGACGCGGTCAACACCGAACTCAAGCGGCTGATCGAGGACTGGATCGGACCGATCGCGGCCCGCGCCCCCGCGGTGGTGGCCAAGATCCTGATCGGCGTGATCGTGACGATCGTGAGCCTCTTCTACTTCTTCGCCGATGGGGGCCGGATGCTGGAAGGGGTGACGCGGCTGATCCCGCTCGACCGCCGCTATCAGTGGCAGCTGCTGCAGGAGTTCGAGGAGATCAGCCGGGCCGTCGTGAGCTCGCTTTTGGTGGCGGCGGGCGTGCAGGCGATCCTCGCCGGCCTCGGTTTCTACGTGGCGGGGCTCGGCCAGGTGTTTCTGCTCACGCTGCTGACCTTCTTCGGCGCGCTGGTGCCGGTGGCCGGGGCGGCTCTCGTCTGGGGCGCGGCCAGCCTCTACCTCCTGTTCTTCGAGAAAGACGCCTGGGCGGCGGCCGGGCTCGCCCTGTGGGGCGCGGGCGTGGTCTCCACCGTGGACAACATCGTCAAGCCCATGGTGCTCCACGGGCAGTCGAAGCTCCATCCGCTGTTCGCGCTCCTGAGCGTGCTCGGCGGCGTCAGCGCGCTGGGGCCGATCGGCATCTTCGTGGGGCCGATCGTCGTGGCCTTTCTGCAGGCGGCCCTGACGATGCTCCAGACCGAGATCGTGAGCCTCACGGATGAGGGCCGCGGGGCTTTTCCAGGGGCCGAAACGGGTGCAATCGGCCGGCCGCAGGCGGGGCCTGGCGACGATCCTCCGGCCGGACTTGCGTAGGCGGGGGTCGGGAGGATTGAATCGTGGGATTCCGGCGGGCCGTGACGCATCGCCGTGCGGGTCGACGGAACGGCGGAAAGTCCAAAGAAAGGACCGACGATGGTTGAGTTCGTGCTGGCCCTGGCGACGCTTTTGGCGACGGGCATCGAGGCTGCGTATGTGCCGACGGACGACGGCGGGGGCGACTACCTCGTTCGCGTCGAGCCCGATCTCGTGAAGTCGGCGAGTCCGTATCAGTTTTCGAGCGACGTGCCGGCGGATGCCCGGGACGTCCGCCGCGTGCGGATCTTCGTCGGCGACAACTGGCCCCCCGCCGTTGAACGGGCCGTGCTCGAAGCCTCGCGGAAGCCCCGCAAGGCCGCGCCCGTCGCCGTGGCCTCCGCCCGGATGTCCGACGTCGAGGCGGCCACGGCCGGCCACACGAGCCGGCCCTGGGGCTGGCTCATCGGCAGCTTGATCGCGCTGTTTCTCTCGCTCGGCGCCAACGCCTACCTGAGCATGCTGCTCGGCCAGATGCGGCAGCGGTATCTCCGGGATGTCCAGCAGGGCATCGTGCAGGCCTGAGCGGCCCCTTCAACGCCGCCGTCCGCGGCCCGCGTCGCGACGGGCACGGCCCGTGGCTGAAGGACCAT
>SXHR01000102.1:0-13040 GCA_005773625.1 Planctomycetaceae bacterium | reverse complement strand
GTTCATCCAGTCGCTCGAGACGCGGCCGGGTCTCAAGATCTGCTGCCCCGAGGAGATCGCCTGGCGAAACGGCTGGATCGACACCGACCAGCTCGAACGACTCGCCGTCCCCCTCGCCAAGAGTGGCTACGGCGGCTATCTCCTCGACCTCAGGCGCGAAGGGACGGCATCATGAACGTCATCGAGACCTCCATCCCCGGCGTGCTCGTGATCGAGCCGCAAGTCCACGCTGACGACCGCGGCCACTTCTTCGAGAGCTTCAACCACGCCGCGTTCGAGCGGGCGATCGGCGGCAACGTCCGTTTCGTGCAGGACAACCAGAGCCTGAGCAGGGCGCACGTGCTGCGGGGCCTCCACTATCAGGCCGAGCAGCCGCAGGGAAAACTCGTCCGCGCGGTCCGCGGCGCGATCTACGACGTGGCGGTCGACATCCGCCCCGACTCCCCGGCCCATGGCACCTGGGTGGGCGTCGAGCTCTCCGCGGACAACCGTCGTCAGCTCTGGATTCCCGCGGGGCTGGCCCACGGCTTCCTGGTGCAGTCGGACGCGGCCGAGGTCCTCTACAAGACGACCGACTATTACGCGCCGGCGGCGGAGCGGTGCATTCTCTGGAACGATCCCACGCTCGCCATCGCCTGGCCGCTGACCGCGGAGCCGGTGGTCTCGGCGAAGGATCGGCAGGGCTCCGCGTTCGCTTCCCTGGCTCCCCGGCCGGCCTGAGACGATCCGCTTCTGACGGTCGTCCGACGTGGCACGACGCCGCGGGTTGTTTCACCCCGCTTTTCTTGACTTGCACCTCGCCACGGGTAGGGTTGGACTCAGCGTCGTCGCGGGCCGCCCGACGGCCCGCGGAAGGCCGCTGAACCGTCCGAGGAGTCGCGGCCGCACGAAGCGACGACATGAGCGATACCGCCTCCTCTCCCCCCGTGCTCGTGATCGGCGGCATGCATCGTTCCGGGACGTCCTACGCGGCGTCGCTCGCGCATTCGGCGGGGCTGTTCCTCGGCGACCGGCTGCTGGGGGCCGATGCCACGAATGCCCGGGGGCACTTCGAGGATCTCGACTTCCTCGAGTTTCACCAGTCGCTGCTGCGGGGACACGGCCTGTCCGACGACGGCTTCGTGGCCGCGACGGAGATCGAACCGTCGGCCCTGTTCCGTGAACGTGCGCAGGCTCTCATCGCCCGACGCAACGCACGAGGCGGCCCCTGGGGCTGGAAGGATCCGCGGACCATCCTCCTGCTCGACTTCTGGAACAGCCTCCTGCCCGAGGCCCGCTACCTGTTCGTCTTCCGCCCCGCGTGTGACGTGATCGACTCGCTCTATCGCCGCGGCGATCCCGCATTCGCGGCCAATCCGCCATTCGCTCTCGCGGTCTGGCTGCACTCCAATCGACTGATCCGTGACTTCGCCCGCCGCCATCCCGATCGCGTGCTCGTCCGGGAGATCGCTCAACTGGCGGCAAACCCCACCGAGACCATTCACACGTTGGGCGCGCGATTTGGCATACCACTCGGCCGGGCTGCGCCGACGTTCGTCCCCACACTGCTCTCGTCGGCCTCCCGCGGTGACGCGGCGTTTCTCGCGGCCGCTGCGCCCGCCTGCAACGAGCTGCTCGCCGAACTCCGCGGGCTGGCCGGCAGCGCCGAGCCGCCGCCCTGCGGGACTGCCGTCACGGAAAGCGTTCCGCTCCTCGACCACGGCCTGACCGCCTGGCAGCGGTCCCGGGTGCTCGAACGCCAGGCCCGTGCCGCGATCGCCGAGCACGCCCGTCTGGCGGAGATGGTGGCCGTTCGCGATGTCGCAGTCGAAACGGCGGAACGCCGCCTCGAAGACCAGCACGCCGCCACGCGGCGGACCGCCCAGGAAAGCACGTCCCGCATCGCCGCCCTGGAGCGGCTCGTCGCAGAGCTCCGCAACAGCAGCTCGTGGCGAATCACGGCGCCCATGCGGGCCCTTGCCGGCGTCGTCCGCGACGGGGGGCTGGTGCCGCGCCTCTCCGGCCACGGCCGGTTCATCCTCCGCCGACTCGCCTCGCCGACGGTCGCCCTGCGATCGCTGTCGCGAGCCGCCACCATCCTCCGCGGGCAGGGCCTGACCGGGCTGATCCGGGCGATGAGCACGGCCCACAGGCTCGACGGCACGATCGGGGCGGCCGCCGGCCCGGCGGCGGAACGGCGGGTCGTGCGGATGCCGCTGGACGTGCCGCGGCCACTGCGGTCCATGGCCGCCGCTGACGCCGGGCCGCTTGTCTCGTTGCTCATGCCCGTCTTCGACACGCCGGCCGACATTCTCGAGGCCACGATCGGCTCGGTGCTCGCGCAGTCGGCGGTCCGCTGGGAACTCATCGCCGTCGATGACGCGTCGTCGGCCCGCCACGTGCCCGAGATCCTCGCCCGCCACGCGGCTCGCGACCCGCGGATCCGGGTGCACCGCCGCGGCACCAACGGCGGCATCAGCGCCGCCACGAACGACGCGCTCGCCCGGGCCACCGGCGAGTTCGTGGCGTTTCTCGACCACGACGACCTGCTCGATCCCGAAGCGATCGCCAGGTGCCGCGAGGCCCTGCTGACCACCGACGCCGACGCCGTCTATACCGATCAGGACACGATCGACCGCAAGGGGCGGCCCGGCTGGACTTTCCACAAGCCGGACTGGTCGCCCGAGTACCTCCGCCATGTGATGTACGTGGGGCATCTGCTCGTGGTCCGACGGTCGCTCGCGAACAGGCTCGGCGGCTTCGCGAGCGAGTTCGACGGCGTGCAGGATTTCGAGTTCATGCTCCGGCTCGGCGAGCAGACCGGCAGGATCGCCCACATTCCCGACGTGCTCTATCACTGGCGGGCGATCGACGGAAGCCTCGCGGCGGCGAGCGACGCGAAGCACGGGATCGACGGTCTCCAGGCCCGCGCCGTGCAGGCCCATCTCGACCGGCTCGGCATTCCGGCCACCGCTGCGGCCCACCCGCGCTTTCGCCACCGCTGCGTCGTGTCGCCGAAGCTCACGCAGCTCCCGCGGGTGTCGATCGTGATCCCCACGAGAGACCAGCCGGCGCTCATCGGCGGCTGCATCGCCTCGATCTTCGGGCAGACCCGTTCTTCCGGTTACGAGGTCGTGGTCGTCGATACCGGCACCACCGACGAGCGGGCCGCGGCGGTGCTCCGGGAACATCCCGTCCGCGTCGTGAAGTTCGAGCAGCCCTTCAACTACTCCGCCGCCAACAACGCCGGGGCGGCGGCGGCCAGCGGCGACGTGCTGGTGTTTCTCAACAACGACACGACGGTGCTCTCGCCCGACTGGCTGGAGCATCTCGTGTTCCACCTCCTGGCGGCGGACGTGGGCGCCGTCGGACCGCTGTTGCTCTATCCCGACGGCAGCGTGCAGCACGCCGGCGTGGTCCTCGGGGCCAGGGGAACGGCCGACCATGTGATGCGGCGATTTCCGGCGGATACCGATGGCTACGCCGGCAGTCTCTCGTGTCCCCGCGAAGTCTCCGTCGTCACCGGCGCCTGCCTGGCGATCCGCCGCAGCACCCTCGACCGGGTCGGCGGCTGGAACGAGATGTACGCCACCCATTACCAGGACGTGGACCTCTGCCTGAAACTGCGTCGTGAGGGGCTGCGGGTCATCTTCACGCCCGACGCGCGGCTCACGCACCACGAGAGCCCGACCCGGGGCGACCGCTACGACTTTCTCGATCGGCTGCTGCTGATCGACACCTGGCGGGATGAACTGGCCGGCGGCGACCCCGCCTATCCGTCGGCCTGCTCCCTCGAGCGACTCGATTACTCCCCACGCGACGCCCGCGCGGAGCCGGCTGATGCCTGTCGCACCTGACGTCTGGCTGGCCTGCCACGGCCCGCTCGCCTGCAACAGCGGCAACCACGTCCGCTCGCTGGCCGTCGCGCTCGCGGCCCGCGGCTTCACGATCACGATCTGCGTGCCGGAGCGGCCGCCGGCCGACGCCACCCTTCCCCATACCATCCGGCTGCTCTCGTTCGCCGACGCGTGCCGCGTGGCCGCTGATGCCCCGCCCCGCCTGCTGCACCTCTGGACGCCCCGCGAGCGGATGCGGGCCTTCCACCGCGCGCTCGCGGGGCGGCTGACGGCCCCGCCGCCCCATGTGGTGCACCTCGAAGACAACGAGTCGCTCCTGCTTGCCGATCAGATGCGGCTCAGCCCCGACGAGATCGAGGATGTCCGCGACGGCCTGCGGCCGCTCGACGTCCCCGATCACCTCACCCACCCGCTGCATGGCCGCCGGCTCATCGCCGCTGCGGCGGGCGTCACCGCGCTGGTCGAGCCACTCGTCGCCGAACTGCCCACCGGACAGCCGACGGCGGTATTCCACCCCGGTTACGACCCGATCTTCGCCTCACCCCGGCCCGGGGCCGCTGCCGGCGTGCGGCGACGCCTGCGGATCCCGGCCGACACCGCGATCGTGACCTACACGGGCAACGTGCACGCCTCGAACGTCGATGAAGTGCGGAGCCTTTCGATCGCGGTGGCGCTGGTCAACCGCAGGGGCCGGGCCACCACGCTGGTCCGCACCGGCAGCGATCATGTGCCGCTGGCCAGCCACAGCGCCGACCTGCTCCGCGAACACACCCTCGAACTCGGCATCGTGCGTCGCGACGAGCTGCCCGATCTGGTCCACGCGGCCGACATCCTCGTCCAGCCCGGCCGCGTCGACGCGTGGAACTCGCTGCGGTTTCCCTCGAAGCTGCCCGACTATCTCGTGTCGGGCCGGCCGGTGATGCTGCCACGGGTGAATCTCGGCACCAGACTCGACCACGGCCGCAACGCCCTCGTGCTACCCGAGGCGAACGCCGGGCAGATCGCGAAGAGCCTCCTCGAATGGCTGCCACGGCGGGATGCCCTGGCGGGAATCGGTGCCGCCGGCGCCGACTTCGCCCGCAGGTCGCTCACCTGGTCGGCCGCCGCCGACGCCGTCGCGGCCCTCTACGAAGGCATCCTCACCGGATGAACGTCCGTCACGACGGCCGCCCGGCCGAGTCCGGCCCGCTCGCCACGGCGACGATCCGTGCAAGCGCGCGGAGGCTGCTCGACGGGGACTCGGCCGCCAGAGCCGTCGCCGTGGCGGCCCGCAGGCCACTTGCCAGCCGGTGATCCTCGGAGACGAACCGCCAGACCAGTTCGGGGGAATCCACGGCGGTGGCGGGCTCCGCGTCGCGACACTCCAGACGGATACCGAACACGGCGGTCAACCGTTCGACCACGGGCTGAAAATGCCGCTCCAGGGCCCCGTACATCTCGTCCCCCACAAGCTCGCGCAATCCGGGCCCTGCCACCGGGCTGTTGTCGGAATACTGCTGGAGCCTGAGGTCGAGCGGGGCGTCGAGCGGCAGGATCGCCCCCGGCGGCAGATGGTTCACGAGCCGTTTGAACTCGATGGCCGCCGGCGTGTAACTGCGGTTCACCCCGGGGCGGACAGGCTGGCCGCACTCCACGCCCAACAGCCGGGCCAGCCGCGCCGGTGCATCGACCGGCCGGCCGGACTCGATGTAGGGCAGCAGCGTCATCCGCTCCCGGCCACAGACGCTGAGCCACTGGAAGAGCACGTCGCCCGACAGCGACTCGGTCGGCACCCGGTTTTCCAGCACGGCCCTCGTCGCCTGGACGATCGTCGCCCGGCCGGCATGCCGCTTCACTCCCTGGTTGTGGTGGGAGGCAAGGGCATCGAGCGGATGCCGCACGAAGCACACGACATGAAATCGTCGCGTGCGGACCGCGTCGGCGATCGCCGCGGCATGCTCCCAGGCGTTTTCAGCCGAGAGCAGCAGCCGACAGCCGGCACGACGGGCGTCCGTGAGCCAGCTGCCGAGTTCGTCACGGCCGGCCGCCCCGCCAGCGGTGGTGAGTTTCGTGATCAGTTCACCATGACCGCCCGAGACGCCGTTGGTGTCGAGCGGATGCGGCGGGTAGTGCACCCCCTGTCGCCGCAGGGCGGCCGCCTGTTCGCAGAACATCCGCTGCACCGCGGAAGACCCCGTCTTCGGCCCGCCGATGTGCAGGACGAGTTCGGCCGTCGCCGGAATGGCCCGCTCATCAGCGGCCTGCGGCGGGCGACTACCCTGTGCCATGCGGCGCCCCTCCCGTCGCAGGGCCCGGCTTCCGTCTGGCCAGGATCGCACCATGGGAGAGTTCGATGACGCTGTCGCACTCGCGGGCGATCAGGTCGGGGGAATGCGAGGCCAGCACGAGGATTCCCGTCGAGCGGATCAGCTCCCGCAGCCGCACCGCCCCGCGCTCGCGAAACTCGGCGTCACCGACCGACAACCACTCGTCCATGAGCACGATGTCGGAGCGAAAGCTCGTCACGATCGAGAAGGCCAGCCGCATGAGCATGCCCGTCGAGTAGGTCCGCACCGGCATCGCCAGGTAGTCGCCCAGACCGCTGAACTCCGCGATCTCGGGGGTCAGGCAAGCGATCCCGCGCCGCGACAGCCCGTGCACGAGCCCGAGAATCATGATGTTTTCGTAGCCGGTGGCATCCCGCTCGATACCCAACGTGGGATTGATGAGGCTCGCCACCGTGCCCTGCCGGACGAGCCGTCCACGGGTCGGCGCGTAGACGCCCGCCAGCGTCTGCCGGAGCGTCGTTGTGCCGGCGCCGGTGTGGCCCTTGATGCCGAGCCGATCGCCGGACGACAGCGAGAGCGTCACGTCGCGGAGGGCATCCACCACGGTGACGCCGGTCTCGCGGCCGATCCGTCCGCCGGTCGCCGCGGCGGCCAGCGTGGTCTTCAACGACGCCGAGTTCGCCCCGAAGATCGGAAAAGAGACCGTCACGTTCTCCAGTGTGATCGAAGCCATGGCTCTCAGATCCAGTAGACGACGCGGCGGCGATAGGCTGCGTAGAGCGTGGCGGCGAGCGCCACGATGAGGGTGGTCCAACCCAGCAGAAACCACCACGTGCCGGGGGCCGGCCGCCCGCCCAAAAGCGGCAGCCGCATCACGTCGAGCATCTGGGCCAGCGGGTTGAGCAGGATGAATTTCGCCCGTGCCGGCAGCCGGTCGGGCATCCAGAACACCGGCGTCAGGAACATCAGCAGCTGCATGCCGCTGGCCACGATCTGGGCCACGTCGCGGAAGCGGGCCGTGAGGATGCCGAGGATGATCGCGATCGCGTGCAGGTTGACGAGCACGACGAGAAACCCCGGCACGAAGAGGAGCTGCGCCGGCGACCAGCCGACGCCGGCCCAGACCGCGATCGGCAGGTAGAGCACCAGGTGGTGCGCCAGCAGGATCACCTGCTTGGCCAGGCTGCGCCAGACGAACATGCTCAGGGAAAACTCCCCCTGCTTGAGATACGCAGCGGCGGTGATGAACACCTGGCAGCCGTCGTTGATGCTCGCGACGAGAAAGTGCCAGAGGATGATGCCGAGCGCCAGATGGGGATAAAACCGCCGCAGCGGCACGTCGAAGAGACCGGAGTAAAGCGGCCCCATGCCGAGCAGCATCACTCCCATGCTGAGCGTGATCCAGAGCGGCCCGAGCATCGACCGGCGATACCGCAGGACCGTGTCGTACCAGGCGAGCGTGCCCCAGAGCCCGACCTGGCGGGTGCCGTGCCACCAGTCGCCGAAAGCCCCGTGCGGATCGAAGGAACCGGCTCGTCCTGGCATCGTGCTCTCCGCCCTGGGCCGCGAAGAACGGGCGGGGCATGGTGGCGGCGGCCTCCCGGCGGGGTTACCGTGCGGTGACGACCCGACGCGACCGGACTTCGACAGTAAGTAGCCGGCGGCGGCGGGTCAAGAAACGCCGGTTTTTCCCTCCATCCCCGGATCGACCACGTGCCCGCGACCGTCAACTCCGTGACCGTCGTCGTCGTCAACCATGGCGGCGGCCCGCACGTGCTCCGCTGCCTCGCCTGCCTCGCCGATCAGACGCTCCCCCCGACGCGAATCCTCGTCATCGACAACGCCAGCGTTGATGGTTCCGCCGAAGCCTGCGAACGCGCGATCGCGGCCGACTCGCGGCTCACCCGCATGGCCGAGGTGCGGCGGCTCGCCACCAACCTCGGCTTCGCCGCCGCCTGCAACCTCGGCTTGGCAGCCACCGACACGCCGCTCGTCGCGATGCTGAACCCCGATGCGTTTCCCGAGCGTGAGTGGCTCGAGCGACTCGTGGCCGCCGCGGCCGCCCACCCCACCTGCGCGGCCTTCGGCTCCAGGCAGATGCTCGCCGATCATCCCGGCTTGCTCGACGGCATCGGTGACCGCTACCACCTCGGGGGCATGGCCTGGCGTGAAGGGCATGGTCGTCCCCTGCGGGCCGAGGATCTCAGGGACCGCGAAATCTTCTCGGCCTGCGCCGCTGCGGCGGTCTACCGCACGGCTGCCGTCGCCGCCGTGAACGGCTTCGACGAGGACTTCTTCTGCTATTGCGAAGACGTCGATCTCGGCTTTCGGCTCCGGCTCGCCGGCCATCATGCGCGGTACGTGCCCGATGCGATCGTCCATCACGTGGGTGGAGCGAGTTCCGGGGGTGACGGCAGCCTGGCCGTCGTCCTCGGCCATCGCAATCTCGTGTGGACGCTCGTGAAAAACATGCCGGGACCGCTGTTGATCGCGTCTTTGCCCGTGCATTTATTGCAGACTATCCTGGCTGGAGTGGTGCTCGCGCGGCGCGGGCAGGCCGCCGCCTTCGTGCGGGCCAAGCTCGCCGCGGCCCGCGGGCTCAGGGGAGCCTTGCGGAAACGACGGCAGGTGCAGGCCTCGCGGGTGGCCCCGGTGGCCGTGATCTGGCGGGCGATCGACAAGGGACTCGTCCGGAGAAGGTAGGGGCGACACGGCTCATGGATCAGATGCACGACGACCCGCTGCCGGTGACCGTGGTGATCGTCAACCACAACGCCGGACCATTGCTGGCCGACTGTCTCAGGGCCGCGCTGGCCCAGGCGCGGCAGGTGGTGCTCGTCGACAACGCCTCCGAACCGGGGCCCGTGGACGACGTGCTCGCCTGCTTTCCCGGCCACCCCCGTCTCGACTCGGTCCGCAGCCCCGTCAACGCCGGCTTCGCCGCGGGCTCGAACCGCGGGCTTTCGCTCGCCCGTGAGCCGATCGTGCTGTTTCTCAACCCCGACTGCATCCTCGCGGGGGGTGCGGTCGCCGCGATGGTGCGGGCGGTCGAGGGTGATCCCCGCATCGGCATGGCCGGGGGACTGCTGACCGACGACCACGGAATCGAGCAGGGGGGCTCGCGGAGGGCCGTCCCCACGCCCTGGCGATCGTTCGTCCGGGGCTTCGGGCTCACGCGCTTGGCGAACCGGTGGCCACGGCTCTTCTCCGATTTCAATCTCCACGGGCAGCCGCTGCCCAAGGCTCCGACCGACGTCGAGGCCGTGTCGGGGGCATGCACGATGGTGAAACGCAGCGCGCTTGACGACGTCGGCTCGTGGGACGAGGGCTTCTTCCTGCACTGCGAAGACCTCGACCTCTGCATGCGGTTTCGGCAGCGGGGCTGGCGGATCCAGTTCGTGCCTGCGGCCCGGGCGGTGCATCATCGCGGCCTGTGCGGGCGATCGCGGCCGGTGTTCGTCGAATGGCACAAGCACAAGGGGATGATCCGCTTCTACGCCAAGCACTTCCGCCATCAGTATCCGCTCGGTCTGATGGGGCTCGTGACCGCCGGCGTCTGGCTGCGGTTCGCGGCGATCGCCGGCCGTCTGGTCGCGCAGCGGGTGCGAGTCGGGGCGCGGCGGCTCGTCGGCGGCGTGCCGCCCGCCGCCACGGCGGCGTCGTCCTGACGGGCTCATGATGCGGCCGACCCGAGCCACGCTTCCATGAATCATCCTCGAACCGTCGGCGTGCTGGGGGGCACGAGCCTGGTCGGCAGGCCGCTGCTCCCGCTCCTCGCCGCTGCAGGCTGGCGGCCGCTCGCCTGCACGCGGGCAGCGATCCCTCCCGTCGGACCCGCCGAAGGGGGCTGGATCTGGTGTCATCCCGGTGATCCACGGCCCGGGGGCGAGGCGACCGTGTCGATGTGGCTTTCGCTGTGCCCGCTCTGGACACTGCCCGACCACCTTCCATGGCTCGAATCGCTCTCGATCCGACGGCTCGTGGCCCTCTCGTCGACGAGCCTGATCACGAAACGGGCCTCACCAGACCCCGCTGAAAGACGCCTCGCCGCGGGGCTGGCCACCGCCGAAGAGACGCTGCGGGCCTGGAGCCGTGCCCGTGGCGTCGAGCTCTGTCTGCTGCGGCCGACGATGATCTACGACGGTGTTCGCGATCGCAACGTGGCCGCCATCGCCGCGTTCATCCGCCGCCACGGCTGGTTCCCGGTGGCCGGCCCCGCCCGTGGACAGAGGCAACCGGTGCATGCCGACTGCGTCGCGGCGGCATGCGTCGCCGCGGTGGGCCGCGACGGCCTCGCCCCGGCCTACACGCTCTCGGGGGGTGCGCCGCTGGCGTTTTGTGATCTCGTGACGGCGATCTTCACCGCCTGCGGGCTGCCGCCGCGGATCATCCACGTGCCCCGTCCTTTGTGGGCCCTGCTCCTGCCGCTCGTCCGGGCCCTCGGGATCGCCGCCGGAGCCTCGACGGGCATGGCCGCACGCATGAACGAAGACCTCGGCTTCGACCATGCCGCCGCCGCACGCGACCTCGGCTTCCGGCCGCGGCCGTTCACGCTGTCGAGCGGGCCTTGCGACGCATCTCCCCGAGGAGGATGCGAGGCTCATCGACCGTGAAAACCCTCGGCGTTTCCACCGGTCGATCCAGTGGACAAAGGTCATGGATGACTTTGGCCACGGACAGCTAGACTCGACGTCGAGGCCGGATCACCATGACATCGCCACCCCCGTTTCATCCGGCCGCGGCCCGGTGGATCGCGATCGTTCCCGTGGCCTTCCTGGCGGTCGTGCTCCTCGGCCTCAACGTCGTCATCGATCCGGCAGCCTACGACGTGTCGCAGCTGCCGCGGCTCCTGGTGCTCTCGGCGTTTCTGCTCGCCCTCCTGCCGCTCGTACTGCTCGTGCCGGCGGTGTCCTCCCGGATCGACACGGCGGTGTTTCGCGAGCCCGTGGTCGTGGCCTCCCTCGTCTCGCTCCTCGTGGTCACGGCGGCGGTCGCCTTCGCGACCAACGTGTCGGCCGGCTGGACCGACGTCTTTCGGACGCTCGCAGCGGTCGTCGTCCTCTGCATGGCCTGCCTGCTGCTCCCGCTCGACCGTGACTGGCGACGACGCGTCGTTGAGGCGATGGTGCTCGCCGCGGCCGTCGCCGTCGCCATCGGCGGCTACGAGACGCTGACACGCTGCGGGCTCGGCTTTCATGGCCGCCGGGCGATGGAGGTGGTCACCGGGCGGATGTCGAACGTGAATCTCTACGCCGGTCTCCTCGCGATGCTCCTGCCGTGGTGTCTGGGCGGATGCGTGCTGCTGGCCGGCGGCTGGCGAGGATTCTCGGCGGCGACGGCGTTCGGCACGCTGGTGATGATCGTGTCGGTCCAGTCACGGGCGGCATGGCTTTCGGTACTCGTCTCCGCGGCCGTGGCTGGCACGGCGGCGCTTGTCTGCCACGATCGTCTCGCGGTCTCGCGGAGTCTCCGCCGGGGTCTCGCGGCGGCCTTTCTCGGCGGTGCCGCGGCCGTCGGCGGTGCCGCATGGCTCACCGGCAGCGAGACCCCGCTCGGTCGCCTGCTGCAGACGACGCTCGTGACGCGGCCGCATCAGGCCGCCGGCCCCAGCGATGGCGGACGCACCATGATCTGGGCCGCGACGGCCCGGATGATCGCCGACCATCCCCTCACGGGGGTCGGCACGGGCAACTTCACCGTCCGACTTCACGAATACTATGGCGGCGACGACCTCGACTTCGCGAACCTCTCGAGCGACAACTGGATCCAGCCGCACAACGACTTTCTCTGGGTGGCCGCCGAGAAAGGGCTCCCGGGGCTCGTGGCTTTCACGGCGATCTTCGTCGCGGCCCTGCTCGCCATCCGCGACCTGCTCCGCTCCGGCTCGACGTCCGAGGCGCGGCTCGCGCTGGCGTGCCTGATGTCGCTTGTGGCCTATCTCGTCTTCTCCTGCGTCGACTTTCCACTCGATCGTGTCACGCATCAGGTGCATCTCGCGATCCTGCTGGCCGTGATCACGGTCGGAAAGCATGCGGTGCGGCCCGCCTCGACGCGGCCCGTGCGGCTGCCGGGCTGGCTCGTCGTGCCGCCGATCGCCGCGGCCCTCGCGCTCGGCGTGGCCTACGCGCAGGCGGCGCTCGAGCAGGAGCGGCAGATCATGATCGCCCGCCGGGCGGGCCAGGCAGGCGACTGGGAAACGATGCGGGGGGCGGCCCGCGCGGCGGCGACCCCGTGGAAGTCGCTCGATCCACTCGCCACGCCCGTCGCCTTTCTGGAGGGCATGGCGGAGATGCGGCTCGGCCGGCGGGACGAGGCGACCGCCTGCCTGGAGCGGGCCTTCGTGGCCAATCCCAACCGGATGTACATCGTCAACAACCTGGCCGCACTCTATGCCGAGGCCGGCCGATTCGCCGACGCGATTCCCCTGTTTGCCGCCACCGCCGACCGGTATCCCGATCGGCTCGAACCGCGACACAACCTGGCCGGCTGTCTCATCGATGCGGGCCGGTTCGCGGAGGCCGTGGGTGTGATCGAAACGGTGCCCGAGGAGTATCGGACCGGGCCGCTTCGGGAGATGCTGGCCTTCGCCCGCGAGCGGCTCGCGGCCGATCCCGGCGATGGTCAACCCGCGCCCTGAGCCGCATCCGACTCGGGTGGATCACCGACCCGGGGGGCGGCCCAGGTCTCGTCGCGGCGGCGGCGGGCCGAGGCTCATCGACCGGGAAAACCCTCGGCGTTTTCCCCGGTCGATCCAGTGGACAAAGGTCATGGATGACTTTGGCCACGGACAGCCAGCAGACTTTGGAAAAGTCTGCCCGAGCAGGATGCGAGGCTCATCGACCTGGAAAACCCTCGGCGTTTTCCCCGGTCGATCCAGTGGACAAAGGTCATGGATGACTTTGGCCACGTACAACTAGAGCTGGGTCGGGTTCGGTGC
>SXHR01000101.1:0-10142 GCA_005773625.1 Planctomycetaceae bacterium | reverse complement strand
GACGAGGGGGACGACGTGCGACGCCAGCGGCGAGCCCTCTCGGCCGACGAGCTGCGGCGGCTGCTCACCGTGGCCCGGCTGCGGCCCGTGGCGGAGTTTGGCCGGCCGACGATCCGGGTGGTGGATGACACCCGCCCCCGGGCCTCCCGGGCGACTTGGACGCGGGCGGCGCTGACGTTCGACGTGATCACGGCGGCGGCCGAGCGGGGGCGGGGCCGGCTGCGGCCCGACGTGCTCGCGCGGCTGGAACGAGACGGCCGGGAGCGGGCGCTGCTGTACGCGGTGCTCGTCACGACGGGACTACGTCGCGGCGAACTGGCCGCGCTGACCGTGGCCGACGTGTTGCTCGAGGAGCCGCAGCCCGTGATCGTGCTGCCGGGAGCCGATGCGAAGAATGGCCAGCGGGCGACCCTGCCACTACGGCCTGACGTGGCCGGCGAGCTGCGGGCATGGATCGACGAGCGGACCGTGGGAGTCTGCCGGCAACGGGTCGGGATCGCGGGCACCACCGCGCCCCGGGCGACCCCGGCCGACGAGCCTCTCTTCAACGTCCCGACGGCCCTCGTGAAGATTCTCGACCGGGACATGGCCGCGGCCGGCCTCCCCAAGCGCGACGACCGGGGCCGCACCGTGGACGTTCATGCCCTGCGGCACACCTTTGCATCGCACCTTGTCGCGGCCGGCGTGGCCCCCCGCACGGCCCAAGCGGCCCTCCGCCACTCGTCGCTCGACCTCACGATGCAGCACTACACCGACCCGCGGCTCCTGGACGTGGCGGGGGCTTTGGCGGCCCTCCCGGCCCTTCCGGGGGCCGGGTCGCCACCGGAGTCATCCCGTGCCACGGGGACGGACGCCGCGGCAGGCGTTGCACCTTTCGTTGCACCCAGCGTTGCACCTTTTTCTGCCGGGAGGGGTCGAAATCGGTCGTTTTCTGACGGAATCGATACCCGAGCCGGTAACGATGAAACGGTGCGAAAGCCCCATGAAACAAGGCTTTTACCGGCAAAACCGCAAGTACCCTCGACAGGGATCGAACCTGTAACCTTCAGCTCCGGAGGCTGACGCTCTATCCAATTGAGCTACGAGGGCAACTTCACGCCGCAGAGTCTAGCAGCGGCGGCGGGTCGGAGAAAGCAGCGGCGTTTCTCAGGCTCTTCGGCCCTGCGGCGGAGCCGCGTTCAGGCCGACCGCTTGAGCAGGGGAGCGGGCGAATCAACGTGCGGCCTTGCCGGCGACCCATGCGCCGCATCGAGCCGGATCATCCGGCCCTCCGCATCACCGGCCACGGCACTGTTCGGCTGCCGGCTCATCAGCTGAGCCAACTGCCGCGTGCGGGGCATGCACGACCCGATCTGCAGCAGCGCCGCAAACCGGCCCGCGAGCATGCCGAGCGTACCCAGGGGAGCGGTCGCCGCCGCGTGCCGCAGCACCTCGCCGACGTGGGCGAGCAGGGCGGGCGTGAGGCGTTCGCAACGCAGCGATCGCCAGAAGAGACGTTCGGCATGGAGGCCGGCCTTGAACCCGCCGCCGTGCCGCTGCACAGGGCCGCTCACGACCCGTGATTCCGACTCGACAACCACGTCGAACTTCGCTGCCGTGATCGCCGCTGCCATGTCGGCCGCGGCAAGAGCGTCGCCGCACGCTTTCGACAAGCCGATGGTGGCCAGCATGTCGGCCCGCCAGAAACCCGCCTCGATGGCTGGAGCCGACGGCGAAACCCGCATCGTCATCCCGCCCCCGGAGTTGCGGTGCGGCACGACCGGCACGCTGCGGCCTCCGGCGGTGCGGCGAATGCCCGCCGAGACTGGCTGCTCGCGATCGCTCTCCGAGACCGCGAGTGGCACCACCGCGCCGACGCTGTCCTTGGCGAAGTGATCCATCGCCCGATCGGTCCAGCCGGCGGTGGCCCTCCAGCCAGCGGCGAGCACGTGAACCACATCGCCCGTGCTCGCGGCCACGCCCGCGTTGATGCAGTCAACGATGCCGGTGGCCTTCGGAACATCGACGAACGTGACCTCCTCGCGGATATTCCACGGGTCGTCATACGGCACGCTGATCGCGACGATCACGTCGCAGGAGTCGGGACGGTGCTCGAGAACGCTGACGAGGGTCTCTTCGAGCCCGGAGATGTCGCTGGCGGGAACCACGACCGAAAGCCGCCGTGGCCGGCCTGAATGAGCCTTCATCGACATGCCCCCCGCTTCGTCCCCATACCGCTGCGCAGACGATCCCCCCGGACCGCCCGCGAAGTCCGCAACCCCTCGACGTCAGGCCGCCACGATCAGGCCGCGGCCCGCTGTGGCTGCAGTTCCGTGAACAGGTTCACGGTGAGCAGCATCTCGCCGTCGGCGTCATAAAACTGCAGCACGCCCACGTCGATCATCCACATCGCGAACAGTTCGGCCACCCGATAGCAGCGGGCCACGCACCGCCCACGGTCGATGCGGATGTTTTCCTGGAGGTCATCGACGTCTGCGACATCGACGCCCAGCTTGAGGAAATGACGTGAGACGAGGCCCCGGATATCCGCGGCATTCATGTGCAGACGCATGGAAGGCAACCTCCTGTTGCGGGCTGACGAATCGACGTCCTGTCGATCGGGTCGGGAAACCTACCGGGGCGCCGCCGCCGACGAAAGGCTGGTTTGCCCGAGGAAGGAGTCGCGTGGGCGACTTCCCGACCCGCCACCAATGCCTTCCATCGACGGGAGGCCGCCGCCTCGATCAACCGGCGGATCGCCCGCTTTGCATCCAGAGCATCCGGCGCCATCGACGCAGACCGCCCCGTCAACCCAGTCGGAAAGGTCGTGTTGCGGCGAACGGCTCACGGCAGACGGTGGGTCCATGCGACATCCAGATAGCGATCGAGCACGAGTGACGCGACCCTCTCCCGCGGCCATTCGTCGCGGCACTGCTCTGCTCCAAACGCCCGTCGCACCGCGGCCTCGAGCGGCACCCGGCCGAGGCCGAGGTTGGCCACGAAGTCGGCGTGTTCGCGGCCGGCGCGATAGCAGGGCTCGCGCGGCGGATGCCTGAGCACCCGCGAGATCAGGTCGAGATCGAAGGCGTCGAGGAGCGTGCCGTGATAGAGGACGGCCTGGCGCCGCACCCGCAGCGCGTTGCCCGAGACCTTCTTCTCGATGCCGTCCACCGTGATCGCGAGGTCGCTCGACCCCCGGCGGACGACCGGCCTCCCCGCTTCGATGAGTGCTGCGAGAAGCGGTTCGAGCATCAGCGCGTGGATCCTTTCGATCGACGGAGCCGCCTCGGGGAGCGGCGCCACCACCGACCACATCACGCACCCCGGCCCGAGCACGACGGTGAGCCCGCCGCTCGGCCGCCGCAAGACCCGGACGCCGCGGGACCGGCAGGCCTCGAGATCGATCTCCTGCTCGACCTGACTCGACGAACCCAGCACGACGGTGGGCTCTCGGGCCATCCATGTCCGGACCACTTTTCCGGTGAGCAGGCCGTCGTGGGCCTCGGCGAGGAGGGCCTCGTCGAGGGCGAGATTTTCGGCGACGGTCGGCAGGTCGATATCGAGCCAGCAGGCAGGGCCGTCCACGCGAGGACGTTGACTCACTTTCCGGACCTCCTAGACTTTGAACATGAATGAACCAAGCCGCCGCGGTCTCACGGCAGATGACGCCCTGCCCACCGTTGAACCGCCGAACGCGGCGTTTCTGGTCCAACTGTTCGTCGTTCCGCTGACCATCGTGTCCTGCGGGCTGTTTGTCGTCTGGGGATTTTACTGGCTCGCCCAGATGGGCAACGATCCGGAAAGTTACGTGCGGGCTCTGCGCCGCAACAACGAGGGTCGCTGGCAAGTGGCCCTCAACTTCGCCAACGACCTCCGTGGTCCGGGTGGAGCCGCCCTCAAGAGCGACGTGAAACTCGTGTCTGACCTCGCGGGCATTCTCGACGACGAGGTTGCCAGCGGCCGCCCGCAGGGCGGCGGCCACGCGGCCGAACAGTCGAAGACCCTCTGCGGCTACCTGTGCCGGGCGCTCGGTGAGTTTTCCGTGCCCGAGGCGGCCCAGCCACTGCTCGAGCGGGCGACCGACACCGCCGATCCGCAGACGGCGCAGGCGGCCGTCGAGGCGCTCGCCGTGCTCGCTTCCAACCTCACCGCTGCGGGCAAGTCGTTCGCCGATCCCGAACCCGTGACAAAGGCGATCCTCGCGGCCTCACGGAGCGAAACCAAGACTCTCAGGTCATCGGCCACGTTCGCGCTGGGCGTGATCGGCGGTCCCGAGACGGGACCCCGGCTTGCCGAACTCATCGAGGATGCCGATGACGACGTCCGCTTCAACGCCGCCATCGGTCTGGCGAGGCAGGGATCCGATACAGCCTGGGGACCACTCGAGGAGATGCTGGAGCTCCCGGACGTCGTGCCGCCGCAGGGCGACCAAAAGGGGCAATCCGAGCGGTACCGGCGGGCGATGATCGTGGTCAACGCACTCAAGGGGGTGAGCCTGCTCGTTGATGACATGAAGCAGCCCCCCCCGGCGAAGATCACGACGCTCATCGCGAAACTGTCCGACGATCCCGTGTCTGACGTGCGGTCGAGTGCCGCGGCGCTCGACCGGCGGATTCGCAGGCTCACCGCCGGCGCGGAAGATTGAGCCGGCTCCTGGTGCCGTTCGAGGGCTTCCTCAGGGCAGACGAATACGCCACGGTCTGAGCTGCCCGCGCCAAGACGCGTCCGAAGACGGGGGAAGGCGGCCCCGCCAGTCAGTCGCTGAGAAACTCCTCGAGCGCCTCACGGAGCATGTCCGCGTCGGGCTCGACGCCCGACAGCGAATGGAAATCGATCGCCGTCTGGGCGGCGTGAATCTCGATGCCATCGACGACACAACAGCCGTGCTCGGCGGCCTGTGCGGCGACGGGGGAGATGTGTCCAGCGAGCACGGCGTCTGCCAGGAAGACCTCGCGACGAAACCCGGTGAACCGGGGTCTGTGGCCGCCGAGCGGCGCCAAAACGACGACTCCCACCTCGTCCGGCAGCGTGATCGTGGTCTGCCAGTCGAGTGTTGCCGCTTCCGCCGCGGACACGCCGGCGAGCGCATCGACGAGCGCCCGCGCCCGCTCGGCCTGCGGATCGCAGACGAGCAGCCGCGACGCCCCGGCGAGCGCCAGCTCCAGGGCCGCCGCCCGGCCACGGGCGTCGGCTCCCACGATAAGTGTCGTCTTGCCGATCGGATCGACGTGGGCCCGCAAGGCCTCGACGATGCCGCGGCCGTCGGTCATGTGGCCGGTGAGGCCTTCGGGCCGTTGTTCGATCAGGCTCACACCGCCGGAGAACGTGGCCGTGGGACTGGCCGCCGCCACGAGCGGGAGCGCCGCTTCACGCAGCGGACCGGACAGCACGCAACCACGAAACCCGAGGACGCCGACACCGGCGATCGCCGCGGCCACGTTCTCGGCCGCGACCTCGCACGTCACGAACCGCCAGTCGAGTTGGGCTGCGGCGATCGCCCGTTCGAAGAGATACTGAGCCGGATTGCCAGCGGCCGGGCAGCCGAGCAGCGCGATGATGTCCTGGAGGGCGGGGCTGGTCATCCGGGGATCCGTCCTTCCATCCGTGGCACCCGGGATCCATTCATGGGATCGACACCCCGGCCGCGGTTCACCGCGGATGGGGATCGCTCAGACCACCACCAGCGTGGCCGCGAGGAATCTCGGATCGGCACGGATCGGATCGAAATCCCGCTCCGCTCCGGTGAGATCTCGGAAGCGGTCATCGAGCGAAATCGCCTTCGTGAGGTGGCCCACCGCCGCCGACACATCGCCGGCGAGCGAGTGGTAGCAGGCCAGGTTATAGAGCAGCAGAGGCTGACTTGGCTCCGTCTCCAACCCGGCGTGGAGGGCGGCTATGGCCTCCTCCAGCCGGCCCAGTCGCTTGTAGCACCAGCCGAGGCCGAGCCAGGACTCCAGTTGGTTCGGCTCCGACTCCGCAGCCCGACGCAGCGGGGGAATCGCCGCTTCCCACTCCCCCAGGGCCCGTAGGGCGCGGCCCTCGAGCAGGCTCGCCACCGGCCCCAGACGGCTCGTCTCGGAGAGTTGCCGCAGTTCTTGCAGGGCCCGGTGAAGGAGTTTTTGCCCGCTTCCTGGCAAGGGAGCCTCGCCATCGGCGAGCAACTCGCCGAGTTCGATGTAGCCGGCGGCATGCCGCAGGTGCAGATGTCGAAGCAGGCTGTTCATGGATCGTGGAGCCCCGGGCGATTCGCCGAGCCTTGCCATCCACGCGGCAGTTTAGCCGGCGTGCCGGAAAGGCCAACCCAACCGACGTCATCTTTACGCGGCGGACAGGTCACCGGATCGATCTCGAAAATCGGCTGCTTTCCCGGTTTTTTCGCCTGCCGGCGCCTCGGCATGAAAAATCGGCACGAAAAATCGGCCGGGCCGCCACTCCTTTTCCAGAGAGAGCAGGCGAAGGGTGCACGAAACCCGGCGGCCCCGCCAGCCTTCCGGAGGAACCCATGCGGCTGACCGTGCGAACCCTGTTGGCCTGGATCGACGGCGTGCTCGGCCCGGACGACCAGAAGGATCTCGGCGAGAAAGTGGCCGCCAGCGACGTGGCAGGGCGGCTCATCGAACGCGCGAACAGCGTCGTGGCTCATCCGGAGCTCTCGGCCCCGAGGCCGGAGGGCAGGGGGCTCGCCGACGACCCCGACACTGCGGCCGAGTTTCTCGACAACGTCCTCGGAGCGGAACCGTTGCAGGCGTTCGAGCGGGTTTGCATCGAATCCGACATCCACCTGGCCGAAGTGGCTGCCTGCCACCGCCTGCTCGCCGAGATGACGGCCAACCCGCAGGTGATCGAGCCACTCGAGGCCGGGCAGCGGCGCATGCTGCTGGCGGTGATCGCCAAGCATGTTTCCGGCGGCATGACGGCCCGGGAGAGTGCCTTGCCAACAGGCGCCGCACGTCTTCGCACGACACCTGCTCCGGCCGCGGCCGGAGAGCCGCGGCGGCCGTCGCGGCGGGCACCGCTGACGGCGTGGATTTCGGCCGCCGCCGCGCTGGGCCTGTTGTTGCTGCTGGGGGGTTTTTTCGTCTGGTCGCTCACCCGTGGCGGCGGCCGCCGCGGTCCGAAGCCGACGGAGATCGCCGCCGTTCCGGCCGTGCCCGAGAGGCCGCCCGAGCCGCCGGCATCGAAGCCTGCGGCACCGGTGGAAGCGGTCGCCGTCGCCGAGCCCCCGATCCAGGAGGCTGCGGTCGCCGGCGAGATTCCAGACCAACCGCCGCCCACACCCCCGGAAATCCGGACGGAGCCGCCGGCGGCGGCACCGATGGAACAGCCGCCGGAGCCCCCGGCCGTGGCGGCGGCCGAGCCACCGCCCAGTCTGCCGCCGGTGGATGATCGCCGCGGGCCCGACGGTGACGCGCTCGCGATCGTCGCGGCGCCGGCCTTGCCGACGGTGCCGCCCGTCGCGGCACCGGGTGCGCCGGAGCAAGACTCCCCTCCCGCTCCCCCGCCGGCCTTCGATGCGGGCACCGTGGGCGGCGCGGGCTTGCTTCTGCATCTGGTGGATGGGGAGAAGATGCCGCGCTGGCGGCCGTTGGTCGCCGGCGACACGCTCACAGAACGGGAAAATCTCCTCGCACCAGCCTGGTGTCATCCGCAGTTCACGATCAACGGGATCACGATCCGACTGGAGCCCGATACCCGCGCCGTGCTGACCCGTGATCCCGACGGCACGCCACGGATCGAGATCGTGTTTGGCCGCGCCGTCGTGGAAGGCGCGGCTGCCGACGCGAAGCTCGGCGTGACGGCGGGTGGATTATGCGGCGTACTCTCCGGGGTGATGCGACAGCCGGCGGGCATCGAAGTCGCGCTCTCCCGGGATCCGGGAGGTGACGACTCCTCCGCGGAGCCGCTGAGGCGGGCGACCATCTTCGCGGGAGCGGCCGAGAAGGTCTGGCGGCAGACGGATGCGGGCGGCGGTGCCGACGAGCCCCTCGCGGGCATTCCCGGCGAGTTGCTCGTCGCCCCGCGGGCCACGCTCGGCTGGGACAACCGCGACCCTGCAGTCGGCGTCGTCGGCCCGCCGCCCGTCGATCCCCCGTGGATGAGGGGCACGGCCGCCAACGGCCGCATCGCGCGGGAGGCCGCGCGGACGCTCGTCGGCCTGTTCGCAACGGATCCCGGCGGCGATGCCGAGAAGGTGCTTCGCGGCATGGCGGCCGATCAACGCTCCGAGAATCGGATGGTCGCCGCCGCCACACTCGCCCTGCTCGGCGACTACGACCAGCTCGTCGCGCTGCTCTGTGACGATTCGCGGCGGGGCATGCTCAACGAGGCCCAGTGGACGACGCTCGAGGAGATGACGGTGCCGCTGGCGCTGGCCCGTGGGGAGAACGCCGCCGCCAAGTTCGGCGAAGCGTTGAAAAAATGCGGACCGGCCGGCAAGGGTGATCTGCTCCTCAGGCTGGCCAGGGGCTTCGATGACGATGAACTCGCGGCCGGCGGCGACGCCCTGCTGGTCGAATCGCTCGATGACGGCAGCCTTGCCGTGCGGCGTTATGCGATCCGCCGGCTCATCGAGATCGTGCAGCCCGACGCACGTCACCGGTTGGGGTATCGGGCCGACTGGTCGCCGGTGATCCGGAAGGACGGCATCACCTGGTGGAAGGCCCAGCTCGACCAGGGCCGCATCCGTCGCGGGCCTGCGCCCGCAGGGTCGGCCCCACCCGCAACCCCGCCTCCAGCGGAACCGGACGACGACTGAGTTTCGCGCCCCACGCGAGGATTCCGCGGTGCGAATTGCTGCGGTGGCGACGCCGGTGATATGCTCCGCGACGACGGACGCATGGCCCCCGGGGGCCGCCGCGGCCCGGCTGAAAAACCGGCCGGCGAGCCCCGGGCGACCTCGAAATCCGCCTCGTTCAACTTTTTTCGGGAGACTCTGGGTGCAAATCAAACTGTCATCGCGTCACGGGCAGCTGAGCCCGGCCGCCCAATCGAAGGTCGAATCGAAGGTGTCGCGGCTGACCCGGTATTTCGACCGGCTGACGGCCCTCAACGTGACGGTTGATCTGCAGAATCGGGCCCTGCCGGCGGTCGAGATCGTGGCCTCGTCGGAGCACTTCCACGAACTCGTGAGCCACGAGACCTCCGCCCACCTCTGGAGGAGCGTCGACGGTGCCGTGCAGAAGATGGAGCAGCAGCTCCGTAAGCACAAGGAAAAGGTCCGCGATCACAAGCATGTGCAGTCGGGCCGCCGGTCCTGACCCCTCCCGCCAATCCGGCCCCATCCCTTCGAGACGACAGCACGCATGAAGTTCTCCGATTTTGTCGCCACCGATGCGATCCGTTCGCGGGTTCAGGCGGATTCCAAGGAGGGTGTGATCCGCGAGATGGCGCAGTCGCTCGTCGATGCGGGAAAGATCGCCGCCAGCGACCTCGAGAGCATCGTCAAGGCGATCATGAAGCGGGAGGATCTCGGCAGCACCGGCATTGGTCGCGGCGTCGCGGTTCCCCACACGAAGCATCCGAGCGTGAGCCGGCTGGTGGGCACGGTGGCCGTGAGCGGGGACGGGATCGATTTTCAGAGCCTCGACGGCGAGCCCGTGCAGTTGTTCTTTCTGCTCGTCTCTCCACCGGACCGCCCCGGCGACCACCTCCGGGCGCTCGAGAACATTTCGCGACAGCTCCGCGACGACTCCTTCTGCCGGCTCCTCAAGTCGGCGAAGGAACCGATCGACATCCAGCATCTCCTCGAAGAGGCCGACAGCCACGGCGTGGCGTCCTGACATGACCGCAGAGAGCAGGGAATCGATTCACGATGCGGCTTCCGGCGGTCTCCAGACGGAGACCGTTTCGCGGGAGGTCGTCGTGGTCAACGCGGCCGGGCTGCATGCCCGCCCGGCCGATCTGCTCGCGCGGGAGGCGCGGAAGTGGCAGTCGCGGATCGAACTGATCAACGACGCGCAACGGGCCGACGGCAAGAGCATCCTCGAACTGCTCACGCTGGCGGCCGAGTCGGGCACCCGGCTGGTGGTCGAGGCGACGGGCCCCGACGCCCGGGAGGCGCTCGAGGCCATCGGCAGTCTTTTTGAAAAACGATTCAACGAACGAGACAGCAACCAGGATTCCTGACCGGCGCGAACGCCCAGGGGCCGAGCACGGCCCCCGAT
>SXHR01000100.1:0-23761 GCA_005773625.1 Planctomycetaceae bacterium | reverse complement strand
GTCGAGAGGGGGCGGCACGTAACCGGTCGCCGATTCACGCTCCACCAAGCCCGCCGCGTCGTCGCCGAAGTGGCCGAACCAGCTCGCATTGAGTTCGCCCCTCTCCTTCGCGGTGAGCGAGTCGAGTCGGACCCGGTCGGTTCCCACCTCCTCGATCGGAACGACGCGATCGGGATAGTCGCCGCTCGGCCCGGGCGAGCCGTGGCACGACGCGCAGTGATCAGCGAAGACGACCGCCCCCGCCCCGGCGAGGTCGCGATCGATGCCCGCCGGCCAGGCCGGCGGCTCGAGCGACTCGATCCATGACTCGACCTCGCGAAACTCATCCTCCCACTCGCGAAACTTCTCGGGGCCGTTCTCCTTGACCAGCAGGAACTGCATGAGCATGCGGTGCCCCTTGGGCGCGAAGCCGTCGGAATAGAGGCTCTTTCTCCTGGAATAGTGCCACCACGGCGGTGCGTCCATGTCATGGTGCACGAGATCGAATCGCGGCGGCCGCTGCACGATCTCGAGATTGGGATCGCGGTGCCGCATCAAGGCCACGCCGAAGATCACCGCGTTGGTCGTGCCGTTGGTCGTGCCGAGGGGCAGGAGCAGCGCGCCGACATCCATGTGGCTGAAAGCCTTCCGCTGCCGAACCTTCACCTGGCGGACATCCTCGGTCAGCGTCTCGAGGGCGTAGTTGGAGTTGGGCACGCCCGGAATGGCCACCCCCTTCACCTGCCCCTGGTGGCAGGCGAGACAACTCATCGTCCAGCGGCCCTTGGCATCGACGACGTATTGCAGGGATCGGGAGGGGTCGTCGGGATGCGGCACGAGCCCGTAGCGCTCCATCGCCATCCGTCGCCGCTCCTCCAAGGGGGCCTTTTCGGCCCTCGATCGGAGCGGCTCCTCCCAGGTGCTCCAGAGTTCGTCGAACACCTCCTGGTCGAAATCGGCGGGAAGATACGCCTTGTTCAGCAGATGCTCACGACCCCTGGCCTGACGGGACGAAGACGCATCGGCCACCACCGACTCGGCCCGGCATTCGCCGGCGAGCGCGAACCATGCGCAGGCGATCGTCACGATTCCGGTCCGCCGCAGCATGGTTGACACGCGCTCGCTTCCGGTGGCGTTCATGGCATACTTGGGTCGAGGTCTTTGCCCGCCGCAGTATAGGCCGGTCACGATCGTCGTCCGTGGTCGCCTCCCACCCCCGCCTGCCCCCCTCTCCTGTCTTCCATGCCCTGCCCGCCATGCCCACCGCCAACCCCATCCTGATTCCCGAGTTGCGGCTGATGCTCGCCGAGGGCGACACGGCCGGACTCCGCGAAGTGGCGGAGGAACTCCATCCGGCGACCGTGGCGGAGTTTTCCGAGGGGCTCGACGACGTCGAGATCTGGCGGGTCCTCGACGCCGTGCCGGTCGAGCGGCAGGCCGAGATCTTCCCCTACTACCCGATGCCGAGGCAGGTCGAGCTCTTCAAGGAAGCCGACCGACGGCACCTCGGCCCGCTCCTGGAGTCGATGGCCCCCGACAGCCGCGACGACCTGCTCCGCGAGCTCGACCCGGGATTCGTCGAGGAGATCCTCCCGCTCGTCGCCAAGGCGGAGCGGCACGACATCCGGATGCTGCTCTCGTGTCCCGAGGGCTCCGCCGGCTCGATGATGACGACCGAATACGCGTCGCTGCCGGCCGAGATCACGGCCGGCGAGGCGATCAGCCGCCTGCGATCGCAGGCGCCCAACAGCGAGTCGATCTACTACATCTACGTGCTCGACCCCGAACGCCGGCTGCTCGGCTTCGTCTCGCTCCGCGACCTGATCCTCGCCAGGCCCACGGCCCTCGTCTCGGAGCTGATGCAGAAGGACGTGATCGTCGTCAAGGTGGAGGAGGCCCGCGAACACGTGGTCGAGAAGCTCGCTCGCTTCGACTTCATCGCCATTCCCGTGACCGACGACCAGGGCCGCCTCGTGGGCATCATCACGCACGACGACGTGCTCGACGCCGTGCGGCAGGAGGCGACCGACGAAGCCCAGATGAGCGCCGCCATCGCCCCGCTCGGCGAAGGCTACCTGGATGCCGCGCTCGTCTCGCTGACCTGGAAGCGGGGCATCTGGCTCGCGATCCTGTTCGCGACGGCCGCGATCACCGCGATGGTGCTCGCCCGCTGGAAGTCGCCCCACGCCTGGCTCGTGGCCTTCATCCCCCTCGTGATCGCCAGCGGCGGCAACTCCGGCAACCAGTCGGCCACGCTCGTGATCACCGCCCTCTCCACGGGTGACTGCCGGCTTGGCGACTGGAAGCGGATCCTGAGGCGGGAGTTTGTCGTCAGCCTGATGCTCGGGGTGCTCCTGGCGATCCCCGGCTTCCTCCTCGGACTCGCCTATGCCCCCAATCCCGTTCACGCCCTGGTGATCCCGGCGACGGTGCTGAGCGTGGTGATGGTGGGGTCGCTCGTGGGCTGCGTGCTGCCGCTCATCTTCCGATCGCTCGGCCTCGATCCCGCGCTCATGAGCAACCCCTTCGTGTCGGCGATCGTGGACGTCGTCGGGATCGTGATCTACATGGGCATGGCCCTGCTGCTCCTCAGCGGCTGACGATCAGGGCTTCGCGGGCTTGGCCTGCTCGAAGCCGGCCGGAAGCTTGTCGCCCCGCTTGGCGACTGCGGCCCGCGTGGTGATGAAGACCCACTCCTCGCCCTCTTTTTCCCTGATGATGTAGACGAGCTTGCCGTCGGGATTCGACTTGGCGAGGATCACACGGAGGATCTCGTCGACGCTCTTGTCACGCTCATCCAGCCCGAATGACTGATTCTTGGTGATGCCCTCGAGCTGGAGGTCGCCGCCGAGAATCTCCATCGGCACGCCCGCCTCGTCCGACACCATCTGGATCGAGCGCTCGAGGTTGTCCTTGGCGAAGGTGAGCGTCATCGTCTTCTTCATTTTCTCGATCGCCCCCCTCGGCCCGGACTCCGCGGGTGCCGCCGGGCCCGCCGTCGCGGCACCGGGACTTTGCGCCAGGGCGAGCTCGGCCGCCAACGCCAGGTTGTGCGCGGCATGCCGGGGCAGATAGGCGTTGAGCACCACACCCTTCCCCTCCGCCCCGGATCGCACCTGCGCGGCGAGGGCCCGCAGCATCCCCGGCAGCCGGAGCACGAGCACCCTGCCGTACGGTGCGGGATTGAGCGTGGTGCAATAGTTTTCGACCGCGGTCGGCAGGCCGTCGATGCGGCCGGCGATCTGCGGGGCGAGGGTCTGCGCCGGCACGTCGAGCGTCGCGACCGCGTCCATTTCGACGTAGAAGTTCCCGCCGAAATGCAGCGAGAGTGCCGCCGCCTGGAGCGATTCACCGAACAGTCCGTCCAGCGGTTCGGCGAGCTTGGCCAGCGGCCCGGCCAGAACGGGTCGGCCCGTGTTGAGCAGGTAGTGGGGCGATCCGAGCAGCGTCAGGTGCCGGTCGGAGTCGAGCATGCCCACGAGCGTCTCGAGATCGCCGGTCACCACCGCCTGCAGTCCGGAACCGGGGGCGTCGCCGATGACGGCGAGGCTCTCGCGGACGATCCTGGCGATCAAGGGCTCTTTGCCGGTTTCGGCCACCCCTTTGGCACCGATCGAAACATCCTGCGGCAGCTCCACGTTGGGTGCGATCACGAGCACCCGGCCCCGCTCGGCCTCGGGCATCCAAAGGCTGAGCGTCGCCGTCTGGAAGATGGTTTCTCCGCCGGTCTTGAGTTCTTTGGTGGGCCCCCAGGCCTCCCTCCGCGTCTCGTCGTCGGCCGGGGCGGAACGCCCCGGCACGAACCGCACCGCGTACGCCCCGAGCACCTCGCCGGGTCCGCCCGCCTGCCAGCCGGCCTGCACGAACTCGATCGCCGCGATATCGCCACCGCAGAGCTGCACGAGATCGGCGAGGGCCGACTCGGCGACGGGGCCCAGCGACGTGAGAAAGAGTTTTCCCTCGTCGTCGGCGACGATCTCAGCGAGCCGGGCCAGCAGGATCAGCTGCGAACCCGGCGGCAGATAGGCGAGCGTGGGCGGCAGGCCGGAAGTGGGCGAGGCCCAGGGGAGCTTGGGATCGTCCACCACCACCTGCCTCGGCTCGCCTCCCTGCGGAGCGGTCGGCCGCACGGTCATCACCGCCGGCTCGCCCGCCGGCGGCTCCGGGGGTTCTTCCTTCGGATCCCTCAGCGGTGCTTCGACGACCGGCGTCTCCCGGGCAGCGTCCTCATTCCGGTTCCGCACCGGCCGCAATGCCACGTCGCTCCTCGTGGCCGGCGGGCTCGGCTCGAGCCGGCTGATGACGACGCCTGCGGCGGCCACGATGATGGCCACCGCGACTCCAACGCCGACCATCCCCATGCGTCTGGCCCTTCCGCGGGCGGCCAGTGTCGCCGCCGAATCCGTCGGTGCGCGGCGGTCGTCGCGTGCTTCGAGCCGCACCCGCGGGGGCGGCTCGCTCGTGGTCGGGATCGTGAGCTTCGACAGATCCTGTTCGGCGACGGCCGCGGGCGTGGTCGCAACCGGCGGGGGCACGGGAGCCGCCGCCAGACCGAGGCAGGCCGCGATCGAGTCGGCCGCCTCACCCGCGTTCTGATACCGCTGCGTCGGATCGCGGTCCATCATGTAGCCGACGAGCGTCGCGATCTCCGCCGGCACCGTCGCCGGTAACGGTGAAGCGCCCACGAACGAGGCCTGCCGGAGCGTGGCCATGGCGTCGCCCGTCCAGTTGGGATGCATGCCCGAAAGCAGGGCGTACAACATGCCGCCAATCGCGTAGACGTCCGACCGCGGATCGCACGCTGTTCCCGGCACGAGCAGTTCGGGGGCGACGCAGGCAGCCCGACGCCCGAGCCGGGAAACTTCCGCGTCGGTTGCGATCAGGGGCCGTAGCGGCACGATGTGCGGATCGATCGCGAGCGGAAACTGCAGGAGCCGCACCCTGCCGGTGCGTTCGCCGCCGCCCTCCGGTGGCGACTCGCGGCGGAGCGCGTCGAGCGACAACCCTCCGTGGACCACCCCGAGCGCGTGCAGTTCGGCCACGGCCCGCGCGACCTGCCAGACGAGGACGCCCGCCTGCTGTGGCGGCAGCGGCCCCAGGCGATCGAGTTCCGTGGCGACGTTGTCACCCCGCACATGCTCACAGACGATGAACCGGCTGCCTTCGTGCTGCTCGAGCGACCAGGTTCGGCTGAGCATCGGATCGGTGGCCCGATTGGCCGCCGTGGTCCGCCGCACGATCTCGGTCCAGGTATCGAGTTGCCGGCAGAGTTTGGCGTTGAGCAACATCAGCGAGACGACCCTCCCCGAGGGCTCGTGCCGGGCGGTGAACAGCAGGCCGTCACCATCGCGGTCATGCCGCTCGAGCAACCGGTAGTCGCCCAGGAAGAACGGCCCTTCTGCTCCGTCCGCGAGCCGCTTCCCCTGCCAGCGGGAGATGAGGCCGCGACCATGAAGCCAGGCGGCGATCGACCGGGCCGACGCCTCGTCCCCGGCCACGGCCGGCCGCGCGGCGTACTCGACCCGCAGCGACTCGACGGCACCGGGCTCGAAGAGACCGGTGCGGACCAGAAGTTGCCAAAACTCGTCGGATTGGGGAGCGGGCATCGGCGGGAGCCTTTCAAGCACGATCGTAGTGTTTTTCGAGGAATTCCGCCGGGCCACTCCCCGCCGCACCGTCACGGCGTGGCCGCCCTGGGCTGCTATGATCGGCGGCCCCGATCACCCGATTTTTATGGAGCAGGGAGAGCCATGCGAGCCAGCGACGCCACCCGTATTTATTTTGACCGGGCGGCCGAGCAGTTGGATCTGTCGGAGAGCATGCGACGGCTGCTGCTCACGGCCAAGCGAGAGGTGCAGGTCCAGATTCCGATCGAGCGGGATTCGGGCGAGGTGGCCACCTTCATCGGCTATCGCGTGCAGCACAACGACGCCCGCGGCCCCCTCAAGGGAGGCCTCCGCTATCACCCGCAGGTCGATCTCGACGAGGTGCGGTCGCTGGCCTCCCTCATGACGTGGAAGACGGCGGTCGTCGACATCCCCTACGGCGGCGCCAAGGGGGGCGTGGCGATCGATCCATCCGCCTGCTCGCTCCGCGAGTTGGAACGGGTCACACGGAAGTTCGTCGACGCGATCCACGACATGTTCGGCCCCGACGTCGACATACCGGCCCCCGACATGGGCACGACCGCCGACATGATGGCCTGGATCATGAACCAATATGGCAAATACCACGGCTTCTCCCCCGCGTGCGTCACGGGAAAACCGGTGGAGTATCACGGCATCCCCGGCCGTGACGAGGCGACGGGCCGCGGCGTCGGCGCGCTCACACTCAAGCTGCTGAGCCGTCTCGGCCGGAGGATTCCGGGCACGCGGGTGGCTCTCCAGGGTTTCGGCAACGTCGGCACCCACACGGCGAAATACCTCAGCGATGCCGAGTGCAAGATCGTCGCGGTGGGCGACGCGAACGGTGCTTTCCACCGGGCCGACGGGCTCGACGTCCTGGAACTGCTGCGGCACGCGCGGGCCAACGCCGGCCGGCTCACCGGCTTCAGCGGCGGAGAGGCGATCTCCAATGCCGAACTCCTCGCCGCCGATTGCGACGTGCTCATCCCGGCCGCGCTCGGCGGCGTGATCACCGCGGCCAATGCGGCGCTTGTTCGCGCCCCGATCGTCATCGAGGCCGCCAACGCCCCGATCGAGCCCGAAGCCGACGACATCCTCGTGTCCGGGGGAGTCGTGGTGCTTCCGGACATTCTCGCCAACGCCGGCGGCGTCACCGCCAGCTGGTTCGAATGGGTGCAGAACCGCCAGCACTACCAGTGGGGGCTCGATCGCGTGCGGGGCGAGCTCGACCGGATCCTCGGCCAGGCCTTCGAGCAGGTCTGGCAGCTCTCGAACTCCCGGCAGGTGCCGCTCCGCACGGCCGCCTACATGCTGGGCGTGGGCCGCGTCGCCCGCGCCACCGTGCTCGGCGGAATCACATGACCATGGTCCGGAAGGCCGTCCGCAAGATTCCGCGGCCTCACCCGGAAACCAGCCGCAGGGCTGCCCGGTAAACGCCCCACGCCGTGAGGCGTGGGGTGAACTCAGCGAGGGGCTGCCCGTGCCCTCGAGACGGCGTAGGTGGCCAGCGAAGCCCGGAGGGCGAGAGCGCAGACACCTCCGAGCGAACGGGGGTCAGGATGACCGCAGTGAGCGTCCGTCGAGAGGGTGTGGGCAGCCCCGAACCGCGCGACCGGCTACTGCTCCTCGACGGGCCGCGGCAGCCCCGCCGCGTCGAGAACGACGGTGCGGGTCTCCATGGCCACGGGTTTGCCCGGCGTGAAGGTGAGCTTCACGACCCATCCCGTCCACTCCGGCGGATCGACCGGATAGTAGTCGAAGACGAAGTTGCCGAGGCTGTAGACGATCGGGGCGGCCCCATGCAGATCGACGGTCTGCGTGACGTGCGGATGGCCGCCGATCACGGCCGCCGCCCCGGCGTCGATCATCGCCCGGGCGAGTTCGCGATCGGCCTGCCGCGGCTGCGGGTGGAGTTCCGGCCCCCAGTGGACGAAGGGCACCACGAAATCGGCGGCGGTCTTCGCGGCCGTGATGTCGGCGCAGATGTCGGCCTCGCCCAGCGGCGCCACACCGGGCGTCGTGGCCCGCGCCGCCGACTTCTCGGCCTGAAACCCGTTACGGCCCAGAACCGCGATCCGGATGCCGTGCTTCTCGAGCACGAGCGGCCGCCGGGCCTCGGCGAGCGTGCGGCCCCCACCGAACTGCGGTATCCGCTCGCGATCGAGCACGTCCAACGATTCCACGAGCCCGTCCGGCCCGAAATCCAGACTGTGGTTGTTGGCCACGCACAACGCCGAGAAATACCGCCGGAGAAACCGGGGCGAATCATCGGCCCCACGAAACGTGTACGACTTGAGCAGTTGCTTCCCGCCGTCGCCGAGCACGCACTCGAGGTTGCCCACGGTGAAGTCGGCGTCGAGCAGGAGTTCTGCGCATGCGGCGAAGGGATCTCGTCCGCACGCGACGGCGTGACCGGGGCCGTTGTCGAGCATCACGTCGCCGACGAACACCACCGACACGCTCCCCGGCGGAGAAGACGTTCGTCCGAGAGGGGGACCATCAGCCAGCGCCACCTGAGCGCAGACGCAGGCGGCCACAAACACCTTCCATTGCATGACGCTGAACCTCGCTGGGGTGACGCTGAAAACGGCCGCGGTGGCGGCCCGGGGAGCCTCCACGATACGTCCGGAACCAGCCGGCGTCCTGACGGCGGAAGCCGTCAGGAAACGCCGGGTCAGTGCCCGGCCGGCCGATACCAGTCTCCTCGGAGCCAGTCGGCAAGCAGCCCGATCTGCTCTTCGGAGAGCGGCGCCAGCGCACCGTCCGCGGCCTTGCCGAAACTCGGCATGCGGTCGTTCGTGTCGCCGTAGAACCGCTCGTGGGTCGGGTCGGTGATGATTCCCACGAGCCACCCACGATGACCCCAGCCCGTCAGGTCAGGGGCCGAGCCGAGCGGGGTGCCGTTGTCACGGAAGGCATGACAGCCGCCGCAGCGGTCGCTGCTCGCCACGAGCTCGCGGCCCCTGTCGATCATCCCCACGAGCTCCTTCGGCACCGCCGTGCCCGCCTCGTCCGCCATCGCGGCGACGACGGCGTCGATGTCGGCCTTCGGCCACTCCGCCTCGTCGGTGAGGTCGTTCTGCACGAAGCCCACCATGTCGCCCTCCTTGTGGGCGGTGTTGCCGAAGTAGGCGGGCCCCGCCACCTCCGCCGGGTCGAGCAGGCCCCGCATCCACGCCGCCGAGCCGAAGGCGAAGAGATTGGCCGCGGACGACTTCGCGATCACGGACTCCGCATTGGCCGCCAGGGGATCGACGTGGGCATGGCAGCCCGCACAGTGCTGGGCAAAGAGCCTCGGCCCCTGGCTCTTCGGGTCGTGGCGAACGAGCTCGAGCATTCCTGCGGGCGGGATCTTCTCCGGCCTGCCGGCCAGCTCGATCGCCCGCGCGGCATCGGCCTTGGCCTGCGCCGAGGCGTCGAGGAAGGCCTGCGAGTGACGAATCCTCTCGAGCTTCTTCCACTGTCGCTCCACGGCGACGATCTTCGCCGTGTCGTTGCCGAGCATGGCGGCGAGCTTCGTCGGGTCTCCGTCGGTCCGATCGTGCAGCTTCTCGGCCTCGGCCAGCGACGCCTTGTCCACCCACAGGGCGTAGTAGTCCTCGTTGACGGCCATTGCCGTGAGCAGCCCCACCCCGGCGAGCACGGCCAGGGTGAAAGCCACGTTGAAGCGGTGGCCGAACTTCCAGTTGCCGAGGATCGGCATCAGGAACATCACGCCCATGATCAGTCCCGGCACGACGATCGCACCGAAGAACTCCCCCGTGGCCCCCCAGCCTTCGAAGACCTTGAGAAACTGGAACAGGAACAGGAAATACCATTCCGGCCGTGCGGCCGCGTAGGGCAGCGACGGGTCGGCCGGGGCTCCGAGTTCCGCGCCGAGTTCGCCCGGCACCACCACCTCACCCGCGAGCATCGCCCGCAAGGCCGGCACCAGGATCACGCCCAGCACGACCGCCATCACGGCGAGCATCGCCACGGCGTCCTTGAGCACCTGATCGGGCCAGAACATCGCATCGGGCTTGGTGATCGGCTGCTTGGCGTGCAGGCCATGCTTGCGGAACAGCGACAGGTGCACGACCAGCATCAGGATCAGCGTGGCGGGCAGAAAACCCGCATGGAGCGCGAAGAAGCGGGTGAGCGTGTGATGGCCATACTCCGGCCCGCCGATGACGAGCTGCTGCAGTGACGGCCCCACGAACGGCACGATGCCGGCGAGATTGGTGGCCACGATCGTCGCCCAGTAGCCCTTCTGGTCCCAGGGCAGCAGATACCCGGTCAGCGCCATGCCGAGCACGAGCAGCATGAGCACGAGGCCGAGCCAGAAGTTGACCTCGCGAGGGGCCCGGTAGGCGCCGTCGATCACCACCTGCATGAGGTGCAGCGCGAGCAGCACCACCATCGCCTGGGCCATGAAGTGGTGGATGCCGCGAAGCAGCCAGCCACCGGCCATCTCGTGCTGGATGTAGTAGACGCTCTCCCAGGCGGTCTGGCCGCTGGCGGAGTAGCTCGCCCAGAGAAAGAGCCCCGTGATCAGCTGCGTCATGAAGGCGAAGACCAGCGTGCTGCCCCAGACGTACCGCCAGCGGGCTCCGCCCGGCACCCGCTCGTAGAGCGCCTCGTGGACCAGCGCCCGGTAGCCGGTGCGGTCGTCGAGAAAGTCGCCGAGGCGTCCCAGGAGTCCTCTGCGGGGGGGCTCCGCGTTCGTCGGCACGACGGTGCGTTGGACGTCGCGGCTCATCCCTGCACTTCCTTCCCGGCGATGCCGGCCCGAAACTTCTGCCACTTCACCTCCACCTCGCCGCTTCCGCCGACGCGACAGTCGAGCGCATCCATCGCGCGGGGGCTGGGACTGGGAGCGACGATGCCGCCGTCGAGCGTGAACGTGCTGTTGTGACAGGGACAGCGGAAGCAGCGTCCCGTCGGCTCCATCTCGACGAAGCAGCCCGCATGGGGACAGGTGGCCGACAGCGCCTGGACCACCATCGCGCCCTTTTCCCGCCGCAGGTAAACGGCCCCGACAGGCTCGGCCGCGAAACCCGTCCAGGCATCGGTCCTGTCGGTGATCACCGGATACTGCCGGGGCACGCCGTCATCCGGAATGGCGGCGAGGTCGGCGACCGGCAGGAACTTCGCCACGCCGGCGGTCCGCCGCAGGGGGTCGAGAAACGCCCACACCCCCGCCCCCACCGGCACCATCGTCGCCAGGCCACCGCAGATCAGCGCGAGGGCCTTGGCCGCGAAACCACGACGGGTGTCCTCACCGACGTCGCCAATGCCGGTCGCGGCCCGACCAAGCCCCCCGTCACGCTGCTCGGACTTGCTCACTGCTCTGCTCCAGGAGTGTGGCCAGCGCGGCTGGCCGGTGATGGTCAGGAGCCGTCAGGCCGGAAAAGTCTCCAGCGCCAGCCATGCCGCATCGACCGCGGTCACGACCTTCGCGTGGGCCGAATCGAAGGGCCCCTCGACGATCGTGCCGGCAGCCGCCTTGTGGCCGCCGCCGCCGAAGGTCGCGGCCAACGCGTTGCAGTCGAGCCGGCCCCGGCTGCGGAAGCTCACCTTGATCCGGCCGTCGGGCTGCTCGATCAGGATCACCGCCACCTCGGTGCCCTTCACGGCGAGCGTCAGATTGACGAGATCCTCGGTGTCGGCCGGCTGGGCCTTCACCTCCTTGATGTCCTTCTGCCGCACGGTCGAGACGATCACCCGGCCGTCGTGCGAGGTGACGGCGCCCGCGATCGTCCGCCCCACCAGATGCAGCCGGGCGAGCGTGTCCTGCTCGAAGAGCTCGCGGTAGATCGCCGTCGGATTCGCCCCGGCATCGACGAGCCGCCCGGCGATCCGGAAGCTCTCGCCCGAGACCGATGGAAAGCGGAATCCCCCGGTGTCGGTCGAGAGGCCGGCGTAGAGCGGGGTCGCAATCTCCTCCGTCAACGGCACACGGAGCCGCAGGCCGATTTCGTAGACGATCCTGGCGGTCGCCTCGGCGGCCGTGTCCTTGAACCAGCGGTCGGAGAGATCGTCTTCGCTGACGTGGTGGTCGATCACGAGCACCCGGTCGCGCATCGACTTGGCGACTTCACCCATCGCCCCGAGCTGCGCCCAGGCGCTGGTGTCGAGCACGATGAACAGGTCGCGGTCGGTGAGATCGGCCGGCCGCACCTTCTCCGCGAGCGACTCGATCCTGCCGCGGGGATCGATCCAGCGGAGGTTCGCCGGCGTGGCCTGGGCGTTGACGATCCGCACGTGCTTGCCGATCGCCTCGAGAATGCCGGCCATGCCAAGCTCGCTGCCGAGCGCGTCGCAGTCTGGCCGCACGTGGCTCGTGAGCACCACGCGACCACATCCTCGGAGCACGTCAAGCAGGCTGGCCCAATCGAGTCGCATCATGCCTTCCTGCGGGGTGGGGTGAGCTCGGCGACGATTCCTGCCGCCGCCGCCACGTCGATGGCGAGCTGGGACTTGAGGTCTTCCACCGACGCGAACCTCCGAGTGTCGCGCACCCGGTCGAGGAAGTCAACGTCGAGCGACTGTCCGTAGAGATCGCCGGAGAAGCCGATGAGATGGGCCTCCGTCGAGATCGCCGTCTCTCCGAACGACACGTTGGGGCCGATGTGCACGGCGGCGGCGAAGTCCTCGCCCGCCACGCGTGCCCGCGCGGCGTAGACGCCATCGGCGGGAAGAAGCGTGGCGATGCCAGCCAGGTTGGCCGTGGGAAAGCCGATCGTCCCGCCACGACGTGCGCCGGTCACGACCGTTCCGGAAAGGCGGTAGGCCGCGGTCGCCAGTGCGTTGGCATCGCGAACACGTCCGGCGGCGATCAGCGACCGCAGTCGCGAACTCGACACGGGCTCGCCGTCGACGACCACCGGGGGCACGATCTCGAGTTCGACGCCGTCGCGGCGACAGAGCGTCTCCAGCAGCCGTACGTCACCGACACGACGGGCTCCAAAACGAAAGTCGGCCCCCTCCACGACCCCCCTGACGCCGAGCCGGCCGCGGAGAATCCCCTCGTAGAAGGCCTCGGCTTCGAGCGCCAGCAGGGGCGTTTCGGCCGGCTGAACCTGCACGGCATCGACACCCAGGGCGAGCAGGAGTTCGGCGCGGCGGCGTGGCGTGGTGAGCGGCGTCGGCGCCGTCTCGGGCCTCAGCACGCTGGCGGGGTGCGGATCGAACGTGAGGGCGACACCGGGCACGCCCAGTCGGTCCGCGACCGCCCGCAGCCGGGCCGCAATCGCCGCGTGGCCGCGATGGACGCCGTCAAAGTTGCCCACCGACACGACGCAGCCGGCCGATGGCGCGGCTCCGTCGCGGGCAAAAACGATCGGGGCGGAAAGATGCTGCACGGGTGCGGACGTGGCCGGCGTGTTTCGAAATCCTCTCTCGACGGCCCCAGTGTAACGTGATGAAGGTATGATGGGCCGACCCCCGGGAATCACCGCTCGTGACCCAACCGACCCACGTTGGCGAAGACAGGCAGATCTATCTCTCAGCCGACCTGGCGTGTCGGCTGGCGGCGATCGACATCGGCTCCAACTCGGTCCGCCTGCTGGTGGCCGAGGCCCTGCGGGGGGGTAACTATCGGATTCTCGACGAGGAACGGGAGCCCACCAGGCTCGGCCGCAGCGTCTCCTCGGAGGGCCGGCTCGACGACGAGTCGATGGATCGCACGGTCGCGGCGCTGCGGACGTTCAAGGAGATCGCCACGGGCTACCAGGTGACCCGGCTGCGGACGATCGCGACCTGTGCCGTCCGCGAATCACGCAACGGGCCCGAGTTCTGCAGGCGGGTCCGCGAGGAGGTGGGGCTCGAGGTCGAGGTGATCTCGGGCGAACGCGAGGCCCGCCTCGCCTTCGCCAGCGTGCAACACGCCTTCGATCTCTCCGGCCGCAACACCGTCGTGGCCGACATCGGGGGCGGCAGCACCGAAATCGTGTTCGCCACGGGCAACCTCATCGAGTCGATCTTCTCGACGCCGCTCGGCGCCGTCCGCCTCACCGAGCAGTTCGGCCTCGGGGAGTGTTGCGAGGGGAGCGATGCCGCCCGCGGGCTCGAACGGCTCGACGAAGAGATCAACGGCGTCCTCAAGAAGCAGACGACCCGGCCCCTGTTCGCGCCCCATCTGCTCGTCGGCTGTGGCGGCACGTTCACGACGCTCGCCGAACTCATGATGGCCGCCAAGCGGGAACTCGACGTGCCGGTGGCGGGCTACACGATCTCCCAGGCCGAGGTTCACCACCTGCTCGACCGGCTGCGGAAGGTTCCCCTGCGGGCGCGGCGGAGCATGGCCGGCATGACGCCCGACCGCGCCGACATCATCATCGCCGGCCTGACGATCGTCGACGCGCTGATGCGACGCTTCCGGGTCAACACGCTCGCGATCCACACCCGAGGCGTCCGCGACGGGCTGCTCCGCGAGATGATCGAGGAGACGGCGGTCGGAGGTGAAGGCGACGACGCCACCCACCGCGAGGCCGCGATCGAACGGCTCGCGGCCGCCTGCTCCGGCGAGATCGAACACGGCCGCACCGTCGCCGCGCTCGCCGGCAGGATCTTCGAGCAACTCGCCGTGCCGCTGGAGCTGCCCCCCAGCGACCGTCTGCTTCTGGAGTGTGCCGCGCGGCTGCAGGATGTCGGCTACGTCATCAACTACGACCAGCATCACAAGCACAGCTACCACCTGATCCGCAACAGCCGTCTGCCGGGCTTACGGCCGCACGACATCGAGATGATCGCCAACGTGGCGCGATACCACCGCGGCGCGCATCCCAAGCGCAAGCACGAGAACCTCATGCGTCTCTCGTCGGATGATCAGCGTCGGGTGCAGCGGATGGCGGCGATCCTGCGGGTGGCCGGCGGCCTCGACCGCAGCCGGTCGCAGCAGGTGCGGGACGTGTTCGTGCGGATCGAAGACGGCCGCGTCATTCTCGACGTGGTGGCCGACCAGAATCCCCAGGTCGATCTTTGGGGAGCCGAACGCCGCACCGACCTCTTCGAGAAGGTCTACGGCATGAAGATGGACGTCCGTTGGGCCGCGGCCATCCCCGAGGCGCCGCTCGAGGCGTCGGCGGACTGACGCGGGTCCCTACGACCGGCGCAATCCGTGCCGGTCGCGCCGGCGGAAGCCCCGCGAAGGAGGCCGGCCCCGCCGGCCGATACTCCTCCGGGAATCCGTCGCCCGCCTCCCCGGAAGTTTTGCCGTGCGCCGTCTGCCGCTGACTCTGACCGCCGGCCTCCTCACCCTGCTCGTCGCGGCGGCCTCCTCCGGGCGGGCCGAAGCCGCCGGCCGCCGCTGGTTCAGCGGTCCCCGCTCCGCAGCGTCGCTGGGCACGCCTCAGAAGCAGGCACCCTACGCCCCGGGCGCATCCCCCTACGTGACCGGCCACGGCACGCGGCCGAAGTACTTCGTGCCCCCGACGAATCCCCGCACGCCCACCTGGAAGATGTACGGCACGCCGCCGGGAGTGACCCCGGGCGACTGGCCGACGTATGCCCCCCTGGGCTTCGGTGGCTATCGCTTCCCGGCCGTCGGAAACCAGGCGTATCGCTGAACACGCGCTGCAGCGAGCGCGGGCGATGGGGCGTGGGCGGCCCCGGGCCACGGCACGGCTGAAGTTCCCGTATTCTCTTGGGTTTGATCGCTGCGGCACGGGCCGTGTGATCGCCCCCTCCCCCCGCCTTTTTTCGGGGGATCTCCAGCGAGCGTGCCGTGCGGGATCTGCTCACCGTCACCGAGTCGGGACTCTACTGCGAGCGGGGCGATTTCCACATCGATCCTTGGCGACGGGTGCCGCGGGCGGTGATCACCCATGCCCATGCCGACCACGCGCGTGCCGGGTGCGATCGCTACCTCTGCGCCGCCGAGGGCAAGCTCGTGCTCCGCTCGCGGATCGGTGGCGGCGCGCCGATCGACACCCTGCGCCGCGGCGAGAGCGTGTCGATGAACGGGGTGAAGGTGTCGCTCCATCCCGCGGGCCACCTGCTCGGCTCGGCCCAGGTCAGGGTCGAGTGCGCTGGCACCACATGGGTGGTGACCGGCGACTACAAGCTCCAACACGATCCAACCTGCGCCCCCTTCGAGCACGTGCCCTGCGACGTGTTCGTGACCGAGTCGACGTTTGGCCTTCCCGTCTACCGCTGGCAGAGCCCCGATGAGATCACCGCCGAGATCAACGCCTGGTGGCGGGCCAACCGCGACGCCGGACGCACGAGCGTGCTGCTCGCTTATTCGCTGGGCAAGGCACAGCGGCTGGCGGCCATGGTGGATCCCTCGATCGGGCCGATCGTGGCCCACGGGGCGGTCATGAAGCTCGTCGAGGCCTACCGGGCCAGTGGCGTGCGCCTGCCCCCGATCGACCGCGTGCCGCCACGGGCCCGCCGCGTGGGCGACGGCCGGGCGCTCGTCATCGCGCCGCCGAGCGTGCTCGGCAGCTCGTGGCTCAATCTCTTCGGGGAATCGGCCGTGGCGATGGCCTCCGGCTGGATGATGCTGCGAGGCGTCCGCCGTCGCCGCGGCTTCGACAAGGGTTTCGCCGTGTCCGACCATGCAGACTTCCCGGGCCTGCTCGCGGCGATCGACGCGACCGGTGCCCGCCGCGTGCTCGCCACCCACGGCTTCAGTGACGCGCTCTCCCGGTACCTTCGTGAGACCCGCGGCCTCGACGCCGCTGTGCTGCCGACGCGGTTCACCGGTGAAGCCGGCCCCGAAGCCGCCGCGATGGCCGAAGATGACGACACGGGCGGAGCCGAGGCCGACGACTCCGACGCCGTCGCGGAGAGTTCCTGAGGGGCGTGCTCTGATGAAGCGATTCACCGATCTCTACTGGCGGCTGGACGGCACGACGAGCACGACCGCGAAAGTGGCCGCCCTCCGCGACTACTTCGCCGCCGCGCCTCCCGCCGACGCCGCGTGTGCGCTCGGCGTGCTCTCGGGCGGCCGCCAGCTCCGCTGCATCTCGACCGCGCAGCTCCGCGAGTGGGCCGCCGCGGCCACGGGCTACCCCGCCTGGCTCGTCGAGGAGTGCTACGCGCATGTCGGCGACCTCGCCGAGACACTCGCGCTCCTCCTCCCCGATGCCGAGGCGTCCGTCGCGGAGCCGGATCGTCCCGGCCTCGCCGACGTCATGCGGACCACGATCCACGACCTACGCGGCGCCGACGATGCCCACAAGCGGGAGGTGGTGACGGCCGAGTGGCGACGGCTCGCCCCGCGGGAGCGGATCGTCTGGCACAAGTTGCTCACCGGTGGCCTCCGCGTCGGCGTGTCCCGAACACTCGTGGCCCGCGCGCTCGCCGAGCTCGCCGACGTCGATCAGGCGGAGATGGCCCACCGCCTCATGGGCGGGCCGCCGGCCGACGGTGCCGGCTTCGCGCGGCTGCTCGCTCCGGAGTCGTCCCCGGCCGACAGCCGTCGGCCCTATCCCTTTTTCCTCGCCTCGGCCCTCGACCGCACGCCCGTCGAGCACGTGGCGGAGGATCTCGGTCCGGTGGCCGGATGGCAGGCGGAGTGGAAGTGGGACGGCATGCGGGCCCAACTCGTCCGGCGCGGCGACAGCACGACGCTCTGGAGCCGCGGCGAGGAACTGGTGAACGACGCTTTTCCCGAGATCATCGCCGCGGGAGTCTCGCTCCCGCCGGGCACCGTGCTCGACGGCGAGCTGCTCGCCGTTCGCGACGGCCGACTGCTGCCCTTCGCAATGCTCTCGAAGCGGGCGAGCCGCAAGCAGGTCACGAAGAAAATCCTCGCCGAGGTGCCGTGCGTGTTCGTGGCCTATGACGTGCTCGAGCACGAGGCCACCGACCTCCGCGAGCGGCCGCTCGTCGAACGCCGCCGCGTTCTGGCATCCGTCGTCGGCGGCCCGTTCACCGACCTCCTCACCGGGGGCTCGACGACGACGGGGCGGCTCTTCCTGTCGCCCGTCGTGACCGCCGGTTCCTGGGAGGACCTCGCGGCCCACCGGGCGGAGTCACGGACCCGGGGAGTGGAAGGGCTGATGCTCAAGCGGCTCGCGAGCCCCTATGCCGTGGGCCGCACCAGGGGCGACTGGTGGAAATGGAAGGTGGAACCGCTGGAGATCGATGCCGTGATCCTCTATGCGCAGGCGGGCCACGGCCGTCGGGCCGGGCTGCACAGCGACTACACGCTCGGCCTCTGGCACGATGGAACGCTCGTCACGGTTGCCAAGGCCTATTCGGGGCTCACAGACGCCGAAATCGTGGAGATCGACCGGATCGTGCGGGCGACCACGATCGAAAAGCACGGCCCGGTGCGGATCTGCACGCCCACCCTCGTGATGCAGCTCGCCTTCGAGGGGGTGTCGCTTTCGACGCGGCACAAGTCGGGCGTGGCCGTCCGCTTTCCACGGATCATCCGCTGGCGGAAGGACAAGGAGCCCGCCGACGCCGGCACGCTCGCCGATCTCAAGCGGATGATCGCGACGGACGGCTGATCGTGAGCGATGCGGCACGCATGCCCGGGAACCCCGGCCGCTCGGGGCCATCGCCAAAACGTGCTGTCGCACGCTTGCCCGTCGCAGCGTCTGGAGCATGTCGCTGAACGACGGGTCGGCCTTGCTGGGATACCAGCGGTGAGCCGGCGCTCGAGAGCCGGTGGTACGAAGAGAAGTGCTTTGTGGCCCCGGAGCCAGGCTCACCGAGTCCGCTTCATGACCGACTCAGGTCACGGGAGGGGGTGCCCATGCCCCGGGAGCCGGCATCGAGTGAGCGGATGCCACGATGGCATCCGCGAACGTCCGGCGACGGGGCGTGGGCACCCCCGACCTGCGAGACGGGTGACTTCCTCGACACTCCGAAAAACTGCAAAAGTCGAACTCGCGGGCTGCCATCCGTGGCAAAGCGGGGCCCGTTGCGAACGGCGTCCCACGGTTTCCGAGGTCAGGCTCGGCCGCTTCCCGGTGGAGAATCCCGCGTCAACAGCAGCCAGTGCCGTCCAGGCCGCACTTCTCGGGCGCCAGGCATGCCGTGTGCTTTGTGCCGAGATGGAAGAGCAACCCCGACGGCGTGATCTCGACGCCGCCGACGGGATACTGGGAGATCACGCCCTCCTCGTACTCGACTTCCAGGGGAAGGTCTTCGCTCTGCAGGAGCGGACCGGCGACATCCATGATCGCCGCCAGTTTCGTGGTCTCCAGCCGGTGGTCGACATCGTCGGCAACCCACACCTGAAGCACGCCGGCCGCCGTGGACCGCACGGTTCCGCCGCAGTCGATGAAATCCTTCTGGACCCTGCCGACCTCGGTGATGTGGTAGTGGGCGGGGATGAACGACCTGTCGGGCAGCATCCAGTGCATCTTCACGCCGGGATTGGCGGCGAGCACCTGTCGCAGGTTCTTGACCGTCATGGCCGTCATGGTGAAGTCCCCCCCGCGGTCAAGAGGTTGTGCCTTTGGTTTCGAGCGAAACGAGGAGTTGCTTGACCATTTGCTCGATGAGATCCCGGACGCCCCGAAAGTCCTCCTCCGTCATGTCGCGGGGATCGGGAATCTTCCAGTCGATCCGCTGGCGGGCATGCACGAGCGGGCATTCGTCGCCACACCCCATGGTCACCGCCACATCGACTTCCCGACCGTTGAACTCCCCGAGCCCCTTCGATGCATGCTGGGTCAGGTCATAGCCGAGTTGCCGCATGGCCGCGACGGCCCTGGGGTTCACCCGACCCGAGGGCTTCGACCCGGCACTCGCCGCCTCGACCTTGCCCGCACCGTGCATGCGGGCGAACGCCTCCGCCATCTGGCTCCGATTGGAGTTCTCGACGCAGACGAACAACACTTTCTTCATCGGCAGCCCCCTCCCGTCACCCCATCGCAACACCCCGCCGGCTGCACGCAGCGGCAGACGACCACGCCCCCGACGGCGCCCAACACCGGGGCCATGAGGTAGAGCCAGAGACTTTCCCAACGCAGCGCCACGAGCGCCGGGGCCAGCGACCTCGCCGGGTTCATCGATGCCCCGCTCACCGGTCCTGCAAACATCGCCTCGACCGCGATGACGGCGCCGATGGCCACCCCGGCGATCAGGCCCTTCTCCTTGGCCCCGATCGAGACGCTGAGGATCACGAACATCAGGATCAGTGTGAGGAGAAACTCCATCACAAAAGATTGGAGCAACCCGCCCACGGGCTCGGTCGCGCCCAGGGTGACGCTCGTCGAAAACATGAGCCTCAACGAGAGGCTCGCCAGAATCGCGCCGGCGCACTGGCTGAGCACATAAGCCACGACCAACCGGCCCTCGAACCTCCGGGCGGCGTAGAAGCCGAGGGTCACGGCTGGGTTGAGATGGCACCCCGACACGTCCCCGATCGCGTAGATCATCGCCAGCACGATCAGCCCGAAGGTGAAGGCAACGCCCACGTGGGTGATCACCCCACCGCTGGCCTCGTTGATGACGATGGCCCCGGTGCCGGCAAACACCATCGCAAAGGTGCCAAACATCTCGGCGGCCAGTTTTTGGCGGTCACTGTGCATCACGGCACCCACGTCGTCATCTCCAGGCTGCGGAATCCTCGGGGCCCACAGGCGCCTAGACTACGTCATTCGGGCGGTGGACGAAAATCGGAGCGACGGCATGGCGACGCGTGGAGCGGGAAAGCGGAGGCCTCCTGCGGCTGAAGCGTCGCCGCCGTCGAGGCCGGCCGACGTCATCGAAGCCTTTCGTCGCTGGTTCGCGGCCCGCGGCTGGCGGCCCTTTCCTTTCCAGGAGGATGTCTGGCGGGCGGCCGCCGCGGGCGCGAGCGGCGTGCTGCATGCCCCGACCGGCACGGGAAAGACACTGGCGGCCTGGCTCGGGGCGATCGCGCGGTCGGCGGGAATCGATGCAGGTGATGGCACGACGCGTTCCGGGCTTCGCGTCGTCTGGGTCACGCCCCTGCGAGCCCTCGCCGCCGACACCCTGCGGGCGCTCGAGGAGCCGCTCGCCCCGCCGGAGCCCATCGCCCACGGCTGGTCGGTGGGTGCCCGCACCGGCGACACGTCGGCCGCCGATCGCCGCCGGCTGCGCGAGCACTGGCCCGCGGCGCTCGTCACCACGCCAGAATCGCTCTCGATCCTGCTCTCGCTCGACGACGCCCACGAGGTCTTCGGCTCGCTCGACACCGTGATCGTCGATGAATGGCACGAGCTCCTCTCCACGAAGCGCGGCGTCCAGACCGAACTCGCCCTCGAACGTCTCCGGTCGCTCCGCCCCGGTCTCGTCACCTGGGGCCTCTCGGCCACCCTCGCGAATCTTGACGACGCCCTCTCCGCCCTCGTGGGGCCCTCCCGCGCGGCGGAGGCGACACTCGTATCGGCCGTGATTCCGCGGCGGCTGGAGATCGAGACGCTGATCCCGGACCCGATGGAGCGGTTTCCCTGGGCGGGCCACATGGGCATGCGACTCCTGCCGCAGGTGGTGGCGGCGATCGATCGGGCCGCGACGACGCTCGTCTTCACCAACACCCGCTCGCAGGCCGAGCGGTGGCATGACGCGATCGCCGCGGCCCGGCCCGACTGGAGGAAGGCGCTCGCCCTCCATCACGGCTCGGTCGACCGGGAACTGCGGGCCCGGGCCGAGGAGGGGCTCCGCCGCGGGAAGATGAAGTGCGTCGTGGCCACGTCGAGCCTCGACTTGGGCGTCGACTTCGGCCCGGTCGAGCAGGTCCTGCAGATCGGCAGCCCCAAGGGACTCGCACGGCTGCTGCAGCGGGCCGGCCGCAGCGGTCACGCGCCGGGGGCCCCCGGCCGGCTCGTCTGCGTGCCGACGCACGCGCTCGAGCTGATCGAGTGCGCCGCCGCCCGGACTGCCGTGGCCGACGGCGTGGTCGAGGCACGCCGCCCGCTCACGAACTCCCTCGACTGCCTCGCCCAGCACATCGTCACCGTCGCCTGCAGCGGTGGCTTCCGCGCGGAGGAGCTTCTCGCCGAGGTCCGCCGCACGCGGGCCTTCGCCGAACTCGACGACGCCTCGTGGCACTGGGCACTCGACTTCGCTGCCCGCGGCGGCCCGGCCCTCGCCGCGTATCCCAACTACGCGAAGATCATCGAGCGGTTCGGCCGCTGGTATGTCGCCAGCAAGGCGATCGCCCGTCGGCACCGCATGGGCATCGGCACGATCGCCGGTGACGCGACGGTGGAGGTGAAGTGGCTCCGCGGCGGCAGGCTGGGCACGGTCGAGGAGTCGTTCATCTCGCGGCTCAACGAGGGGGACCGCTTTCTGTTCGCAGGCCGGCCGCTCGTGCTCTTCCGGTTCGACGGACTCACCGCCTGGGTCAAGCGGAGCCGCGTGACGACGGCGCTGCAGGTGCCGCGGTGGAACGGCGGCCGAATGCCCCTCTCCACCCTGCTCTCCTCGGCCGTGCTCGAGCTCGTGGGCGACGTCACCCGGCCCGGCGGGGTGAAGAAGATGCCCCGCGAGGTGCATGCGGTCTTGCCGCTGCTCGAGATCCAGTCGCGCTGGAGCCGGCTTCCCGACCGCGGCACGCTCCTCGTCGAACGCTGGGAAGGCCGCGACGGCCACCACCTCTTCGTATTTCCGTTCGAGGGCCGGCTCGTCCACGAGGGCCTCGCCTCGCTCGTCGCCTGGCGGATCGCCCGCGCGAAACCCGCCACGCTCACGCTCGCCTGCAACGACTGGGGTTTCGAGCTCGCGGGTCGCGACGCGATGATCGCCGACGACCGCACCTGGCGACGGCTTCTGTCGCCGGCCAAACTTCTCGAAGACCTGCTCGGCTGCCTCAACTCCACGGAGATGGCCCGCCGCCACTTCCGCGAGATCGCCCGCGTGGCGGGGCTCGTGTCGGGATCGCGGCAGAACGATCGGCAGACGCAGGCCTCGGCTGGCTTGATCTTCGACGTGCTCGCCGAACATGACGCCGGGAACATGCTCCTCGCGCAGGCCCGCCGCGAAGTGCTCGAGCAGCAGTTCGAGTTTCGCCGGCTGCAGGACGCCGTCGAAGCCATCGCCGCAAAGGAGATCCGCATCGTGGACACGCCCCGCATCTCGCCGCTGGCGTTCCCGATCTGGGCGGAGTTCGTCCAGTCGCGGCTGACGACGAAAGACTGGCTCACGCGGATCACCGACATGGCCCGCGAGCTGGAGCAGGCCGCGACCGCCGCCAGCTGAGGCCCCGCCCGGCGGGACCACCTCCCGCAGACGACACACACCCAGCCACTCCCCGCCATCCGCGGGTTGTGCGAGAATGCCCGGCGAAAGGACCGCGTCCGTGCGAATCCATCCCGCCGACTCAGCCGCCAACGAACTCGACGCCGACATTCTCCTGCTCCCGGGACGGGCGGCGTTTCTGCCCGCGACGGCGACCCTGCTCGTGGCCGACCTGCATCTCGGCAAGGCGGCCACGTTCAGGAGCGCCGGCATTCCGGTGCCCGAGGGTTCGGCCCAGGGCGACCTCGCCCGACTCGAAGGGCTGATGCACGACACGTCGGCGCGGCGGCTCCTGATTCTGGGCGATCTCTTCCATGCGCGAAGCGGATGCACCGATCGGGTGTTCGCCGAGTTCGCCGCCACCCGGGCGCGGTTCCGGGACGCGGAGGTGATTCTCGTCCCCGGCAACCACGATCGGGCCATCGGCACGATCCCCTCGTCGCTCGGGATCGACTCCTGCCTGCGGACGCTCGACGAGCCCCCCTTTCACTTCGTCCACGAGCCCGCCACGGGATTGTCCGAGCCGGATCGGAACTGCTTCACGATCGGCGGCCATCTTCATCCCACGATCGCGATTCGCTCACCCGGTGGCGACCGGATCGCCGAGCGGTGCTTCGTGGCCGAGGAGTCGCTCCTCGTGCTGCCGGCTTTCGGCTCGTTCACCGGCGGCCATCGGCTGGAGCCGGCGGATGGGCTTCGGCTGTGGATCGCTCGCGACGATGGCGTGGTCGATGTGACCCGGCTCGCGCTGCTGGCCATGCGGGCCCGGTAGCGGAGAGCCGGCCCCCACCTCACGCGACCCGCAGCCGCTCGAAGCCGACGTGCAATCGTTCCAGGAGGTCGCGGGCCGTCATCGAGACCTGCCCGAGATCGCCCGCCGCGGCATCCCCCGCGCAGCCATGCACCCATGCGGCGAGCCGGGCGGCATCGAAGGTGGTCATTCCCTGGGCGAGCAAGGCCGCCGTCACGCCGGTGAGCACGTCGCCGGTGCCGGCCGTGGCCATGCC
>SXHR01000099.1:0-21276 GCA_005773625.1 Planctomycetaceae bacterium | reverse complement strand
GCACGCGTCGATCGGGTGACAGGCCGGACACACCGGGGTTTTCCACGGTCGGCTGACGCCGCGGCTGCCAGAGGCTATATTTCCGGCCTCAGGGCAGCGTAGCTCAGTTGGTTAGAGCACCGGCTTCATAAGCCGGGTGTCGCCGGTTCAAGTCCGGCCGCTGCTAGTAGAAGCCTCCGTCTCGCACGAATCCAACGCCGCGCACCACGCCGACAAGGCTTGGTACAACAAATCGCAACTCTGGGACCTGATCGCTCAGGGCCCCGAGGCATTCTTCGCCCGACACATCTCGGGCACGTGCAGCGCCGGGCAGATGTCCCATGGCACCTGACTTCCGACTGTTTGAAGTCCCCGCCCGGCATGGCGTGCCATTTCTCGTGCTCGGCGGACACGCGGTGAGTTTTCACGGCTATGTGCGCGCCACGGAAGACACCGACGTGCTCTGGGTGCGGTCGCCAGTGCGAGGCGCGATTGCTCGCCGCGCTTGAGGAACTGCAAGCCGAATACATCGGCAACGAGATCGCTCCGGCCACGGGGATCGAGCGCACCTACCCCGTCACAGCCTCGTTCATTCGCTCACAGCCGCTCATGATGCTCTGCACGTCTGCCGGTTTTGTCGACCTCTTCGATTACGTCCCCTACCATCCGGGGATGGCGGTGGCGTCGCTCCTCGCATCGAGTCCGGAGGCCGAAGGCGTCCGATTTATTTCGCTCGATTGGCTGCGGCGACTCAAGGCCGCTGCCGGAAAGCCCAAAGATCTTCTCGACCTAGAGAATCTACCCCCGGCCTGAAGCGTCGCGGAAATCGGGGACGGGGTCAGAGCGAAACGAGTTGCGGGCGAACCTAACTCCCGACCGCTGAATCGCTTTTATTCACTCCCGTCCCCAGTTTTCCCCATCTCGGCGACGGTCACCGGCGAAATTCATGCCACATCCGCTCCTGGCGATCCCGGAAACCGTCGGGGACGGTGAACTCGTCCGATGTCGCGCTGCCGTCGGGCTCGGGGAGCACCTCGAGCGTGTCGATGTCGGGAATCATCACGTCCTGCTTCTCGATCAGAGCCTCCAGCGCGCGGGGCGAAATCTTTTCGAGGCGCGGGAGGATCACCGTGCCGGGTGCGGTCGCCAGAATTCGGGCGACCTCGACCGCACGGGCTGGGTCGAATGCCGTGACCCCGTACAGATTGATGCCGTAGCGCAGGTTAGGCTGCTTGTGGCCGCGGGATACCAGCACCGCCAACCGGGCATCGTCGATCGACAGCGTCTTCACCGCATCAAGCTTTTCCTCCAGCGCCGTCACGGCGAGCGCGCGGGCTTTGAGGCTCGCGAGCGCCTCGGCGGCCTCGGGAGACAGGCCCGTCAGCCGGCGCAGATGCAAAGTCCGGCCCGCGAACGTGGCCAGCCCGGCGGCCGTCTCGGGCGTGAGCGACATCAGACCGTTGAGGACGAGGTGCTGCGCCTTTGACTTCCCGAGTTCCGCAGCGACTTGGGATGACAGCGTCGTCATGCCGTCGAGCCATAGCCGATCGCCGCCGAATTCCGCCAGCGCTCGTGCCGACTCCGGTGCGAGGGACGTCACTCCACTCAGGCTGATCGACTCTCCGCTGAATGTCGCCAGCGCTCGTGCCGACTCCGGCGACAGGGACGTCACCCGATTCAGGTCGATGTCCGTTCCGCCGAATGCAGCGAGCCCACCGGCTTCCTCGGCGGACAAGGCGTCCAGTCCGGAGAGGCCCAAGATCTCACATCCACAGCGTCCGAGCGCGGTTGCGGTGCCAGGCGTGAGGCTCCTCAAGCCGTTCAGCCGCAGCGACTGCCCCTGGAACGCGGCCAGGGCCCGGGCAGCTTCCGGCGAGAGGCTCTGGACACCGCCCAAGGAAAGCCATTCGCCCTGGAACATCGCCAGGGCTGCCGCGACCTCGGGCGAAAGTGTCGCCACGCCATCGAGACATAGATACCTTTCTTTATGATCGGCAACCAACCCGGCGGCAAACTCGGGCGTGAGTTCCGTGATCTGCTTCGTTTCGGGCGGTGAGCCGTCCGCCGCGGCCGCGGCCACAGCCCCGCCGTGGAGCAGGCTCAGGGCGACGAACGACAGGAATGTGAGGCGATCCATCGTGATACCTGGCGGCCGAAGGCGGTTTGACCGGAAGTCTACGCGATTGCAGGCTCGGAATAGGTCGGCAAGTGACAGTTCGACGAGCGGCGGGCGAGCGGATTGGCCTTGTTTCACGCGGGCAGGTCAGCGTTCATCATGGCCGCAAACGTGGCGGCAAGGTTTGTCGCTTGGGCCGCGGATGGTAGCATCCGTCTACTCACTTCACTGGCTCGGGAGTCCGACGATGAATCCTCGCGTTCATTTCCTGTTCGCCAGCCTGGCTGCCATCGTGGCCGGGGGGGCTCTCTCCGCCCACGCGGCGGTCTACGACTACGCGACGACCACGGGCTATGCGGCTCTCACGTCGGGCACCACGGCGTCGGCGACCCTTCAGGGCAATGCGGTGACGATCAACACGGGTGTCCCCGGTGGCGGGATCACGCTCGGCACAGCCAAGCAGATCACCTTCGCCGGCGAGACGCCGCTCACCAACGTCAGCAATCCCGACTGGATCGCCGGCACGCGGAGCTTCTTCGAGGTCGGCTACCAACGCACCACCACGCCCGACAGCAGCGTGGCCATGGAGATCCTCTTCTCGCAGCCGCTGCCGGCGTCGTCGTACCTCGTGTTCGTCGACTTCGACGCCCGCGAAGTGCTCAACATCAGGGCGTACGACCAGAGCAGCAGCCTGATCGCAAACGGGGTGCTCACCTTTTCACGGCAGAACGGCAACACCCCTGACGGAGCCCTGCTCACCTACCCGACATGGAACACACTCGGGGGCTCCACAGGCTCGCTCGTCACCGGCACCTTCGCCACCACGCTCGATCCCGTGGTCAGCCTGCAGACGTCGGTGGGCATCAGCCGGCTGGAGTATGAATTCAACATGAATCCCACCGGCTCGGTCACGAGGAACGACTTGCAGTTCAACTTCGCAGTTCCCGTCCCCGAGCCCTCGACGCTTGCCCTCGCGGCACTTGGCGGCATCGGAGGCTTGGTCTGCCTCCGCGCCCACCGTCGGAAAGGGGTCAGCCGCGCGTCGCGACCCGCCGGGCCACGCGGGTAGCCGGCAGCATCGCCTTCAGACCGATCCCAGGTACGGTCACGGTCGCCCCGACCATGACCTCCCGCGAGATCGGCTCTGCCGCCCGCACTCGTGCCAGGCTCAGGGCATGCAACAGGGCGGCGGCACGGCGATCCCTTTCATGATGCTGTTGGCTGCGCCACTCGGGGCCTTACGGCGCTGTCTCGGGGTATGAGCTGGCGGTATGAGCGGGCAAGCCCACCCAAGACGATCATGAAACATGGCCCTGGTCGTGCTCGATCTGCATGGCGTGATTCCCCTATGATGGGTGTCTTCCCGACCCGTCAGGCGCCGAATCGCGAGATCCTCCATGCTGCTTGAATCATCGCTTCAGCAACGCCGCCGTACGAACCGCCCCGTGGGCGTGGTGGATGTGCTCGTGCGTTTCGGTCTGCCGGTGATCGCGTTGTCACTCCTCGGATTCACGCTCTGGTACGTGCGGCAGACACGATTCGTCACGAAGGACTCACCGCCACCGATCATGCCGGCAACGAGCCCGTTCTCGGACACGCTGGCCGCGTCCGGAATCGTCGAGGCACAGGGAGACAACATCTTCATCGGCACTCCCATGAACGGAATCGTCGTCGAGGTGTTCGTTCGCCAGGGAGACGACGTCGCCGTCGGAGCCCCGCTCTTCCGCCTCGATGATCGCGAGTTCCGCAGCGAGCTGGCCAAGGCACGGGCCGCGCTCTCGAGGTGCCGTGCGGAACTCGTCCGCCAGGAGGCCGAACCCCGCAAGGAGAAACTCCCGGCCCTATTGGCCGAGGTGAGCGCGGCGAAGGCGAACATGGATACGGCGGCCGACCTGGTGCGACGCGCCGAGCAGACGTTCGCCAACAAGGTCACGACCGAGGCGGAACTCATCGAGAAACGCGACCTGTTGAGAACGACCAAGGCGAAGTACGACAAGGCGGAGGCGGACTACAAGCTGCTCGCCGCAGGCTCATGGGAATACGACCGCGATGTCACGAAGTCGCAGATCACGGAGGCCGAGGCGGCCGTCGCGAGGATCGAGACCGACATCGAACGGCTTACCGTCCGGGCTATGGTGCAGGGCAAGGTGCTGCAGACCGACGTGCATCCCGGTGAGTTTGTCGGCAACACCCGCGGGGAGACACTCGTCACCCTGGGAAACGTCGATCGCCTGCACGTCCGGGTGGACATCGACGAGTACGACATCGCCCGCTTCAGCGAGGATGCCGTGGCCTATGCGGTGCCCCGGGGAAATCTCCAGCAACGCTACCCGCTGCAATTCGTCCGGGTTGAGCCGTTCGTCGTCCCGAAAAAATCGCTGACGGGCGACACGACCGAGCGAGTGGACACCCGCGTGCTGCAGGTCATCTACGAGTTCGATCCCCAGGGACGGCCACGACTTTTCGTTGGGCAGCAGGTGGAGGTCTTCATCGAAGCCGCCGCCACTCTCCCCGTGACAAGCGTCCCGTGACGAGCGTCCCGTCGTCAGGGCGCACGTGACCGCCCTGCGGGAAAAGCATGGGGATCCCGGACACGGCTGACCGTCGTCCTCACGAGGGTCGCCGGACGGCGGGCATCCCGGCGGCGGCTCAGGTGATCGCCGGCGGTTCCGTCTCGAGATCGTCCTCCGTCTCGGCTGCGGTGGCCAGCGACTTCGGCGGCCAGAACGCGACCGCCAATACCACCGCGGCGGCGAGCGCCATGAACGTCGGCCAGAGGAAGAGCGTCTTGTAGTCCACGACGTTGTCGGTGGTCAGCTTGCCCTGGAGGGGGATGAAGAGCCACTTGGCGGCCAGGTCGCCGAGCCCGAGCACGAGCAAGTTGAACAGGCTCTGGGCGCTGCTCCGCACGTCCTTCGGGAACGCTGCGTCGATGAAGATGTAGAGCGTGGCGAAAAAGAAGGCGTAGCAGATGCCATGGAGCACCTGCACCGCGATGATCACCCCCTGGTTCTCCGGCAGAAAGGCGAAAACCGCGAACCGGGCCGCATGCCCGAGGATTCCGAGGATCATCGTGGTCTTCCAGCCGAGCCGTGCGAGCACGGTGCCGAGCACCGCCATCGTGGCGATCTCCGCCACCTGGCCGATACTCATCACCGGCATGATCCACTCCGGCTTGATGCCGACCGTCTTGCTCTTGAGAAAGTCCCCGGCCATCACGAAGTAGCCGTTGTGAATCACGGCGTCGATGAAGGTCACGATGAAAAGGACCAGCAGAAACGGATGAGCCAGGAACTTGGCCGCCTTCAGCCAGGCCAGACCGTCGCCGGCAGCTGCCCGCTTGGGAGGCGTGTGCGGCAGCATCAGGCTGTAGGCCGCGAGTGCCAGCGAGGTGACTCCGGAGACCAGGAAGATGTTGCGGCTGGCGGCGACCGCTTCGGCCCCTTCCTTGCCCTGGAGCACGAAGTACAGCGGCCACGCCGCGAGGATCCAGCCGATCGTGCCTCCCATGCGCACGAGCCCGAACTCCTTCTGGGCGTTCTTCATGTGCGTGAAGGCGATCGAATTCGACACCGAGATCGTCGGCACATAGAGGAGCGAATGGAGGAGCATCAGGCCGAAGAAGACGGGAAACACGCCCAGCCCGGTCGCGGCGGCGATGTCGGTCGCCCAGTACATCCCGAGGATCGCCAGCCCGCCCACGAGATGGCTGAAGGCCATGAACTTCTCGGCCGCGAACGTCCGGTCGGCGAACTGGCTCGAGAAGAAGATGCCGACGATCGACGCGATCGCGAACGCGCTGCCGACCCAGGCGGTCTGCGGTTCGGTGAAGGCCAGGCCGTCCTTGCCCATGTAGCCCCAGATCAGCGGCAGCCACGCGCCCCAGATCGCGAACTCGAGCACCATCATCAGCCAGAGGCGGAACGTCGGGGCCTTGCGGGCAGCGGCATCGGTATGACTCATTTCAACTCCTGAATGCGGATGTCGCGAAAGTGTACCTCGTCGCCGTGGCCGAGAAAGCCGATTCGGCCCGTCGTGCGGGAGAGTCCGGGGTGCGGCTTTCCATCGGGGCTCGGCTTCCCGTCCCGATACGTCGCGGTGTCGGCATCCACGACCGTCTTGCCGTTGACCACGACCGTGACCCTGGAGCCACGAACCGTGACCTCCTCGGAGTTCCACTCGCCCACCGGCTTCAGGCAGTCCTGCTCGGCCGCGACCACGCCGTAGATCGAACCGTGCACCTGCCACGGCTTGAGACCGGCATATTTCGGATGCCCGTCGTCGAGGATCTGGATCTCCATGCCCTCGAAAGCGACGTCGCCGGCGACCGGAGCCCGGATGCCGAGGCCGTTGTTGGCGCCCGGCGTGAGCTTGAAGTCGAAACGAAGCACGAAGTCGCCGTAGTCTTTCGTCGTCAGGAGGTTGCCGCCGACGCCCGGCTTCGAGCGGATCTCCCCGTCAACGACAACGTGGCCGTCGAGGGCTCCCTGCCAGCCCGCAAGCGTCTTCCCATCGAACAGGGCGACGAAGCCCTCCTCGGGGCCGGCCTCCGCAGCCGCCGCGACCTCCCTGATCCTCATCTGCCGAAGCTCCACAGGGACCCCTTGCGACTGCCGACAAAGATACCCGGTCGCGGGCCCGCTTCCGGAACCACCCGACACCTCGCGGCCGTTCACCCAAGGCCGCAGCTCCCCGGCCACGGCTCCGGCTCCGATCGAGGCGACACCGACCAGACAGGCGGCGAGTCGCCGCCGGATTCGCTGCACCATGGCCGTCCCCCCTTTGCGAGAAAAAGATGCGAGAAAAAGAACCGTCGAGAGCCGCCGATCATGCCGGTCGCACCGGCTGCCCGCCCTGCGCGGCGCTCTTGTCGGCTGCGAAGATCACGTCGAACGTCCTGGCCGCCTCCGCCAAACCGGTCAGCGGCATCTCGCAGCCGGTGTCGAGAGCGGCGAAGAAGGCCTCGAACTGCGCCTGATACGGGTGGTCGCTCACGTCGCCCGAATCGAGCATCTTCATCGAAAGCCTGCTCCAGTGGCCCTTGTCGGCCTTGAGCTTCGCCGAGTGAAACCTGTCGTCGAGCAGGCTGCCCTCGCTGCCCACGAGGTGGGTGTGGAAGTAATAGGGCTGGAGGCAGTCCACGATGGCCGCGGTCTTGCCCACGGCCCCGTTCTTGAACTGCAGGATCGTCACGCTCGAGGTGTCGTACTCGTAGGGGGTGAAGACCTCGTTCGCCGACTTCGTGCTCAGGCTCGACACCGTCTCGACGTCGCTGCCCATGAGCATCAGGAGCGCGTCGAGGGCGTGGCAGCCGGCGGTGAGCAGCGCGCTGCCACCATCCTTCTTGCCGGTGTTCCAGCGATACTGCCCGTACCACGGGCCGATCCCGTGGTAGTAGTCGACCTCGCCGTAATGCACCCTGCCCAGAAGCCCCTCGTCGATCAGGGCCTTGGTCACCTGAAACTGGTTGGAGTAGCGGCACTCGAGACAGACGCAGCCCCTCACGCCGTTGGCCTTGGCCGCGGCGAGAATGTCCTGCACCTCCTCGGGGGTGTTGGCCATCGGCTTTTCGATGATCACGTGCTTCTTCGCATTGGCCGCGGCCACCGCCTGATCGCGGTGGCTGCTGGGGTAGCTCGTGATGTCGATGACGTGCAGGTCGGGATCGGCGAGCATCGCATCGAGGCTCTGGTAGGCCTTGATCGAGCCGCCGTGCTTCGCCGAGAGTTCGGCCGAATCGAGCGGCCGCGACGAGTAGACGGCCGTGACCTGCCCCTGCGTGGTGGCATTGATCGCGGCGATGTGGGCCGTCGCCGCCCAGCCGTAGCCGCTGATCCCGACGTTGTATCGCTTCATCGTTCTTTCCGTGCCTCGATCCCGATCATGACTTATGGCGAACGAACCCCTCGATCGCCTCGTATTCCGGCAGACCGAGCCGGTCGTAGAGCCGGGCCGTGTCGCGGTTGCGATCCTCGGCCCGCTGCCAGAACTCCCGCGGGTCGGTCGGTCCCGGGAAGAGGGCGCGGTCCTTCTGGCTCTCGTGCTTGAAGATGGCCATCCGCTTCCGCTCGACCTCGTCGGGCGCCAGCGGCACCGCCATCTCGATCTCGTGGGGCTCCCACTCCTGCCACGCACCACGGTAGAGCCAGAGCTGGCAGTCTTTCGCCCACGGACGGTCCACGGTGGCCTCGAGCGCCCCCAGGACCGCGGCCAGGCAGACCCGATGGGTGCCGTGCGGATCGGAGAGATCGCCGGCGGCGTAGATCTGGTGCGGCTGAACCTCGTCGAGGAGTTTCACCGTGATCGCGATGTCGTCGGGGCCGATCGGCTTCTTGCGGACGCGACCCGTCTCGTAGAAGGGAAGGTCGAGAAAGTGGATGTGCCCGGGCTTCACGCCCGAATACCGGGCGCCGGCCCGGGCCTCCGTCCGGCGGATCAGGCCCTTCACGGCCTGAAGTTCGGCGATGTCGACCGTTCCCGGGGGCTTCTCCCTGAGATGCTGCCGGATCTTGTCGGCGATCTCGCTCGTCTTCGTGCCCACGCCGAAGGCTTTGCAGAACTCCTCGACGAAGTCCACGTGCCGGTCGGCCGACTCGTCCCAGACGGCGATGTTGCCGCTCGTCTGATAGGCGACGTGCACCTCGTGCCCCTGCTCGCAGAGCCGGATGAAGGTGCCGCCCATGCTGATGACGTCGTCGTCGGGGTGCGGGCTGAAGATCACGACCCGCTTGGGAAACACGTCGGAGCCGCCGTGCTGCCGTCGGGCGGTCCCCGGTTTGCCGCCGGGCCAGCCCGTGATCGTGTCCTGCATCGAACGGAAGACTTCGATGTTGATGTCGTAGGCCCGGCCGCGGCAGGAGAGCAGGTCCTGGAGGGAGTGCTCGTTGTAGTCTTCGTCGGTGAGCTTGAGGATCGGCTTGCCGAGCTTCAGCGACAGCCAGATCACGGCCTTCTTGGTGAGCTGGTCGGCCCACTCGAGCCCCATCGAATCGAGCGGCCCGACGACCCAGGGCGACTCGAAACGCGACAGCCGGGCGGCCGCCGCCCGGTCCAGCACGAATCGCGCATCGGGGTGCTGCTGGAGGGCGCTGGCCGAGACGTGGCTGCACGGCGGCTCCTCGACCGCCTTGCGGACGATCGGGGCCTTGTGTTCGCCGAAGGCGAGGAGCACGACCCGACGGGCGGCGAGAATGGTGCCGACCCCCATCGTGATCGCCTGCCGGGGCACGTTCCACTCGCCGAAGAAATCACTGGCGGCGTCCGACCGGGTGACGCTGTCGAGCGTGATCAGCCGGGTGCGGCTCTCGACGGTGCTGCCCGGCTCGTTGAACCCGATGTGGCCCGTGCGTCCGATCCCGAGGATCTGCAGGTCGATGCCGCCGGCCTCGCGGATCTTCTCCTCGTAGGCCACGCAGGCCGCCGGGATGCTCTCGCGGGCCAGTGTGCCGTCGGGAATGTGGATCGATTCCAGGGGAATGTCGAGGTGGTCGAAGAGATGCTCCCGCATGAAGCGGTGGTAGCCCTGCAGGGCATCGGTCGGCATCGGCCAGTATTCGTCGAGGTTGAACGTCACGACCGTCTTGAAGGTCACCCCCTCCTCGCGGTGCAGCCGGATCAACTCGTCATAGACGCCGACGGGCGTGCTGCCGGTGGCCAGGCCGAGCACCGTCCGCTTGCCTGCGGCGGCCCGTTGCGTCACCAGGTCCGCGATCTCGCGGGCCACCGCCCGGCTGGCGTCGCCCGGCTGGTCGTAGACGGTGACCGGCAGCCGCTCGACGGTGGTGATGTGCGGCAACGGTCCGCGATAGATCGGCGACGAGGCCACGACTTTCGACGAGGTGGACATCGAGACTCCTTTTCACGACATGACGTTCACGGCGGGATGATCCCGTGGCCGTGCGAGGCTAGACGAGTTTGGTCTTCCCGGGGATGGCGTGCTGCGGTTTCGGCAGGGCCGACTCCCAGGTCAGGCCTTCGGGGAAGAGGTCGAGCTTCGACTCCTTGGTCGCGAAGTCCCACGTGACCCGCTGGCCGGTGTAGGCCGCCATCCGCCCCATCACCGCAACCATCGAACTCTCGGCCATCTGCCGCAGTTCGACGATCGGCTTGCCGGCCCGGACCGAGTCGATCAGATCCTTGTGCTCCTGCTTGTAGGCATCGGCGATGCTGCCCGCCATCTCCCAGACCTGTTTTCCACCGCGGTCCACGATGCGTGAGCCGCTGCTGATGGCGCCGATGAAACAGGTGCCCTTCGACCCATAGATGACGCTGCCGTTCTCGTTTGCCGCGCCGGGGATCTGCCGGCACTCGAAAGACACGAGTCGATTGTCGGAATACTCGTAATCGACGCTCATGCTGTCCCACATTTCGCTGTCGGCAGGCCGGGTGAAACGGCCTCCCGCACCGAACGCCGACACGGGATTGCCCCCCATCGCCCAGTTGATGGCGTCGAGGTTGTGGACAGCCTGCTCGGCGATCTGATCTCCGCTCAGCCAGATGAAGTGCATCCAGTTGTTCATCTGATACTCGGCGTCGCTCATGTCTTCCTGCCGGGCCCGATACCAGATGCCCGACGAGCAATAGCGGGTGGTGGCACCGATCACGTCGCCAATCGCGCCCTGGCGAATCTGCTCCACGGCGCCGATGTAGTTCGCCTGCCGGCGATACTGCGTGCCGCAGACGATCGCCGTGCCCCCGGCCACGGCCGCGTCGTGGGCCTCCAGGCAGATCCGATACCCCGCCGGATCGACGCACGCGGGCTTCTCGGCGAAGACATGCTTGCCCGCCTCCACCGCGGCGCGGACGTAACGCGGGCGAAAGCCGGGCGAGGTGGTGATCAGCACGACATCGACGGCCGGATCATCGAGCACCCGCTTGTAGCCGTCGAGGCCGCCGTACATCCGCGAATCGTCGAGGTCGATCTTGTCGGGATGGGCCTCCGTGATCGCCCTCCGCATGGTGGCGCACCGCGACTCATAAAGGTCGGCGGCCGCCACGAGCTTCACCCCGTCGTTGATGGTCAGGGAGTCGTTGATCGCCCCGCTCCCGCGGCCGCCACAGCCGATGATTCCGAGCCGCAGCGGCCGCGACTCCTCCGCGGACGCCCGCGACGAGTGGACCATCAATCCGGCCGCCACCCCGCCCGCGGCCGCGGCCGAGACGAAAGAGCGGCGCGACACGGTGCCGGAAGCCCCGCCGCACGAGGGCTGGTCGATCGACTGAATGGGGCTTGTCATTCGTGATGGCTCCTGGCGAGTCTGCGACGGGCCGGCTCTTCAAGACACCGCCCCCCGAACTCGGAGGGACGGCTGAATCGCCACAGCATGCGCAAAAGTGATGGATACTGTCTAATGAGTGTACCTGCGGCGGCCGCTCCCCGTCGGTTGGTCCAGAGAGCGGCCGCGACGCGCCGCACCGACCCTCCCCCCACCCCCGCCGCTGTTCGGCGATCCAGGATCGAGAGAGGATTTCCCATGCCGTCTTCGAGCGTGAAGCCAGGCTGCCAGTTCGCGAGCGACAACACCGCCCCCATGAGCACCGGGGCCTGGGAGGCGCTCGTCCAGGCCAATCGCGACTGCCAGTCGAGCTACGGCGACGACCCGTGGACGGCCCGGGCCTGCGACCTGATCCGCGAGATCTTCGAGTGCCACGCGGAGGTGTTTTTCGTCTTCAACGGCACGGCCGCCAACTCGCTGGCCCTGGCCGCCATGTGCCAGTCGTACCACGCCATCCTCTGCCACGAGGTCGCACACGTTGAGACCGATGAGTGCGGGGCGCCAGAGTTCTTCTCCAACGGCACGAAGCTGCTCCTGCTTCCCGGCGACGCCGGGAAGCTCACGCCCGCCGGGATCACCGACGCCGTCGAGCGGCGTCGCGACATCCACTACCCGAAGCCCCGCGTGGTGAGCGTGACCCAGGCCACGGAACTGTCGACGGTCTACTCCATCGACGAGTTGGCGGCGATCAGCGAGACCTGCCGCCGCCACGGCCTCCGGCTGCACATGGACGGCGCCCGGTTCGCCAATGCGGTGGCCGCGCTCGACGCCCCGCCGCGGGAGATCACCTGGAAACTCGGCGTGGACGTGCTCTGCCTCGGCGGCACGAAAAACGGCATGGGCGTGGGTGACGCCGTGGTGTTCTTCAACAAGGCCCTTGCCGAGGAGTTTGCCTACCGCTGCAAGCAGGCCGGACAGCTGGCCTCGAAGATGCGCTACCTGACGGCCCCGTGGGTGGGCCTCCTCGAAAATGGCTCGTGGCTCGAAAACGCCCGCCGCGCCAACGCGGCCGCGACCCGACTGGAGCAGGGCTTCCGGGGAATCTCCGGGATCGAGGTCATCGGGCAACGACAGGCCAACGCCGTCTTCGCCCGGTTGTCCGACGACCTCGCCGCGGCGCTGCGGCTCAAGGGTTGGAAGTTCTACAACTTCATCGGTTCCGGCGGCAGCCGGTTCATGTGCTCGTGGGCCGTCACCGACGCCGACGTCGATGCCCTGCTCGCCGACGCGAGGGACGCGGCCGAAACGACCCGTTGACGCCCCGCCCGACCCCCGCCCGACCCCCCTCACGGCGAAACGGATCCCGGCAGCGACAAACACGCCACGGCAGACTGTCGGCATGAAAGACCCTCACATGGCGAACGTGTTCCGCGGCCGCATCCTGGCGGCCGCCTGTATGCTCTTCGTCATGGCCGCCACCGCGACGCTTCGAGCAGATGACGACAATCCCCTGGTCGGTCCGTGGTCCGGACCATTCGGCGGCGTGCCCCCGTTCGATCGGGTGCGGGTCGAGCACTTCGAGCCGGCACTTCAAACGGGCATGGCCGAACAGCGGGCCGCCGTCGAGCGGATCGCCGCCGACCCCTCCCCGCCGACGTTCGCCAACACCGTCGCCGCCTACGAGCGGTCGGGCCGCACGCTCGACCGGGTGATGACGGTCTACGACGTCTTCTCGGGCACGATGAGCGACGAAGACTTCCGGGCCGTCGAACGACGGATGGCACCGACGCTCGCCGCCTTCCGGGACGAGATCGTGCAGAACGGGCGATTCTTCAGCCGCATCGCCGCGGTGCACGCAGCGGCGGAGTCGAGCGGCCTCAAGCCCGAACAACGACGGCTCACCTGGCTCCACTTCACGAATCTCGTGCGGAGCGGAGCGCGGCTCGACGCGGCGGCCAAGATCGAACTCTCCGCGATCAACCAGGAACTCGCCACGCTCCACACGGGATTTTCCCAGAACGTTCTCGCCGAGGAGAACGACACGGCGGTCTTCCTCGACGCCGAGGCCGACCTCGCCGGCCTGCCCGAGACGGCGCGGCGTGCCGCGGCCGAGGCGGCCGAAGAACGCGGCCGGCCGGGGCGGTGGGCGATCCCCAACACACGGTCCACCGTCGAGCCGTTTCTCTCGTTCGCCGATCGCCGCGACCTCCGCGAGCGGGTGTGGCGGATGTTCATCGACCGCGGTGACCGCGGCGGAGCCACCGACAACAACGCCATCGTGGCGAAGATCCTCGGCCTGCGCGCCAGACGGGCGAAGTTGCTGGGCTTCGCGACGCATGCCCACTGGCGGCTCGAAGACTCGATGGCCAGGACGCCCGAACGTGCGGTCGAGTTGATGGAGGCCATGTGGCGGCCGGCCGTGGTCCGGGTCCGCGAGGAGGTGGCCGACATGCAGGCCATCGCCGATGCCCACGGGGCCGGAATCACCATCGCGGCTTGGGACTACCGCTACTACGCCGAGAAGGTCCGCAAGGCGAAGTACGACCTCGACGAAGCGGAACTCACGCCCTACCTCCAGCTCGACAACCTGCGGGACGGCATGTTTCTGGTGGCGGAGAAGCTCTTCGGCCTGCGGCTCGTGCCGGCGGCGGCGGGAACCGTTCCCGTCTACCATCCCGACGTCCGGGTCTGGGAGGTGCGCAACTTGGCGGGCGCGACCGTCGGACTCTGGTACTTCGATCCCTTCGCCCGCACGGGCAAGCGGTCGGGGGCGTGGATGAGCGACTACCGGGCCCAGGAGCGGTTCGACGGCGAGGTGCTGCCGATCGTCTCCAACAACTGCAACTTCGTGAAGCCGGCGGAGAAAGAGCCGGCGGTGGTGAGCTGGGACGACGCCACGACGCTGTTTCACGAGTTTGGCCACGCGCTCCACGGCCTCTGCTCCGACGTCGATCATCCCTCGCTGTCCGGCACGCGGGTGGCCCGCGACTACGTCGAACTGCCCTCGCAGCTTCTCGAACACTGGCTCTCGACGCCGGAAATCCTCGACCGGTTCGCCGTGCACCGTGACACGGCGAAGCCCATTCCGTCCGATCTGGTGGCCCGGGTCCAACGGGCGGCGACGTTCGGCGCCGGCTTTCGCACCGTGGAGTTTCTGGCGAGCGCGATCGTCGACATGAAGCTCCACCTCGCGGGTGACACGCCGATCGATCCGGAGCGGTTCGAACCGCAGACGCTCGAGACCCTCGGCATGCCGGTTGAAATCGTGATGCGGCACCGCACCCCGCACTTCAACCACATCTTCGCGGACGACGGCTACTCGGCCGGCTACTACAGCTCTCTCTGGTCGGACATGCTCACGGCCGACGCCTGGGAGGCTTTCACCGAGGCGGGCGGCGCCTGGGACGCGGCCGTCGCGGAGCGGCTCCGCCGCCACGTGCTCTCGAAGGGCAACACGATCGAGCCTGAAGAGGGCTACCGGGCCTTCCGCGGCCGGGATCCGTCGATCGACGCGCTGATGCGGAAACGCGGCTTCGCGGTTCCGCGGTAGCCCGGGACACGTCCGGCGGGTGGCGAACAATCGCAGGCGGGGCAGGTTGGGCAACCGCCGGGCCGCCGGGGCACACTCCCCCTGTTCCTCAGACTGCCGGGGCCACTCACCGCCGGAATCTCCGGGTGAGGCAACATGAACGGCCGCCGCTGGAAATGCCGATCTCAGCGCTGGTCCGGCCAACCGTCGCGCCACCCCTGACTCCATGAACGTCCGAATTCGTGAACCCCTGACCGCATGACCACCGCGCTCAAGCTCCGGCTCGGTTCGTCCGGCGTCATCTGCCTGACACTCGTCTGGTTGCTCGCGCTCGTCTCTCCGCTGGCCGCCGAAGACTGGCGGCCGACGACGGCGGCCCTGCAGGTCGCCGAGCCGGGGATCATGCTCGGCACCGACCAGCAACCACCCGCCGCCCTGGCAATCGACGCAGCGGCGGTGGCCCCGCCCGACCGCCCCGCACCGCGGACCCTCGCCGAGTTCGTCGCGCTCGCCGAGCAGAGCCATCCGAGGCTCCGCGCCGCCCGCGCGGCCGTCGAAGCCAGCCGCGGCAAGGCCGTGCAGGCCCGGCTCTATCCCAATCCCATGCTGGCGGCGGGTTCGCCGCAGATCGCCGGACCGGAGAGTCAATGGAGCTACTTCGCCACCCAGGACGTCGTCACGGCGGGCAAACTGCGGCTCTCCCAGCAGGCGGCACTGCGGGAGGTTCAGAAGGCGGAGTATGAACTGATCCGCGCCCGCTTCGACGTGCTCACGGAGGTGCGGCAGAGCTTCTACTCGCTGCTCGTGTCGCAGCGGCGGGTCGAGATCTACACGCTGCTGCTGAACATCGCCAAGCGGTCGTACGAGATCGGCAACGCCCTGATGCAGGCCGGCGAGGGGACGAAGGCCGACCTGCTCTTCTGGAGCATCGAACGCGACCGTTCCGAAGTCCGCCTGCTCAATGCCGCGGTCTACATCGAGACGGGCCGCCGCCAGCTCGCGACCGCGATCGGCCTGCCCCGCGCCGACATCGGGCCGATCGACGCCGACCTCTTCCAGAAGATGCCGTTCTTCGACCTCAAGGACCTGCAGGAGGCGGTCGTGCAGGCCAATGCGAAACCGCGGGCCGCCGAGGCCCAGGTCGCGCAGGCCCAGTGGGCCCTGGAGCGGGCGGTCGTCGAGCCGATCCCCAACATCAACCTCCTCGGCGGCTATCAGCGGCAGGTCGGCCCGGCCCAGGAGCAAGGCCTGGTGCAGGTGATGATGGAGGTGCCGCTCTTCGACCGCAATCAGGGCAACATCCGTTCCGCCCGCGCGGAGATCGCGAGCTCGCGGGCCGATCTCCGCACCATCGAGCTCGACCTCGCCGGCCAGACGGCGCAGGTCGTGGCCAGCTACCGCACATCCCAGCGGCTCGTCGAATGGTACGAGCAGTACATCCTCCCGAAGGCCCAGGAGACGGTGCAGCTCACCCAGCAGCTCTACGCCCGCGGCGAGGTGACGTTCCTGAGCCTGCTCCAGGCCCAGCGGACGCTCACCGAAACGGAGCTGGCCTTCGTCGACGCGCAGGCCGATCGCTGGAGCAGCGCCGTCGCGATCGCGAGCCTCCTGCAGCTCGAGAACTTTCCACCGCCGCCCGACTCACCGGCCGCGGTGCCGCCGCCCCTGGGCGGCCTCGACAACGTGCCTCCCCGCGATCCAAACCCGCCCCCGCGAATCGCCCCGCCGCCGGAGGCCGTCAATCGGCCCCCGCCGGTGGCACTGCCTTCGCCATAGAATCCGAGAGCCTGATCCCCGCCACGGTCTTCAGGTGCCGGATCTCCTTTCCCAGGGCCACATGACGTCACCGACCCAACCTGTCGCCGAGCAGTCAGCCACGGGCCGCGGCACCGGCCGGGGCCGCGGGCTGGTTTCCCGGCTCGCGTCCCTGTCACGCGGGCTGTCCGGCATCGTCTTCCTGACACTCGGCGGATTGGCCTGGTGGTGGCTGACCACCCATCATTTCTCCGGCACGGACCACGAGTCTCCGTCGCCACGCGAGGCTCCGACGGCGGGTGACTCGACACCGGGGGGCGGCAACGCGGTCGTCACCCTGCCCGCCACCGAGGCCGCCCGCGGCGAGATCAGCCTGGGAACGGTCGAGTCGCGGCCGCTGCGGGAACGGATCACGGTGCCCGGACGGCTCGACTACGACGAGAGGAGCCGGCTCGACTACGAGTCGCCGGTGGATGGCATCGTGTCGAGGATTTACGTGCAGGTGCGGCAGCGGGTCGCCAAGGGCGATTCTCTCGCCGAAGTCTCGAGCCCGGAGGTCGGCGTCGCCCGGGACGAGGTTCGGCGACGGGAGGCCGACCGTGCGATCGAACAGAAGGCGGCCGACTGGTCGATGGAAATCGCCGACAACGTGCAGGCCCTGCTCACCGCGCTGGCTGATCATCCCCCGCTGGAAAAGGTGGAGAAACTCTTCGACGGACGCCTGCTGGGCGACTACCGCGAGAAGATCCTCGGCGCCTACTCCAAGTTGCTCTACGTGGAGAAGGTCCATGCGGGCACCAGGCAACTCGGCGACGAAGGCGTGCTCTCGGGCCGCATCGTGGAGGAGCGGACGAGCAACCTCGAGATGGCCAAAGCCAGCTTCACCGGCGTCTGCGAGCAGGCCCGCTTCAACACGCTGCAAGACAGGGACAAGGCGCGGGCGGCGCTCGAACAGGCCGACCGCCTCGTGCAGGTCTCGAAGGAGAACCTCCGCAACCTCGTCGGGAGCCGGCTCGAGCCGGAGGTCGCCGAGTCGGTGGCGAAAGGGGATGACGACGGCTCCGGGGAGAAAAGCCTCAGCTCGATCGGGCTCCGCACCCCGTTCGACGGGATCGTGGAGGACGTTTTCGTGAGCCGTGGTGAACGCGTGCAAAGCGGCGAACGGCTGTTCGTCGTGGCCGACACGTCCAATCTCTGGGTCCGTGCGCAACTCCATGAGAAGCAGTGGACGACGGTCGAGGTGACCGAGGGGCAGGAGGTGACCGTCGTGGTGCCCGGGGCCGCCGAGCATCGCACCACCGCGGTCATCCATCACGTGGGGGCGACGGTCGAGGCCGAGTCACGCAGCGTGCCCATCGTGGCGGTGCTCAAGAACGACGACGCCCACTACAAGCCCGGCATGTTCGTCTGGGTGGAGCTGCCGCAGGGCGCGGTTCACGACGGCCTGGCCGTGCCGGCGGCCGCCGTGATGCGGCACGAGGGCAAGTCGTTCGTGTTCGCGCCGGCGGGCCCCGACACCTTCCGGCGACTCGACATCGACACCGGCATCGAGACGGAAGACCTCGTGGAAGTCACCCGCGGGCTCGAGGCCGGCCAGCAGGTCGTGGTGCAGGGAGCCTTCCTCCTCAAGAGCGAGCTGCTTCTCGAGGACGAGGGCTGATCGGCCGGTTCGAAGCGTCATTCACCGTGGGAGATCGGCCGTGCTGTCTGGCCTCATCGACTGGTCGCTGTCGAACCGCGCGCTGGTGATCGCGGTGTTCGTGCTCATGGCGCTCGGGGGCGTCTACGCGGCCACCCAGATCCCGGTCGATGCCGTGCCCGACCTGGTCAACATCCAGGTGCAAGTGGTCACGGAAGCAGGCTCGCTTCCGCCACTGGAGGTGGAGCGACTCATCACCTACCCCGTCGAGTTGGCGATGAGCGGGCTGCCCGACGTCGAGGAACTGCGGAGCGTCTCCCGGCTCGGGATCTCGCTGGTGACGATCGTGTTTCGCGAGGGAACGGACATCCTCACGGCCCGCCAACTGGTCGCCGAACGGCTGCCCGCGGCCCGCGCGGGCATCGCATCGGCGGACGCGGACCCGCAACTCGGCTCCCTGAGCACGGCCCTCGGCGAGGTCCTGCAGTTCGAGGTGACCGGACCGAAGCACAGCCTGATGGGTCTGCGCAGCATCCTGGAATGGGACATCGCCCCCGTGATGCGGACCGTGCCGGGCGTCACCGACATCAACAGCCACGGCGGCTTCGCCAAGAGTTACCAGGTGCAGATCGACCCCGACCGGATGTCGTCGCACGGCATCTCGCTCGGCGAGGTGCTGGCCTCACTCGACCGCAACAACACCAGCACCGGCGGCGGCTACGTCGTCAAGAACGGCGAGCAGCGGTTCATCCGCGGCGAGTCCCTGCTCCGTGACGTGGACGACATCGAGCGGGTGATCGTCCGCAGCCCGGCCGGGGGAGTGCCCATTCTCATCCGCGACATCGGCGTCGTGACGATCGCGCCGCTCGTCCGCCAGGGCGCCGCGACCCGCGACGGCCGCGGCGAGATCGTGACGGGCATGGTCATGATGGTCCGCGGGGAGAACAGCCGCCGCGTCGTGACCGCCGCCAAGGAGCGGCTCGAGGAGATCCGCCGCACGCTTCCCGCCGGCGTGGACCTCGAAATCGTCTACGATCGCTCGGACCTCATCGCCCGCACGCTCGACACCGTGCTCCACAACCTCGCCGAAGGTGGGCTGTTCGTGATCGGTGTCCTGCTCGTGCTCCTCGGCAACGTGCGGGCCGGGCTGATCGTCTCGCTGGCGATCCCGCTCTCGATGCTCTTCGCCGCCAACCTGATGTGGGCCGTCGGCATCCCGGCGAGCCTCATGAGCCTCGGGGCGATCGACTTCGGCCTCATCGTGGACAGCTCCGTGATCATGGTCGAGAACTGCGTCCGCAGGCTGGGCCTCGCGTCGCCATCCGCCTCCAAGATCGACGTCGTCCGCGACGCGGCGATCGAGGTCCGCGGACCGACGATGTTCGGCGAACTGATCATCGCCATCGTCTACCTGCCGATCCTGTTCCTCGAGGGAACCGAGGGCAAGCTCTTCCGGCCGATGGCGCTCACCGTGCTCTTCGCCCTGCTCGGGTCGCTGGTGATCTCGCTGACGCTGATGCCGGTGCTCGCGGCCACGGTGCTCTCCCGTGAGAAGGAGCACGAGCCCCTGATCATGCGGCTGTTCCACAGGCTCTATCAGCCGCTCGCCCGGCTCGCCGTGCACCATCCGGTGGTCATCTCGCTGATCGCGGCGGGGCTCGTGGCGGCCAGCGTGCCCGTGGCGCTGAAACTGGGGGCGGAGTTCATGCCGCGGCTGGACGAGGGTGACCTGCTCGTCGAGGTCAACCGGCTGCCCAGCGCCACGCTCGAGGACTCCGTGCCGCTGACGACGCGGATCGAGGAGGTGCTGCGTGGTTTTCCGGAGGTGCGGACGGTGTTCTGCAAGACGGGACGACCCGAGATCGCCAACGACATCATGGGCGTGCAGCAGACCGACGTCTGGGTGATGCTCCAGCCCCGCGGCAAGTGGCCCGCGGGTGTCACGCGTGATGATCTCGTGGCCCGGATGTCGGAGACGCTCACGGCCTCCGTGCCCGGGGCCAACTTCGGCTTCAGTCAGCCCATCGAGATGCGGGTGGACGAACTCGTGGCCGGCGTGAAGGCCGACGTCGCGGTGCTCGTCTACGGCGACAACCTCGACACGCTCGGCGCCCTGGGCAAGCAGATCGAGGGCGTGCTCCGCGACATTCCCGGCGCCGCCGACGTGCGGGCCGACTGGCAGGCCAACGTGCCCACCCTGCGGATCGATGCCCGTCAGGACCAGCTCGCGCGGCACGGGATCGACGGAATCGACGTGATGCAGACGGTCTCGGCGATGGGGGGCATCCAGACGGGCGTCGTGTACGAGGGTCGCCCCCGTTTTCCGCTGCTGGTGAAGTTTCCCCAGGAATGGCGCGAGGACGCCGATCTCGTGCCGCAGATTCCGGTCGCGACGGCCGGGGGGCGGCCCGTGCCGCTCGGCGAACTCGCCGACATCCGCGTCGAGGAGAGCCCGCCTTCGATCGAACATGAGAACTCCCGCCGGCGGACATTCGTCTCGGCCAACGTCCGCGGCCGTGACGTGGCGAGTTTCGTGGTCGAGGCCCAGCGCCGGATCGCCGCGCAGGTGAAGCTGCCGACGGGCTATTCGATCGACTGGGGGGGCGACTTCGAAAACCTCCTGAGCGCGAGCCGCCGCCTGCTCCTGATCACGCCGGTCGTGCTCGGACTGATCGCGATGCTGCTCTACACGAGCTTCAAGTCGCTGCGGCTCGCGTCGCTGATCTTCTTCGCCGTGCCGGTGGCGGCGTCGGGGGGAATCGCGGCGCTCGCGTTCCGCGGCATGCCCTTCTCGATCGCGGCGGGGGTGGGGTTCGTGGCGCTCTTCGGCGTGGCGGTGCTCAACGGCCTCGTCTGGGTGGCCGGGGCCGAACATGCCCGCGAGGGCGGCCTCGCCCCACGGGAGGCGTCGCTGGTCACCGCCGAGGTCCGCATCCGCCCGGTCTTGATGACCGCGCTCGTGGCCAGCCTTGGATTCCTGCCGATGGCGATGGCGACGAGCGCGGGCGCCGAAATCCAACGACCGTTGGCCACCGTCGTCATC
>SXHR01000098.1:0-5682 GCA_005773625.1 Planctomycetaceae bacterium | reverse complement strand
CATTCGGCCTCGCGCAGCTCCCTCAGCTCCGCGGCCGCGTGGCCCGCGGCCGCACGCAGGGAATCTGCGGGGCCGTGACGGCCTCCGGCACCGAGCCGCATCCACGGGTGGACGCCTTCGTGGCGACGACCGACGGCTTTCAACTGGCGGAGCAGGACCTCCTGCTCCGCGGCCCCGGAGACCTCGTGGGCACGCGGCAGAGCGGCATGCCGCCGCTGTATCTCGCCGATCTGCTCCGGGACGGAACGGTCGTTTCCGAAGCGCGTCGCGACGCCCTCGAACTCTTCCAACGGGATCCGGAGCTGTCGGATCCCCGGCTCGACAGGCTGCGGAAACTGATTCTCGATCGCTGGGGCGAAACACTCGGCCTCGGCAAGATCGGCTGACGCTCCGCCGGAAAGCCGTCGCTCAGCCCACCGCGAGCGGCTCGCTGGACCGCCAGGTCTTCCCGTCGCGGACGACGCGGTGGTAGAGCGTGTCGCGCTCGACCGGCTCGCGGCCGGCCTCGCGGATCAGCCGCTGGATGTGCTCCACCGAGAGCACCTCCGGCGTGGTCGCCCCGGCATCGTGGTAGATGAGTTCGTGGCGGACCGTGCCGTCGATGTCGTCGGCGCCGTAGGCCAGGGACGCCTGGGCGGTGCCGATGCCGAGCATGATCCAGTAAGCCTTGATGTGGTCGAAGTTGTCGAGCACGAGCCGCGAGATCGCCATCGTCCGCAGGCTCATGGCCGCCGTCGGCTTGGGGATGTGCGAGAGCCGGGTGTTGTCGGGATGGAAAGCCAGCGGGATGAAGGTCTGGAAGCCACCCGTCTCGTCCTGGAGTTCCCGGAGGCGGAGGAGGTGGTCGGTGCGGTGAAAGGCGTTTTCGATGTGTCCGTAGAGCATCGTGGCGTTGCTCCGCAGGCCGAGTTCGTGGGCCGCGCGGTGGATCATGAACCACTCGGCGGTGTCGGCCTTGTGCTCACAGATCCGGTCCCGGACCTCCGGGTGGAAGATCTCGGCCCCGCCGCCGGGAAGGCTCCCCAGCCCGGCCTCCCGCAGTTCCACGAGGATGTCGCGGACCGAACGCTTCGTGAGGTGGGCAAACCAGTTGATCTCGACCGGCGTCCAGGCCTTGAGGTGGAGGGCGGGGTAGGCGTCGTGCAGGATCCGGATGATGTCGAGATACCACTCGTAGGTTTTCTGGTGATGCAACCCGCCGACGATGTGCATCTCGGTGGAACCCGCATTCACCGCCTCCTCGCCGCGGGCCAGGATCTGCTCGTTGCTCATCGTGTAGCCGCGGGACTCACGGAGGTCCGCCCGGAAGGCGCAGAAGGTGCAGCGGTAGATGCAGACGTTGGTGGGATTGAGATGGGTGTTGATGTTGTAGTAGCCGAAGTTGCCGTTCTTCCGCTCGCGGACGATGTTGGCGAGTTCGCCCAGTTCGTGGACGTCGATCGACTCGCTCCAGAGCATCTCCGCTTCGGCCGCATTGAGACGCTCGCCGGCCTCCACTTTTTCGCGGATCGGATCGAGAGAGGGTCTGACGGCTCGGATCATGGCAACCTGGCAGTCTTGGTGGGGTGGGTGGGGGGTGAACGTGGGTCGGGAGCGGGTGTCGGGGCCGATTCGGCACCACAAGAACCGCAGCGGGCCGATTTTCGCAACAGCCCCTCCCAGAGGGCCGTTTTTCAGCCGCGTTCGGCTACCACCAGAGGTCGGCGGCGATCGCGGCGAGCAGGATCAGGCCGATGGCCGCGTTGGCCGAGAAGAACGCCTGGTTGACCCGCGAAAGGTCGTCGGGCCGGACGAGCGAATGCTCCCAGACGAGGAGGGCCGCGATCACGGCGTAGGCGATCCAATAGATCCCGCCCAGTTCCGGCACCACCAGCGGGAGCGCCGCGAGCAGGAGCATCGTGACGAGGTGGAACCACTTCGCCAGGCGGAGCGCCCGCGGCACGCCCAATCGGGCCGGGATGCTCCGCAGGCCGTGGGCCGCGTCGAAGACGGCGTCCTGGCAGGCGTAGATGATGTCGAAACCCGCCACCCAGAACATCACCGCGAGGCCGAGGACGGCGGCGGGAAGGATGTCGGCGGGGTCGCGAAGGAGCGTCTGGCCGCGGAGGGCGATCCATGCGGCCACGGGGGCGAACCCGAGCGCGGCCCCCAGCCAGGCATGGGCGAGCGTGGTGAACCGCTTGGCGTAGCTGTACCCGAGGAGCCAGGCCAGCACCGGCACCGCGAGCACGAGCGGCAGCCAGTTGGGCAGAAACAGCAGCGTGGAGGCGATGAAGGCGGCGGACGAGCCGACCACGAGCGCGAGCACCTCCCCCACGCCGACATCGCCGCGGGGGAGGTGCCGCGTGGCGGTCCGGGGATTGGCGGCGTCGATCGTGCGATCGACGAGCCGGTTGAAGGCCATCGCGGCGGTACGGGCCGTGACCATGCAGAGCAGGATTCCCGCCGCGCCCCGGGCCAGCCCGGCGGGCGACTCCGGCGACAGCGCGGGGTCGCCGCCCCAGCGGATCGCGATCAAGGCCGCGATGATCGCGAACGGCAGGGCGAAGATCGTGTGGCTGAACCGCACGAGTTCGAGAAACGTCCGCAGCCGCGGGCCGCGGGACTTGGACACGGTGGCGGCCATCAGGTGGTCTCGCCCCAGCGGCGGATCAGCGTGTTGGCGACGCCCAACTGGTCGCAGATCCGCGCCACGATGAAGTCGACGAGATCGGCCACGGTGGCGGCGCCGTGATAGAAGCCCGGAGCCGCCGGCAGCACGACCGCTCCGGCCTCGTGGATCGCCTGCATGTTCTTGAGTTGCGGCAGCGAGAGGGGCGTTTCGCGGGGCACCACCACGAGCGTGCGACGCTCCTTGAGGTGAACCTCCGCGGCCCGATGGATCAGGTTTTCCCCCATCGAGTGGGCGATGGCCGAGAGGGTGCTGCCGCTGCAGGGGCAGATGACCATCGCCGACGTCAGGAACGACCCGCTGGCGATGGGCGCCATCAGGTTTTTGTGGTGGTGGTAGTGGAGGATGCCCGCCTCCGGGGCAGGGCGGCCGAGCAGGGCGGCCAGGTCGAAGCGGTCGAGGTCGATCCGCCGCCCGAGCTCCTCGGCGATCACGGCCTGGCCCGAGGGGCTGATGGCGAGATGGACCTCGCGGCCGGCCTCCAGGAGCACCTCGAGCAGCCGCACGGCGTAGGGTGCACCTGAGGCGCCGGTGATGCCGACGACGAGCGGGGGAATGGCGGCCATCGCGTCAGGAACCCCGCGTCGCGATGGAGAGGGTGGCGATGCCGAAGGTCAGCGGGATCTGTTCGACGCGGTCGAAGCCGGCCGCCTGGACGAGAGCCGCGAGGGCCGCGCCCGACGGAAACTCCTCGACGCTCTGGTTGAGGTAGCTGTAGGCGTCGGACTTGTTCCGGGCGACCGCGTTGCCGAGCCAGGGCAGCACGTTTCGGAAGTACCAGAGGTAAAACGTCCGCACGACCACGTTCTTCGGCAGGGAAAATTCGAGGATCGCGAGGGTGCCGCCGGGCTTGCAGACGCGGGCCATCTCGGCGAGGCCTCGGGCGGTGTCGGCGATGTTTCGCAGGCCGAAGGCGACGGTCACGACATCGAACGCGGCTGTCTGGAAGGGGAGTGCCATCGCGTCGGCCTCCACCCATTCCACGGGCACGCCGGTGGTGGCGGATTTCTCCACGCCGCGGTCGAGCATGGGGCGGCAGAAGTCGCTCCCCACCACGCGGCAGCCGGGCCCGCCCTTCCGCGCGTAGACCAGCGCCAAATCGCCCGTGCCGGTGCAGACATCGAGCACCGCACCGGACGCGGGCGGTGGGACTCGGTTGACCGTGACATGCCGCCACCAGACGTCGATGCCCCCGGACAGCATCCTGTTGACGAGGTCGTAGCGGGGGGCGATCTCGGCGAACATGCCCTGCACGCGGGAGCCGCTCTTGTCGACGCCGGCGGCCGCGGCATGGTCGGCGGGGGGCGGTTGCCCTATCGTGGCGGTCACGTCGGAGGAGGCTTCGGGCGTCACGAACGGTTTTCCCGCGGGGTTCGCATGCTGCACTGGCACTGTCACGAACTCTTCCATCGTATCCCGGTGGGGGCGACCGCGGGAGGGATCGCGGTGGTGATCGACGTTCTGCGGGCCTCGACGACGATCGCCACGGCCCTGGCCCACGGCGCGGCGGGGGTGCTGCCCGTGGCCGATCTCGCGGAGGCTCGGGCCCTGGCGGCGCGACTCGGGCCGGGGACGCTGCTCGGCGGGGAGCGGGGGGGCGTGCGGATCGAGGGCTTCGACCTCGGCAACTCGCCCCGCGAATACACCCCGCAGCGGGTGGCGGGGAAGACCATCGTGATCACCACCACCAACGGCACCGCGGCGCTCCACGCCTGCCGTGACGCGCGGGAGATTCTGGTGGGGGCGATCGTGAATCGCGCTGCCGTGGCCGACGCGGTTCGCCGGCTGACGACCGGTGTCGGGCGGGCCGACGTGCATCTGGTCTGCGCGGGCACCGACGGCGTGGTCAGCGGCGAAGACGTGCTCGCGGCCGGTGCGATCCTCGACGCGGCCACCCGTGCGGGTGCGACCGGCCACGTCCTCGACGAGGCGGCCATCGCGGCCCGCGACGGCTACCGTCGGGTGGCCGCGGCTCCGGCACCGCGGGAGGCGGTCGTCGCGGACTTTCACCGCTCACCGGGGGGCTCGAACCTCGTCGATCTCGGCATGGAGGCCGACCTTGCCGTGGCCGCCGCTATCGACGCACTCGCCGTCGTGCCGCGGCTCGATCGGGCATCCGGCCGCCTCATTTGAAATGGTGCCTGGCACCGAATCTGGGTAAGGTACGGCTCTTCCGGCGTGCGGCCCCGATGCGGCCCCCGGCACCGTGGACTTCAGGGAATCATGGAAAAGCAGAACGACCAGTCGCGAATGGATCGAATCGTGTCGCTCGCCAAGCGACGGGGCTTCATCTTCCAGTCGAGCGAGATCTACGGCGGCCTGAACGGCTTCTGGGACTACGGGCCGCTGGGCGTCGCCCTCAAGCGGAACCTCAAGGACTGCTGGTGGCGGGACATGGTCGCCGGCCACGACGAACTGGCGACGATCCAGGGAGCCCCCTCGCCCTACGAGATGGCGGGCCTCGACTGCACGATCATCATGCACCCGCAGGTCTGGAAGTGCTCCGGCCACTTCGACCTGTTCCACGACTGGATGATCGACTGCCGCGAATCAAAGCGGCGCTACCGCTACGATCACCTCAACGGCCGCTGGGCCGCCCACCGCGGCAAGAAGGTTTTCGTGACCACCGACCAGTCGGGGGACGAGGCGCCCCCGAGCATCGCCGCCAAGGCCCAGAAGTTCTTCGGCCTGCGGGCCAAGCAGGTGGACGAGATCGAGTGGTCGGGCGATCTCGGGTCGCTCGCCGCCGCCGTGGCCTCCGGGGTGCTCTCGCTCGCCGATGCGCTCGGCCCCGATGCCGCTGCCCCGGGCACGCTCACCGAGCCCCGCGAGTTCAACCTCATGTTCGAGACGCGGATCGGGGCCCTCGCGGGCAACGACGACGACCGCGCCTTCCTCCGTCCCGAGACGGCCCAGGGAATCTTCGTCAACTTCAAGAACGTGGTCGACACCTCGCGGGTGCGGGTGCCCTTCGGGATCGGCCAGATCGGCAAGAGCTTCCGCAACGAGAT
>SXHR01000097.1:0-10065 GCA_005773625.1 Planctomycetaceae bacterium | reverse complement strand
GGGGGCGTGCGGTTGATCTCGTCGGCGAGCACCACGTTGGCGAACAGCGGCCCTTCGAGAAACCGCGACTGCCGCATGCCGGTGGCCCGATCCTCCTCCAGCACGTCGGTGCCGATGATGTCGGCGGGCATGAGGTCGGGAGTGAACTGGATGCGGCTGAACGAGAGGTCGAGGCTTCGCGCGAGCGTGCTCACGAGCAGCGTCTTGGCCAGCCCCGGCACACCCTCGAGCAGGCAATGACCGCGGCTGAACAGGCTGATGAGGAGCTCGTCGATCACCTCCCGCTGGCCGACGATGACCCGCGACAGCTGCTCGATGATCCGGGCGTGCGCCTCGTGCAGGCGGTCCACGGCGGAGGCGACGGGATGACTCATGCGAGGCGATTCTCCGGAAGGGGGCGGGCCCGGCGGCGGGCGGCGGGTCACCGCTGGTAGATGGGGAGCGAGCCCTTGTCGAGTTGCAGGATCACGAGATTGGTGGCGGTCGTGTAGACGTTGCCAATGTACCCCTGCGGCCAGTAGACGCCGTCCCGGTCTTTCTGGGCCTCGGAGACCAGCCGCTTCTCGACCTGCGCCCGGTACGACTCCCAGGTGGGCTCGCCCTCACGATACATCACCTGCGCGTAGTAGAAGTGGGCGTAGTGCCAATGACCGAAGCTGTTGTTGGAGATGTTGCCGAGGTGGCGCCTCGCATAGTCGAGCATGCGGGGCACGTGGGTGTCGTCCTCCTCGCCGGCGTTGAACAGCGAGGCGATCGCGGCCGCCGAGATCGCCGGCCGGCCGCCGCCTCCCTTGGAGCTGTATTGCACGCCGCCGTCGGGCAGCGTGCAGGCATGAATGTAGGCGATCGCCTTGTCGATGATCTCGCGGGGCACGGGAATGCCCGCGTTGCGGCAGCCGCGCAGCCCCTGCACCTGGGTGATCGTGGTCGAGCCCTCGTCGAAGTCCTGGCCGTCCTTCGCGCTGACGTAGCCCCAGCCCCCATCCTTGGTCTGGGCCCGACCGGAGAAGACCACCGCCTTGGTGAGCACCTCCACGAGCTCATCCCGCCGCCGTTCGTCCTCCTCCTCGCCGAGCACCTGAGAGAGGAAGAGCATCGAGAAACCATGGCCGTAGGTGTAGCGGTCGTCCGACTTCGGATCGCCGATCAGACCATTGGGGCGGGAACGGCTGACGAGATAATCGACGGCCAGACGGATCGCCTCGCCGTGCCGCCCCTGGGACGTCGTCGAGCCCTCCATCAGCAGCGCCGTGCCGGCCAGGGCCGTCATCGCCGTCGGATAGCGGCTCTCGTTGGCGGTCCAACTGCCGCGGCGCGACTGTTTCGCCGCGAGCCAGTCGAGCCCCCGCGCCACGATCTCATCGACGCGATCCCGCGCGGGCCCCTCGGCCCGACAGCGACCATCACCCCACGCGAGGAACGCCAGGCACGCCCATCCGGCGATCAACACGCCGGCGCCGCTCGAGCGGCGAGGTGGGCGGAACGCGGTCGCGGCTCGGTGGGCGATCATGCGGGCATTCTATGCCGGAAATCGGCTCACCGTTTCGAATCGGCCGGCTGCGACCTGTCGAGACCCTCCAGGCCGCGGCGCGACGATGGCGGTCGGGCCTGCGCCTGAAACGGCGGTGTCGGCGCCATCGGCTCGCCGGTGAACTCCAGCACGACCGGGCGGGTCGTCTGGTTCATTCCCCGGATGGTGATCGTATGGTCCCCGGGACTGCCGACCACCTCGCAGCCGGAAAACATGTGCGGCCGGACCTCGATCCGGGACTCGTCGAGGATGGCGTGGCCCGTCCGCTTGTCGAGACACACGAGGCTCAGCTGCTGACGGCCCGTGCCGGTCGCCGCCGTCTGGCGGCAGAACAGGAGCACGGGAAGCCCGACCGGCTGCGCGATCGCGAGGCTGTGCCGCGCGATCGTCGCCGGCACCGACCAGAGCAGCCGGCCGTCGGTGCGTCCCACCGCCCACACGGCACCGGCCGTGGCCGCCGGAGGCCCGCCCCCGACGAGGATTTCCTGCAAGGGAACCACCATCTCGCCGGCGGCCTGTTCGTCGGAGAGTTCGGGAGGGCCGTCGCCTTCGCCGACGAACACGAGATAGCGGTCTTTCCACGGTGTCACGACGAGCGACTGGCCGCGGCTCGGCATGCCCGGCAGACGGCAGCGGATGGCGACGCCGCCGGCGGCGAGGTCGAACACGGTGAATCCGCCCCCCGGCTCGACGACGGCGAGATGGTCGCCGCCCACGCCCGCGGCCCGAGCCGCACCGGGAAACTCCCCGAGCGGCCGCGACTCGCGGTCCACCGTATCGACGAGATCGAGCCGCACCCGCTCGGCGAAGGGCCCGTCTTCGAGCGGCGTGATCGCCACGACCCGTCGGCCATGCGTGGCGAGCCGCTGGCGGCGGTGGGGCAGATCGATCCGCTGGGCCAGCCGCCCGTCGTGCATGGAGAGCACCACCGAACCTCGACCATCCACGGTGCAGCCGCAGGCGAACTCGTCGTCGCAGATCCAGTCCGACACGCCGGGCAGATCCCCGCGCTCCCAGAGCACATGACCCGACACCGGATCGATCAGCGACACCATCCGGCCATCGGGCACGAGCACACCGCACGCACGCGCGGCCGCCCCCTGCACCGTCGCCGGTCCGGCGAGATCGTCGGGTTCGGTGATCCTCCGACCCAGGGGCACACCGCCGTCACGGGCCACCCGGCCGCCGGGACCGGCGCCGGGCCGCACGATCGCCAGCGTCCGCCCCCGCTCCTGCCGCGAACCGCGCCGCCAGACCATGCGGCCTTCGCCGGCGGCCGCACCGATGTCGAAGGCCACGAGGCCGCGGTCGCTCCGCACGAAGAGCAGGCGGCCCACGACGGACGGCTCGATGGGGGACGACTGGCCGAGCCACGGCACGCCCGCGGCGAGCCTCGCGCCGTCGATCGGCAGCGGCTCGGTGAGACGACGGCCCAGATCGTCGAAGACGAGCAGCCGCCGCTGCTGCATGTCGTACCTGACGGCGATGCCTTCGACGAGTGGCGCGGTCGCCCCGATCAGCGGCAGCGACAGGTTTTGGCCGCCCCCCTCGGCGGCAAGCGTTCGTTCGACTCGCTTGGTCCGCACATCGACCCTTCCCAGCGGCCATGCCGGGCCGTTCGGATCGTCGATCTCCACGGCTGCGGGCCGGGGACGGTTCGCATCGAGTTGCACGAACTCGCGGCGGAGTTCGAGGCCCCGCGGCAGGTCTCCATCGGCGGCCGCCCGACGATCGAATGCGGTGAGCAACGCCTCGCGTGCCGCGGCCGCGGCAGGATGGCCCCCCAACCGGTCAACGAGCGTCTGCAGCCGGCTGATCTGCCGGGCCCCCCCGGGCTCCGCGGCGGTCGCGGCGGTCGCGGCGGTCGTGGCGACCAACTCCCGCAGATCGGCGGCGATCTCTTCGCGGAGCTGCTCGGCCGCGCGAGCCGCAAGCTCCGCGAGCCGGCCGCGGATCCATCGGTCGGGATGCACCTCGAGCGTTGGATCGGATGGATCGGTGAACAGTTGAGCGGGCTGCGGCCCCTCGTCGGCCCGCAGCATCCCGCGGCAGGCCCGCCAGGCCGAGGCAAAATCGCCGCGGGCCAGAAATCCGTCAACCGCGACGCGGACCACCTCGGGAGCCGCCGCCACGGTCTCGGGCCACTCGGTCCACCCGCTGGCCGCGTTGGCAAAATCGCGACGCATGCCGTACACGAGCGCATCGGCGACGGCCCCCGGGGGAAGGCGGAGGGTCGCGGCTCCGGCCGCCCGTCGCAGCCGTGCGAGCCCCGCAGCCACGTCGCCGCCGTCGAGTTGCAGTTGTCCCGTCCAGTACGAGGCCCATTCATCCTCCGGACGTTCGCGGAGGGCCGTCTCGATCCTCGACTCGAGCGGCTCGGTCTGGTGATAGATGTCGATCGAGTCGACACCGCGCGAGATGATCTCGCCGCGGTGCGCGACGAGGTTGCCGGGGGCGATGCCGCCGCGGGCGGCCCGTCTCGAGACGATGGAGCCGTCGGCCACGGCGACCTCGACGATCTCGGGTGAGTCGAGGGGCAGGAAATAAGTCGTGGCGGTGAGGATGCCGCGGCCGCTCGGCCTGCAGCCCGACGGGTGCGGCCGCTCCCAGAGCCGCCTGCCGGTGTCGGCCGCGAGCGCCTCGACGCCGTCGCGACCGACGACCACGACCCTGCCTTCGACGACGCCGGCGAGTTGCCGGTGGCCCCGCACGGGCTCCCGCCACGCCGCCACGCCGTCGCGGAGGCCGAGGCAGATCAGTTCCTCCGAGTCATATGCCGCCAGCAGCACCCTTCCCCCGGCGATCACCGGCATGGACTCGTGCCGCCGCGAAGACGTCTCCTCCTCCCGGCCCTCTGCGATCCCCCGCAGCCGTCCCAGGCCGGGGGGCATCTCGGCGGCCGCGGCGGTTGAAACCGGATAATGGTGCGCCCAGAGGAGCGTGCGGTTCGCCACATCGACCGCGACGACTGCCCCGCCGCCCAGCGGACACACGAGCACTCCGGCGGCGTATGCCGGGGTCAGCCCGGCCAGCCGACGTGCGAACGATTCCGGGTTGGCCGCCGACTGTCGCTCATCGAGATCGGCGAGGGGCTGCGACCAGCGCACCGTCCCCGAAGACGCCTCGAGCACGTCGAGCCGCAGCTGCCCCCCCTCCTCGACGAGCACGAACAGTTCGTCGCCCATCACCAGCGGCGCTCCCATGTACCACGTTGTCGGCGCCGCCCCCGGATCGACGGCAGGAAGCCGCCAACGGACGGCCCCCTTGCCTGCGACCTCGTACGCCGTGAGGGTGTTGCCGCCGCGCCACCCGCCGCCGTCGCCGCGGCCGAACCTCGCCTCCAGCACTCCGGCCGGTGGTGCGGTGAGTGCATCGGGATGGCTCTCGACGGCAAAGACGTGGCGGCCGTCGCTCGACAGGCCGCCGCTCGTGGCATCGTCGAACACGCGGGCCAGCGCGGGCTCCGGTCCACCATCGATGGAGGACGCGGCAGACGCCGGAGGGACGGCTGACGCGAGCCAGAGCCGCTTCCCCGTCTCGAAGTCGATCGCCAGGATGCCAAACTGGGTGTGGGCGACGAGCGTGCCGTCGATCGCCAACGGCGTCGCGGCGGGCATGGCGAAACCACCCCCTGCGGCGATGCCCCTCCGGCGCTTCTCGAGCAGCCGCGACTCCTCCGGATGCCGCGTCAGCGGCACGCGGTATCGCGGCACGAGCAGCGGACCGGCGGCTTCGACGATGGCGTTGCGGGCCGCGTCGCCGCGGGGCATGAGCCAGTCGCCCGCGCTGCGGCTCGGCGCGGTCCCCTGGGCGTCGAATGCCCCCAGCCAGTCGTCACCCCCCTGATCCTGCGAAAGCAGGACATCCCGGCCACCGACCCGCACGGGGCCGGCGGCACGTGCCCCGGCGAGACGGGGCGGATCGGCGGCAGCCGGTTCGCCGGCCCGCCGGCTGGCGGCCGCCCGCATCAGGGTGAGCGTGGGCTCGAACGTCGCGGCCTCCGCGGATGCCGCGAGTCGCTCGATCCACACCGCAGCCACGAGTGGCTCGCCCGCTTCGAGCGACTCGAATGCCGTCACGAGCGCCGCCTTGCGGCCCGCCGGCGTGTTGAACCAGCGGCGGGCCACCGCGACGACCGCCGCGGAATCCGCGCGACCGAGGGCCTCCGCCAGCGCCCGTTCGGCACGGCTCCGGCAGAGGAGCGCGTAGGCTTCACGGCCCGGCTGCGGCATGCTTTCCAACAGCCGCGTCACCTCGCTGCGAATGCTGCGCCGAGTGGCTCCGACCGTGCCCCCCTGCACGAAGGCATCCCGATCATCCGCGAGCAGCTCGTCGATCAGCGCGGCGGCGTCCGTCCATCCGCCGGCATCGACGAGCCGCCGTGCCCGGTCGAGCTGCCGCTCCCTCGCGCGGTCGGTCGGCAGAAACACGCCGTTGTCGTCGGCCGAATCGGAAGCGGCTTCGGCGAGCGGCAAAACGCCATCGTCTTCGGCCGCACGCACGTCCGTCACCGCCCCCGCCGGCAGGACCGCCAGCAAGACCGCGAGCATCGCGGCCACCGCCCACATCCATCGGCCGCGCGGACGGGCGTGATTTCGGCGCCGGCGATGAAGAACGGGCACTGCCATGAATCGGGGAGCCTGGCGACCGATCGGGTCACTGAATCGTATCACCTGCCCCCGAAAGGTCGTGCCATCGGCCGGCCGCCAGGTGCTCTCTCTCGCCCCTGATTCGCGCGGGCCCCGGGGGAAAAGAAGAGCCTTCCGGCCGGTTGTCCACCGCCCCGGGGACGCAGGCCGCCTGCACCCCGGCCGGGAATCCCACCGGCGTTTTTCCCGGGGATTTTCGCGTTCTGGGAGCCGCAACGCCGGGAAAAACACGCGTTCAACGGGGGAAAATGGCCTTTTTTTCGGGCCAGGACGCTTTTTTTGGGTTGCATTTTCAGACCCACGAAGTCTAATCGGCCCTCGTTCGGCGTTTTCAGCCGATATTTTCTGACGGCGGTGGGGTCTCTGCCGCAAACAACTCTGGCATTTGGGAGGACTGGCAATGGCGAAGAAGTCGGGAAGCAAGCCGATGACCAAGACGGAGATCATGCGGAGCATCTCCGAAACAACGAACCTTCCGAAGAAGGACGTCGTGGCTGTTCTGGAATCACTGACCACCGAGATCCAGAAGGCCCTCAAGGGCTCCGGGATCGGCGTGTTCTCGATCCCCGGCCTTGTGAAGATCGAGCGTCGCAAGGTTCCGGCCCGTCCGGCCCAGAAGGGTGTCAAGAATCCCTTCACCGGTGAACTGCAGGACCGTCCGGCCAAGCCGGCCAGCGTCAAGGTCCGCGTTCGCGCCCTGAAGAACCTCAAGGCGATGGTTTCCGGCTGAGCCGCGGAAACGATCCTTTTGTGATCACTCGACGGGCGGCATCCATGCGATGCCGCCCGTTTCTTTTTTTCCCGACGGCAAACTGGGAAAGCGGGGCGGCCGCGAGTTTGATCATCGCGGTCGTACGGACTGGGGAAACGGGGTGGGGTTTGCCGATAGACACTCCGGCCGCCCGCGGACAAGGTCATCCATGACCCTCGTCCTCAGCCTGCTGGCCGCTTCTGGAGTCGTCGCGATGAAAATCCGGTCCCGCCCCTGCCCGTTGCTCGAGCGGAATTCCCATTCCACGGCGATCGACGACGCTCCGTCACCCTGGCAACTGCGGCAGTGCGTCGAGACGGGTTTCGTCTACCTGGCGAACCCCCCGGCCCAGGAGCGTTTCCGGGACGAGTTCGCCTGGGAAGTGACTCATGCCGAGGAGTCACACCGCCGCCGCCGCGCCGAACCAAGACTCTACGCCCTCAGTGGAGCCCTGAAGACGTTCCGGCAGCGATTCCTCAAACGCGACAAGGTCGCCGCCATCGTGCAGTCGCTTGTCCGCGAACTCGGCAACGACGACGACGGGCCGATCCGCCTGGTTGACGTCGGCTGCGCGCAGGGCACGCTCGCGATGCGGGTGGTCCAGAGGGTGCCGGAGGACATGGCCGCGAGGCTGGAGCCGATCGGCATCGAGATCTCGACCCATCTGGCCGGTCTCGCCGAGCGGGCGCTCCGCGGCCGCGGAGGCCGCTGCATCCATGGCACCGGAATCGAAGGGCTCGGCGAGCTCGATCGGGGCAGCGTCCACGTCGTCGTGCTGTCCTGCATTCTCGAGCACGAGATCGAACCGTTGCCGCTGCTGCGCCGCTGCCGTGAACGGCTGACCCACGGCGGGCGGATCGTGATCAAGGTGCCCAACTACGCGTCCGTCGGCCGCCACCTCCGCGGGCCGAAATGGTGCGGCTATCGCTGGCCCGACCATGTCAACTACTTCACTCCCCGCACGCTCGCGGCGATGGCCGTGGCCGCCGGCCTGGAGGTGAAGCGGATGAACGTCTTCGACCGCTCGCCGACGAGCGATTCGCTCTATGCGGTCCTCGGCCGCGACCCGGCATTCGTCGAAGCCGCCCCGCATGCCGCGGCTCCGCGGCTGCGTCGCTCGGCCTGACGGACCGGCGGCCTTGCCCTCCGGCTATTTTCCAGCGGGCTGTTTCTCGCCCAGCTTTTTCATGAGCGCATCGTGCTCGGCGATCGCCTTGTCCAGCGACTCGTCGATCGTCTGACAGCAGTCCATGGCGGCCTTGGCATCGAAACTGTCCTGCAGGCAGCAACTGCAGAGCGTGGCGTGGTTGAGCTTCGCTGCCGCGAGATTGCGATCGATGCTGTCCAAGGAAGCCAGCGTTTCCTTGTCCTTTGCCGCCTCCGCCTGCCTTCGCATCCAGGCAAGATGCTTTTCGGACTTCGTGATGTAGTCGCCAATCTCGTCCGTAGCCGCCTGGACGATTCGTGGGCTGACGACGACGACCCCCGGCTGCTCCCTGATGACCACGCCCTCCCGCACGATCGGCGGCTGGGCGACGACCTGCGGGGCTGAGGGCTGGGTGCTGCGTAGGTACTCCCGGAATGAACCGGTCGATTCCCTCGCACCGCGTATGGCGTTCCTCGCCCCTCGCCCGTAGAAGTTGTACTGCCCGCGGGCTTTTGCTCCCGCGTCCGATTGCGCGAAGGCCATGTCGGCAAACAGCGGTACCGCGGCCAAGAACACAACTGCGAGGGATCTCATGGTGTTCGCTCCACAAAAGGGGATGGATTTCCGCTTCCGTGCACCGATGTATTCGTAAGCAGCAATCGCCCGCCCGGGAAATGGTCAGCCCGCCGAGACCGCATGTGCAACGGCCGCTCGAAGGGGACACTCCCGCACGCCCGCGTGAACGCTGCGGCCGGAGCGGTCACGCGGCCCCTGCGGTAGTCGGCCCGGGGCTCGATCGGCGATACTCGTGATCGTTCGTGGCGGACCGTTTTCCTGGAGATGGATGGATTCACGATGGGCAGCAAGATCGTCGGCAGACTCGTGCTCCTCCTGGCCGCGGCCGCCCTGGCCTTTGTCGGCTGGCAGGAGTGGACCCGCCGGCAGGCGGCGGGCATCCCCGCGGGCATCGTCTCCGGCAACGGGAGGATCGAGTCGGTCCAGGTGGACGTGGCCTCGAAATACGCCGGCCGCGTGAAGTCGATCAGGGCCCGGGAGGGTGACGTCGTCGCCAGGGGCGACGTCCTCGTGGAGATGGACACCGCCGAACTCCAGGCGGAGCTGGCAAAGGCGCGGGCACACATCGCGGAGTCCGAGGAGTCGGCCGCCGAGGCGGCGGCCGAGATCGCCAGCCAGGAAAGCCAGCTCCTCTTCGCGAGGCAGCAGCTCGCGCGGGCCGAGAAGCTGCTCGCCTCGAAGACGGTCACGCGGGATGAGTTCGAGGAGAAGGAGGCCCGGGCGAAGGTGGCGGAGGCGTCGGTCAACGCCGCCAAGGCCAAACTCCGTGCGGTCACCTCGTCGGTCGAGGTGGCGAACGCGGAGGTTCGCCGGGTGCAGGCCGAACTCGATGACGCGATCCTGAAGTCTCCCGTCAGCGGTCGTGTGCTCTACCGGCTGGCCGAGGAGGGGGAGGTGCTTGCGGCCGGCGGCAAGGCGCTCACGCTGCTCGACCTCGGCGACATCTACATGGAGATCTTCCTCCCGGCCCAGGAGGCCGCCCGTGTCAAACTCGGCGCCGATGCCCGGATCACGCTCGACGTCCGTCCCGGGGCCGCCGCGCGGGCGACCGTGAGTTTCGTGTCGCCGGAAGCCCAGTTCACGCCCAAACAGGTCGAGACCCGGAGCGAACGCGACAAGCTCATGTTCCGCGTCAAGCTCCAGATTCCCCCCGAACTCGTGCTGCCCTTCATCGAGCGGATCAAGACGGGGATCCGCGGCGTGGGCTACGTTCGGCTCGACGACTCGGTTTCCTGGCCCGAGAGCCTGCAGAAGCCGTTCCCGCCACCGCCCCAGCCGGCCGCCGCTCCGCCCCAGCCCGCCGCCGACTGATCGCCCGTCGCCCCACGTCTCCCTGGAGTTTCCGTGCCAGCAGCGACTCGCCCCGCCGGGGATTCAGCCGGGCTCGTGGCGTCGGTCGCCGGCCTGCGGC
>SXHR01000096.1:0-3802 GCA_005773625.1 Planctomycetaceae bacterium | reverse complement strand
CGCTGCAACCTCGCCTGCGGCGGGTGCGGCAAGATCCAGCATCCGGCCGACGTGCTCCGGTCGCACCTCCCGCCCGAGCAGTGCCTCGGGGCGGTGGACGAGTGCGGCGCCCCGATGGTCTCGATTCCGGGCGGGGAGCCCCTGCTCCACCCGCAGATCGAGCAGATCGTGGAGGGGATCGTCGCGCGGAAGAAATATCTCTATCTCTGCACCAACGCCATCAAGCTCGAAGAGATGCTGCCCCGGTTCAAGCCGTCTCCCTACCTGGCTTTCTCCGTGCATCTCGACGGTCCCCGCGAGGAGCACGATCACGCGGTATGCCGCGAAGGGGTCTACGACATGGCCGTGTCCGCAATCCGGGCCGCCCGTCGGGCCGGGTTTCGCGTGACCACCAACTCGACGCTCTTCGCCGACGCCGATCCCGTCCGCTACCGGAAGTTCTTCGACGACGCGATGGCGCTCGGCGTGGAGGGGATGATGATCTCCCCCGGCTACTCCTATTCGAAGGCCCCCGACCAGGACCACTTCCTTCCGCGGCAGCGCAGCCAGAATCTCTTCCGCAGGATTCTCGACGGCGCGCCGTCCCGCTGGAAGTTCAACCAGTCGCCGGTGTTTCTCGAGTTTCTCAAGGGCGACTGGGATCTCGAGTGTCGTCCCTGGGGCACGCCCACCTACAACCTCTTCGGCTGGCAGCGGCCCTGCTATCTCCTGGACGAGGGCTACGCGAAGACGTTTCGCGAACTGATGGAGGAGACCGACTGGGATGCCTATGGACGGGCCAGCGGCAACGCCAAGTGTCAGGACTGCATGGTGCACTGCGGCTACGAACCGGCCGCCGTGGAGGCGACGTTCGGCTCGCTTGGCGGCCTGATCGCGACGGCGAGGCTGATGCTCTGCGGTCCGTCGAAGTCGAAGCGTGATCCGCTCCCCCCGGTCGCCGCGCCCGGATTGCGGCTCCAGCCCAATGGTCTTCCGGCGCTGCCGGTCATCGACCGCGTGGCGTGAACTGCGGAGCCTGCTGCGGGAGGCTCAGAGGCCGCGTTCACGGACCATGCGGGCCGCGTCGATCGCCGCACCGCGAGCGCCGGCTGAATCGCCGCTGGGCATCACGTGAATCGGCAGGTCGGCCTGCTCGTCCCGCTGCGGAGGCATGCCGGCGCGAATCTCGGCGATGAACCAGCCGCGGAACTCCTCGGAGGTCTCGACGACGCCGCCCCCCACGACCAGTGCGTCGGGGTCGAAGACGTTGATCATCTCGTCGAAGAAGAGCGCCAGGGCCCGGGCCTGAACCTGGAAGATGTCGAGGCACAGCCGGTCGCCCCGCTCCGCCAGGCCGCGGACCTGTTTTGCAGCCTCGCCCGGATCGCCGACCGCGGCGAGCGGGTGCCCCGGGTTCTTCGCCAGGAAATGCGGCAGCAGCGTGCGGCGGATCGCGGTCAAGGAGCAGAGCGACTCGAGGTCGCCCGTCCGCCCGCAGTTGCAACCCGGCGCGAGGCCTTCGATGCCGGGGATCGACTGGTAGGGGATCAGCACGTGGCCGAGTTCACCGCCGAATCCGTTGCGGCCGGTGACGACGCGGCCCCCGGTGACCACGCCTCCGCCGAGGCCCGTGCCGATGATCGCCGACACGCTCGTGGCGTCGTTCTCGGAGCCGAAGATCGACACATGGCCCCAGAGCGCCGCCGCGTTGCCGTCGTTGAGGTAGGTGACGGGGAGGCCGAGCCGTTCCTCGAGACCCGCGCGGATGTCGTAGCCCGCCCACGAGGGGTGGACGAAGTTGGTCGAGCCGCGGCGGCTCAGCACGCCCCGGCCGCTGGCCGGGCCCGGCGTGTCGAGGCCAACGGCGACGAGCTTGTCCTTCGCCAGATTGGCCTTCGCGGCCGCCACCGCCAGGCCATCGGCGATCTGTCCGATGCACACCCCGGGGCCCTCGACGCTCCGGGCGGGGTGTTCGCAGAGGCCCTGGATCAGGAACTGGCCGCGTTCGTCGAGGAACGTGTAGTTGATGGCGGTGCCGCCGAGGTCGATGCCGGCGACGACTTTTTCTGCTGGCGACATGCTGTCGATCACTCCCTTTTGTCCGCTTCCGACCGGCCCGAGCCGGTCAAGGGCCCGCGTTTGGGCCTACGTTTGGGCCCGCGTTTGGGCCTACGTTGGGGCCCGCGTTGGCATGCTCGGCAAACCCGCGCTTCACCCGGGCCACGATCGCCCGCAGGCCGCGGGTTCGGAGGATGCCGAGCACGTCCGCCAGTCCCATCCGCTCGAGCATGTCGTCGGAGATCGCCGCCACGTCGGCGACTGGCCGGCCGTTGATGGCGTCGGCCAGGATCGCCACGAAGCCCTTCACGGTGGGAGCCTCGGCCGCCACCTCCGCCACCAGCTGCGCGGCATCGGTGGTGCCCTCCGTCCAGAGGAAGACCGACGTCTGGCACTCGTGCACCCGCCTGTCCTCCACGGTCTTCCGGGCTTCGTGCTCGGCCGAGAGCGGCGGAAGCCCGTGGGCGAAGTCCACGAGCAGTTCGAGTTTTTCACGGGCATCGAGATCGGCAAACTCTCCGATCAGTTCGTCGAGCCGCTGCTGGATGCTTTCCATGAGCTAGGCGTGCACGGCCGGACTCGAGGAGCCGGCCGCCGCGGCGGGGCCGCCGGGCTCCGCGCCCTTGGCGATCGGCACCCGAACGCAGTTGCCCCATTCCAGCCAGGAACCGTCGTAGTTTTTGACGTTGCCGAAGCCCAGCAGGTAGGTGAGCACGAACCACGTCAGGCTCGACCGCTCGCCGATCCGGCAGTAGGCGATCGTGGGGGACCGCCGCTTCATCTTCAGTTCCTTGACGTAGAGCTTCTCCAGCTCCTTGGCCGACTTGAACGTGCCGTCATCGTTGCAGTTCATGGGCCATGGCACGTTGACGGCGCCGGGGATGTGGCCGCCTCGGACGGCGCCCTCGTTGGGGTAGTCGGGCATGTGCATCCGCTCGCCCCGGTATTCCTCGGGCGACCGCACGTCGAGCAGCTGCTTGCCGGCCTTCTGGTGCTTGAGCACCTCGTCGCGGAGGGCGCGGATCGAGCCGTCCTGCTCCGGAGCCGTGTAGCGTGCATGGGGATACGAGACGCGGTCGTTCGACCACTGCCGGCCGTCGAGCTCCCAACGCTTGCGGCCGCCGTTCATGATCCGGCAGTTGGCGTGGCCGTAGAGCTTGAAGACCCAGAAGGCGTAGCAGGCCCACCAGTTGTTCTTGTCGCCGTAGAAGACGACGGTGGTGTCGTTGGAGATGCCCCGCTCCGCACAGAGCTTCTCGAAGGCCGCCCGGTCGATGTAGTCCCGTTCAGTCTGGTTCTGGAGATCGACGGCCCAGTCGATTTCAACGGCCCCGGGGATGTGCCCCTGCGTGTAGAGAGCCCGGTCTTCGTCCGACTCGACGATCCGCACCGCGGGGTCGGAGAGGTGCTCGGCCACCCAATCGGTGGAAACCAGCAGTTCGGGGTGGGCGTACTCGGGCATGGGGGCTCCTCTGCGTCGGGCCGGGAATTTCCGCGTCGAAAATGCCGCAAGGCATGGTAGTGGATGCCCCCGAGCGCTGCAACGAGCCCTCATGATGCGTCGCCGTATTTGCTAGGATCGGCCAGGAGACACACTTCCCCTCTTCCCCTTTTGTGGAGCGACGTTTCATCCGATGGGCCCCGCCTTCATCTTCCAGGTTTCCGACCTCACCAAGAAGTTCGGCCAGCGCGAACTCCTCAAGAACGTCAATCTCGCGTTCTATCCCGGCGCCAAGATCGGCCTGCTCGGCCGCACCGGCGCGGG
>SXHR01000095.1:0-4192 GCA_005773625.1 Planctomycetaceae bacterium | reverse complement strand
GGGCCAGAAGCGTGCCATCGGGCACGTCGAGCGACACCCCGTCGAGCGCCTTGAACGAGCCGAATGCCTTCGATATGTCGCGGATATGAATGCTCATGAGCCTGTCGCCTCCAGCGTCGCGTCGTGGGTTGTCCCGTCCGTCGCCCGCGCGAGTTCCAACTCGTGGGCTTCAGCCTCCAGCCGATGTTCGATCACGAACTTGACGACGAGCGTGACCAGCGCCAGGCCGGCCAACACGCTCGCCACCGCCATCGATGCCGGCTGGCGATATTCCTGAAAGAGCTTCTCGACCCGCAGCGGCATGGTGTCGGTGGCGCCGGCGATGTGGCCGCTGACGACATAGACCGCGCCAAACTCCCCCATCGCCCGGGCATTGGCGAGCACGATCCCGTGCAGGAGCGCCCAGCGGATATTGGGCAGCGTGACCCGCCAGAACACCTGCCAGCCGCTGGCACCCAGGCTCACGGCCGCCAGCTCCTCGTCGGGGCCGATCGATTCCATCACGGGGATCAGTTCACGGACGACGAGCGGCAGCGTGACGAACGTGGTGGCGAGCACGAGGCCCGGCCAGGCGAAGATCACCTTCCATTGCAGCCAGGCCAGCGTGGGGCCGAGCAGCCCCTGCCGGCCGAAGATCAGCACGAGCGCGAGCCCTGCCACCACGGGCGACACCGCGAACGGCACGTCGAAGAACGAGATCAGGAGCGACCTGCCGGGAAAGCGGAACCGGGCCACGAGCCACGCGGCCGCAACGCCGAACACCGTGTTGATCGCGACGGCGACCGGCGCCACCGTGAGCGAAAGCCAGATCGCGTGCCGCGTGTCGGGGTCGTGGGCGACCGCCCGCCACCACCCGGCGACGCCCCCGGAGAAGGCCTCGTAGAACACGCTCGCGAGGGGCACCACGATCAACAGCCCGACGATCGCCACCGCCGCGGTGACGATCAGGGCCGAGACGGCTCTGGGCGGGTCGATGGTGGAGGTGCGGGGTGTCGGCATGGCTGTGGTTCGCCGGGGCGATTACCGGGCGTTGTGGGTGAGTCGCTGCTGAAGGGCATTGACGATGACGAGCAAGGCGAGCGACATCGCGAGCAGCATCACGGCGACCGTCGTCGCCTCCGCGTAGGCAAACTCCTCGAGCCTCGCCACGACGAGCACCGGGGCGATCTCCGTCTTGAAGGGCATGTTGCCCGAGATGAAGACCACCGAGCCGTATTCGCCGAGAGCGCGGGCCAGCGACAGGGCGAAGCCCGTCACGACCGCCGGGAGAATCCCCGGCAGCACCACCCGCAGAAACGTCTGGAGCCGTGAGGCCCCGAGGATTCGCGCCGCCTCCTCGGTGTCGCGGTCGAGGCTTTCGATCACGGGCTGCACCACGCGGATCGCGAACGGCAGGCTCACGAACACGAGCACGAGCACGATCCCGAGAAAGGAATACGCCCCCTTGATGCCGAGCGGCACCAGCCACTGGCCGAGCCAGCCCTGGGGCACGTAGAGCGCGGAATACACGAGCCCGGCCACCGCGGTCGGAAGCGCGAGCGGCACGTCCACGAGGGCGTCGAGCAGCCGCCGCCCCGGAAACTCGATTCGTGCGAGCACCCAGGCCACGACGAGGCCCAGGAGCGAACTGGCCGCGGCGGCGATCAGCGACGCCCCGAGCGACACCGCATAAGCGGCGCGGGCCCGCGGCGTCCACGCCGCGGCGATGAAACCACCCGGCCCGAGCGACGCGGCCCGGAGCACGAGCACGGCGAGCGGAAACACGATCAGCGACAGCACCACGGTGGACGTGATGGCGGCGCTCGTGCCGAAACCCGGCAGCACCGCGGATCGGCGGCGACGACGATACGGGCCGGCCGCGCTCCGTCCACGCCCGGCTGGCGGGGCCTGCAACGGCGACGGATCGACGGCGAAGGCGATCATGGTGGACTGTGGAGACGGCATGGGGTTCCCGTGGGTCAGCCGCCGTTGGGCTGGTAGATGCTGTCGAACACGCCACCTTCACCGAAGAACCTCGGCGTCGCCGCCTGCCAGCCGCCCACCAGGCTGATGTCGAAGGTCACGATCTCCGGCCAGACCTCGCCCGGCGCCGGCATCGGCGGGCTCTCACCCCACGGCCGGTAGTGGTGCTTGGCGACGATCGCCCGCCCCTCGGGCGAATAGAGAAAGCCGAGGTACGCCTCCGCGGCATGCCGCGTCCCTTTTTTGTCGACGGTGGTGTCGACGACGGCCACAGGCGGATCGACGCGGATCGAACGCGACGGGTAGACGATCTCGAGCTCCCCACCCGACTCATCGACCTCGAGGTGGGCCTCGTTTTCGAACGTCAGGTGCACGTCGCCAATGCCCTTCTGGGAGAAGGTGGCGGTGGCGGCCCGGGCCCCGGTGTCGAGCACGGGCGTGCGGCGATAGATCTCGGTGACGAATGCCCGCGCGTCTTCCTCCTCGCCCCCGGTGGCGAGAACGGATCCCCAGGCGGCCAAGAAACTGTATTTGCCGTTGCCCGAGGTCTTCGGGTTGGGCGTGATGATCGAGACATCGTCCTTGACGAGATCGGGCCAATCCTTGATCCCCTTCGGATTGCCCTTCCGCACGACGAACACGACGACGGAGTGATAGGGCACCGACTGGTTGTCGAACCGCTTCTCCCAGTCGGAACTGAGGAGGCCGGCCTTGGCCACGGCCTCGACGTCGGGCCAGACGGCGAGCGTGACGACGTCGGCCTCCAGGCCGTCGATCACGGCCCGGGCCTGGCTGCCGGAGGCGGCGTGCGACTGCTTGATCTCGACGGCCCGGCCGTGTTCCTCGGCGTAGTGGCGGACGAAGGTCTGATTGATGTCGCGATAAAGTTCCCGCGTCGGATCGTAGGAAACGTTGAGCAACTCGACGGCCCCCAAGGCATCAACGCGCGTGGTGGGGTCGGCGGTCGATCGGCCGCAGCCGCCGGCAACCGCGATCACCCCGAGGCAGACGACCAGACCGACAGCAGTCCAAGGACGATTCATGAGGCGGGGCACTCCGGGGTTTCGACGGGTGACGCAGTCGCAAACCGCGTGCCATGTCGTCAAAGCCGTCGCGGAGAGGGTGTGCCCTCTCCCAGACAACCCCACCTTCCGGCGTGCTTTTCAAGCCAGCGAAGCGGCGGAAAATGGACGGGGAATCAGCGACCCTGACCCCACAACCCAGCACGGGAAGCCGTGGCATATCACGGAACATGACGGGCATAATCCTTGCTATTTGCTGGACAGAGGCCATCGTCTATCATGGGTAGACTTTTTTCATCGTAAAAATGAACACCACCACCCAACCGGACCGAGCCGAAGCAGCCATTGCCGCGGCGTGGCGGGAAGCCTGCCGCCACATCGAGATCTCGGCTTCGCTGACCTCGATCGCGCGGGAAATCGCGTCCGAGATGCACCTCCGCGGCCTTGCCGTCCTCAAGCCGGACGACGCCACGCGATCGATCGAAACCATCGCCAGCGGAGGAGAGGATCGCGGGTTCGAGCCGTCGGCCCGCGGCCCCACCCTCACCCCGACGGCCTGGCAGCGTGTCAATCGCTGGCTCCGATCCGACGGGATCGCATCCCGCGCCGATGGCTCATCGAGTGAATGGCTCCGAGACTCGCTGCCGAGCGGCATCGATCGATCCGCGCTCATCGGTTCGCTGCGGACCGATCATGGACAGCCGAGCCTTCTCGTGGCCGTTGCAACGCCCGGACACGGTTTCTCGGAGAGCGAGGTCGGGCTGTTTCGTCGCCTGCTGGAGCCGCTGGCCGCCGCCGTCGAAAACGACGCCCGGCTCCACGAACTCCGCGCGCTCCGCGAGGCCGCGGAGGCCGACCGGCAGACCCTTCTCTCCCGGCTGGGCCGCCAGGAAATCAACGAGGATGTCGTCGGAGCCCGCACGGGCCTCAAGCACGTCATGGAGCGGGTCGAGCTCGTCGCGTCGTCCGATCTGCCGGTGCTCATCCTCGGCGAGACCGGCACAGGCAAGGAGGTGGTGTCGCGGGCGATCCACGCGAGATCCAAGCGAGCCGACGGGCCATTCATCCGCGTGAACTGCGGAGCGATTCCGGCGGACCTCATCGACTCGCAGCTCTTCGGACATGAGAAGGGCAGCTTCACAGGCGCGTCCCAGCAGCACCAGGGATGGTTTGAACGGGCCGACCGTGGCACGCTGTTTCTCGACGAG
>SXHR01000094.1:0-8838 GCA_005773625.1 Planctomycetaceae bacterium | reverse complement strand
GCCGGTCTGGGCACAGCCGATCAGATCGCGACCGGCGAGGATGGGCGGCACCGCCCGGGTCTGGATCGGCGTGGGCACCGTGTAGCCCTCGGCGGCGAGCGCGCGGAGCAGCAGTTCGGTGAGCCCGAGATCGGTGAAGGTGTTCGGGGCGGCGGGGGACGTGGCGTGGGTATCCAAAACGGAGATCCTTGTGAACGGGGGGGCAATGAACGGAGGGGGAAAACGACTGCCCGGAGGCGGGTCCGCACGGGTGCGGCGATCCTGACGATGGATCACCGCCTGCCAAGCGGCATGAGGCTCACGCGGCTCAGGGCAGGTCGCCTGGCAACGCGGAGAGGCCGCTTCGAGAGATGCGATCGCGGCCCGGGGCGCTCGAAACGGGTTCGAGCCGGGCCATCATCGATTTCCGAACAGCCCCGAGGATACCATGCCGTCCGCGTCAGGGCAACGTTATTCGCCGGCCCGTTCCCGCGAGAGGAAGTAGTGGAAGGAGTCGGCGAGGGCCAGCCAACTGGCTTCGATCACGTTTTCGCTCACCCCAACGGTGCCCCACACACTCTCGCCGTCGGTGCTCTCGATCGACACGCGGACCTTCGCGGCCGTGCCCTCCTGGGCATTGATCACGCGGACCTTGTAGTCGAGGAGGTGCATCCGCGAGAGCGCCGGGTAGGCGACGTCGAGCGCCTTGCGGAGGGCGGCGTCGAGGGCGTTGACCGGGCCGTCCCCTTCGGCCACCTCGTGCCGGTGCGCGCCCCCCACGAGCAGTTTCACCGTCGCCTCGGTCCGCACGTCCCGGCCGTCGCGACTCTCCACGGAGACGTGATAGCTCTCCTTCTCGAACCGGGCCGCGAAGGTCCCGGCGGACCGCTCGACGAGCAGTTCGAAGGATGCCCCGGCCGCCTCGAACTGCCAGCCCTCGTTCTCGAGCCGGCAGACCTCGGCGAGCACCTTGTCGAGGAGCACGCGATCGTTCCTGAAGTCGGCCCGGGTGACCATCGCGGCGATGTTGGACCGCCCCGAGAGTTCGCTGACGAGAATCCGCCGCGAGTTGCCCACGGCCTCGGGGGAGATGTGCTCGTATGATTCCGTCGCCTTGGCGACGGCGTGCACGTGCATTCCGCCCTTGTGGGCGAAGGCGCTCGAGCCCACGAACGGCTGACCGGGACGATACGACATGTTGGCCGTCTCGTAGACGAACCGTGAGAGTTCCGTCAGATGGGCGGTGCCCGAACCGCCGAGCACGCGGTGCCCCGGTGCCTTGAGGGCGAGGTTGGCGACCACGGAGATCAGGTCGGCGTTGCCGCACCGTTCGCCGATCCCGTTGATCGTGCCCTGCACCTGCACGGCGCCCGCCGCCACGCCCGCCAGCGAGTTGGCGACCGCGAGGTCGCAGTCGTTGTGGCTGTGGATGGCCACGGCCGCCGTGCAGGCGGCCGCGGCGAGCGCGGCGACGGCCTCGCGGACGAGCGTCGCGACCTCGTCGGGGAGCGTGCCGCCGTTGGTGTCGCAGAGCACGATCCGGGTCGCCCCCGCGCGGGCCGCCGCAAGAATCGTGTCGCGGGCATAGTCGGGGTCGAGTTTCCAGCCGTCGAAGAAATGTTCGGCGTCGTAGAAGACCTCGCGGCCCGCGCGGCAGAGGTGGCCCACGGTGTCGGAGATCATCGCGAGATTCTCCTCGCGGGACACGCCGAGCACCTCGGCGACGTGGAAGGCCGACGTCTTGCCCACGATCGTCACGACCGGCGTTTCGGCGGCGAGCAGGGCCTTCATGCCGGGATCGTCGGCGGCCGTCATGCCCCGGCGGCGGGTCATCCCGAAGGCGCAGATCCTCGAGTGGGCGAGCGTGAGGGATCGCACCCGCTCGAAATACTGCGCGTCCTTGGGATTGGAGAGCGGATACCCTCCCTCGATGAAGTCGATCCCCGCCTCGTCGAGCCGGCGGGTGATGGCGAGTTTGTCTTCGAGGGAGAAGTTGACGCCCTCCCCCTGCGAGCCGTCGCGGAGCGTGGTGTCGTAGATTTCGATCGTGCGCACGGGGCCACCAGTTGGAGGATGTGGGTGGGGGGTGTGGGCGGGCGGAGAGCGGGGCCGGGCCACGCACCTCGGGCAGGCCTAGCCTAGTCGGCCGGTCGTCGCGCCGGAACCGGCGGCAGGGAACCGGCGGCGGGAGCGGCCGCACGGGCGGAGTGAAACCGCTCGTTGCCCACGAGCCCCGCGGCGTCGGCGCTGAACTCGGGCTTGAGCCGTTCGAGGAAAAACATCTCCACCTCGCCCTTGCCCTTGACCTCGATCCGACCCCGCGACGTGCATTCGAACCACGGCTCCACGAGCCGGTGCGTGGCCGCCGACATGTTGATCCGCCCCGGCTCGCCGCGGCTCTCCATCCGGCTGGCGGTGTTGACCGTGTCACCCCAGAGGTCGTAGAGGAACCGCTGCTCCCCGATCACTCCCGCCACGAGCGGCCCGGTATGCAGGCCGATCCGGATGGGGAAGAACGACAGGCCCGCCGCCTCGCGTTCCCGGCCCGTCGCGGCGACGAACTCCCGGATGCCGAGCGCGAACATCGCCGCGTCCCTCGCGTGGGATTCGTTCGGTTCGGGCACGCCACCGGCCGCCATGTAGGCGTCGCCGATCGTCTTGAGCTTCTCCATGCCGCAGTCGGCCAGCAGCTGGTCGAACCGGCGGAAATACCGCTCCAGGTCCTCGATGAGTTGCCGCGCCGACATCGTCTCGGCGGTCTTCGTGAAGCCCACGAAGTCGGTGAACAGGACCGTCACGCTGTCGAAGTGTCTGGGCTCGCTCTGCCCACCTTCGGCGAGCTCATCGGCAATCCGCCGCGGAAAGACCTTGTAGAGCAGTTCCCGTGTCTTCCGCAGGCTCGCCTCGAGTTGGCCGCTCGTCGCGGCGAGGTCGCGGTGCATCTCGGCCAGCTTGGAGTTTTGCTGGAGGATGTTCTCGTAGGTGGAGAGGAGCAGGTTGAGGAGCTGGCGGCGGGTCACGTCGAGCCGCATCGCCTTGCCGCCGTAGTGGAACTCCAACGGCTCCCCCGGCTTGTCGCCCGTTGGATCCTGCGCGAGCAGGTGCTCGATGCGTTCGAGGATGTGTTCCGCCTCGTAGGGCTTGGTGACATAGGCATCGGCGCCCTCTTGAAGGCCGTCGAGGATGTCGGCCGTCGCGGCCAGCGCGGTCAGCATGAGCACGGGGGTGCGGCGGAGATCGGGATCGCCCTTCACGGCCCGGCAGAGGGCGTGGCCGTCCATTTCCGGCATCTCGACGTCGGAGATGAGCATGGCGGGCCGGTGCTGGCGGACGAGCGCCAGGGCCTCCACGCCGTTGCCGCCGAGGTGCACGGCATGCCCCCGGCCCTCGAGCGCCCGCTTGAGGATCTGCGCCTGCACGCGGCTGTCCTCCGCGATCACGATCGTGCGTCCGCCTGCTTTGGGCAATTCGCTCATGCCGGGCAGAATACCCGGAATCGCCCCCGGCCATCAGCGAGCGACGCCTCGGCGCGGGATGCCGCCGACTGGCCGGCGAACCACGGTGTCGCGTATCCTGAGGGGCTCCATGATCTTTCGCGTCGCGGCCGCCGTCGTCCCCCTCCGCAGCGTTGCTGTCGTGCTGGCGTTGTTTGCCGGCATCCCGACGAATCCGGCCACCGGCCGCGGCGAGGATGCCGTCACACAAGCCGGCGAGGGCCTCCGGAGCCTCCAGGCCGACTTCAAGAAGGCCGAATCGGACGAATCTCGGCGTGCGGCCGCCGACGGTCTCATCGCCCTCGGCGCCCAAGGCGGCCGTCGGCTGCATACGCTCGCCCGCGCCGAGTTTCTCCAGCGGCTGCCCAAACACACCGCCGCCTTCCGCAGGGCCGCGGGCGAGGTGTTGCGTCGGCGGGAGGTCGAGGGGGATCAGGGTGCCGAGATCGCCACACTGCGAAAGACGATTCTCGACGTCGCCGCGCTTGGCGACCTCACCAAGGAGGCGATCGAGCAGAAGAGCGACCCGGCGATCGGCCGGCTCGGGGAGATGCTCGCCGTCACGCCGTCCGAAGTATTGGCGCACGATCCCGACCTGGCGGTCGAGCGGCAGCGGCTCCTGCAGCTCGCGGAGTGGGCTCAGCGGGCCGCCGAGTGCATGCCGGAGGAGGATCGACGCCGCCTTCCGGCCTTCTCCGACACGGCCAAAGTCAAAGCGGAGCTCGAGGCCGCCGAGGAACTCGCCGCACTGCTCGCCAGTCCGATGATCTCACCAGCCGACCGGCAGGTGCTCACCGCCAACGTGGCCCTGTCCCGCAACATCGACCCCGAGGAGGCCCGCGGGATCCAGCAACTCAACCAGGTTCGCATGCTCATCGGCCTGAACGCGCTGGTGATCGACCCCGGGCTCGTGACGGCGTGCCGCGTCCACTCCGAGGATATGTGCACCAAGGGATTCTTCGCCCACGAGTCGCCCGTCCCGGGGCGGGAAACGCCCTGGAGCAGGGCGAAGGCGGCGGGCACCACGGCCTCCGGGGAGAACATCGCCGCCGGCACGAAGTTGGGCGCGGCCGCGATCCAGATGTGGTGGCATTCCCCCGGCCATCACAAAAACATGCTGGGAAGCCACAAGCGGACCGGACTTGGCCGCTACGAGGAGCATTGGACGCAGCTCTTCGGCTGAGGGCGCAGGATCGGGCGTTGGACATGCCGGTGCTGAAGGAGGCCGCCCGCCCAAACGGATGCTCCCTGAGGCTATGCTTGTCGCCCGTGCAGGAGGAGCACGTTGGACATGGCCGCCGATCCACTCGCCGACGTCGTTTCCGGGCAATACCGGAAATGGGTCTACCCCGAACCGATCGTGGACCTGCCCGGCTGGCTCGCCGGCAGTTGGCAGTGGTTCGACCCGAGTCACGCCCACCGGATGTTCTGGCCCGACCGGGCGTACCAGCCCGACATGGACATCCTCGTGGCCGGTTGCGGCACGAACCAGGCGGCCGTGTTCGCCCACACCAACCCGCGGGCGAAGGTCACGGCCATCGACGTCAGCGGGCCGTCGCTCGAACACCACCGCTTCCTCAAGGAAAAATACGGCCTCCGCAATCTCGAGCTGCACCTTTTGCCGATCGAGGACGCGGGCACGCTCGGCCGTGACTTCGACCTCGTCGTCTCGACCGGCGTGCTGCACCACATGGCCTCGCCCGAGGCGGGCATGCAGTCGCTCGCGGGCCTGCTCAAGCCCCACGGCGTGGCCGCGATCATGCTCTACGCCCGCTACGGCCGGATCGGCGTCGAGATCATGCAGGGGGTTTTTCGCGAGATCGGACTCACCCAGGACGAGGCCTCGCTCTTCACCGTGAAGGAGGCGATCTCGCTGTTGCCGGCCGACCATCCGGTGCGGAGCTATCTCTCGTTCGCCCCCGACCTCAGGTTCGACGCCGGGCTCGTCGACACCTTCCTCCACGGCCGCGACCGCAGCTACACGGTGGACGACTGCCTCGACCTCGTCGCCTCCGCCGGGCTCGTCTTCCAGGGCTGGTTCCTGAAGTCGTCATACGAGCCCCCCGCGCCCCCCCGCGGCGGGTTTCATGAAGCGGTGGCCGCCCTCCCCGATCGGCGGCGGTGGGGCGTGATGGAGCGGATCAACACCCGCAACGCCTGCCACTTCTTCACGGCGTGCCGTGCCGACCGTCCGCAGGATTCCTACCGGATCGATTTCTCTTCGCGGGATTGGCCCGGCTACGTGCCGGCGTTTCGCCACCGCTGCGGCCTCGACGGCCAGGCGGTCTTCCGACCCGGCTGGCGGATGCAGCTCACGCCGGCCCAGCTCGCCCTGCTCGCGCATCTGGACGGCCGCCGCACGATCCGGGAGATTCTCGCGGAGGTGGCGAAGGAAGGCACGCTTCCGGGAAGGAGCGACGGCGACCGCGAGCTGTTCGCCCGGACTTTTTTCCAGTCCTCGTGGCAGCTCGACTTCATGGACATGGGTCTCGCACGCGTGGGCGAACGGTCACAGACAGCATGACGACGAAGGCTGCCGCAGTGTCCCGGGGTGATGGCCGGCGGCCGACGATCTGCCTGAGCATGATCGTGCGGAACGAGGCGGAGATCATCCACGAACTCGTCGCCGCCGTCGCGCCCTTGATCGACTCATGGGTGATCGTCGACACCGGCTCGACCGACGGTACGCAGGAGGTGATCCGCCGGCTCATGGCGGAGCGGGGGATTCCCGGTGAACTGCACGAGCGGCCTTGGCGGGATTTCGGGCACAACCGCACCGAGGCGCTCGGGCTCGCCCAGGGCCGTGCCGACTACATCTGGGTGATGGATGCCGACGACACGGTGGAGGGCACGATCGACTTCGGCCGCCTCTCCGCCGACGGCTACAGCCTGCGGATCAGCGACGGCACGACCTATTGGCGTCGCCAGCTCTTTCGTGACGGCGTGCCGTGGCGCTACGTGGGTGTGCTCCACGAGGTGGCCATGTGCGACGTGCCGCACACCGAGACGCAGCTCGAGGGCGCCTACGCAATCCGCTCCCGGCGGCTCGGCGCACGCAACCGCGACCCGCTCAAGTACGCCCGCGACGCGGAGATCCTCCAGGTGGAGGTCGACCGCAACCCCGACGATCGCCGCAGCGTCTTCTACCTCGCCCAGAGCTACGCCTGGGCCGGCGACTTCGCCAAGGCCCGTGAGTGGTTCGAGCGCCGCACCGGCATGGGCGGCTGGGACGAAGAGGTGTTTTATGCGGCCTACCGGGCCGCGGAGGTGATGGAGGCGGCCGGCGAGCCCTGGCCGCTCGTGGAGGCCGCCTATCTGCGGGCCTGGAGCCGACGGCCCACGCGGGCCGAGCCGCTCCACGCCATCGCCCGCCACCATCGCGTCAACGCGGACTACGCGGCCGGTCACCTCTTCGCCGAACGGGCCGCCCGGCTCCCGCTGCCGGCGGGCGACCTGCTCTTCGTCCGCGACGATGTCTACCAGTGGCGGGCGCTCGACGAGCAGGCCGTGTGCGCTTCCTGGATCGGCAGGCATGCCGAGACCGTCGCGATCTGCCAGAAACTCCTGGCCCGCTCCGACCTGCCCGACGACGACCGGCAGCGGATCGCCGCCAACCGCGACCTCGCGGCCAAGCAGATGCCCCGCGTCGACCCGCCGTCGGCCGACGCGTCGCAAACGGGCGATGCCACCGGCGGGCCGTTCCGCGGGCCGATGGTGCGGCGGCTGCTCCGTCGTGCGGCGGTGAGCGGGCAGATCCGGCTGCCGGCGGTGCCCGCCATGCTCGACGACTACCAGGCGGTCTGCGAGCGGTCGTTTGCGGCGATCGGCATCGCGTTCGACGCCGACCAGCGGGCCCACCTGCGAACGGTGCTCGCCGGCCAGCTCGCCGCGGCCTACGCGGCCTCGCCCCGGGCCGAGATCGTGATCGCCTACGAGTCGCCCGTGGGGCTCAACGTGACGTACACCGTGAACCCCCAGGTGGCTTCGCTCGCGGAGGCCTACGACCGCTGGGTGGCCGCGCGGCAGCCCCCTTACTTCGGCACGACGGCCGACGCCCGCGTGTCGGCCCTCGCGGCGGAGGCCGCGACGCCCGCCGCCTGTCCCGTGCTCGACATCGGCGCGGGCACGGGCCGCAACGCGCTGGCGCTCGCCCGCCGCGGCCATCCGGTCGACGGGGTGGAGATGACGCCGGCATTCGCGACGATCCTCCGTGACGAGGCCGCCCGGGAGTCGCTGCCCGTGCGGGTGATCGAGCGGGACGTCTTCGCCTCGTCAGACGATCTCCGCCGCGACTACGCCCTCGTCGTGGTTTCGGAGGTGACGTCGGACTTCCGCACCACGGACGAGCTCCGGCAGATGTTCGAGCTCGCCGCCGACTGCCTCGCCCCCGGCGGCCGGCTCGTGGTGAACGTGTTCCTGCCGCAGGTGGGCTCCACGCCCGACGCGGCGGCCCGTGAGCTCGGCCTGCAGGTCTACACCTCGATCTTCACGTATCCGGAGGTGGCGACGGCCGTCGCGGGGCTGCCGCTCGTGCTCGTGGCCGACGACCCGGTCCACGACTACGAAAAACAAAACCTGCCGAACGGCGCCTGGCCGCCCACCGGCTGGTATGCCGACTGGGTGAGCGGCCTCGACGTGTTCGACGTTCCGCGGCACGAGTCGCCGATCGAGATGCGGTGGCTGGTCTATCAGAGGAAGGAGACGGCGTGATGCGGGCGATCGTTCTCCTGAACGTCTGATTCTGATGCTGCTTTCGGCACTCGCTCGCCCCAGGCATCTGTTCGCCTACGAGCAGCCGACCATGTTCACGCGGGCCGCCGGTGACATCACGGCGGATGATTTCGCCGCGTCGCTGGCCGAAAGCGCGATCCCTGCCGTCGGGACCTGACGATTCACGCCAGGCTGCCCGCGGGCCTGCGGGTCGTGTGACGAACGGCGGGCTCAAGGGCCGGGATCGTCCTGGCCGGGATTGCCGGCGCTGCCGCCGTTGGAGCCAACGCCACCCTGACCGCCCTTGCCGTAGTAGATGCCGCCGTTGCCACCGTCGCCGCCGTTGACGGCGTTCGCGCCCACGCCGGCCGACCCGCCATCGCCGCCATTGCCGCCGTTGCCGGTTCCGCCGATGGTGTCGGGCGGGCCACCGTTGCCACCGGTGCCGCCGTTGCCGCCGGTGCCGCCGCTCGTGCCGAGACCTTGCGACCCGGCCTGTGCACCGGCACCACCCGCCTGACCGCCGTTGCCGGCGACGCCGCCGACGCCACCATGACCGCCGTCGCCACCCGTGCCGCCGTTTCCGCCGGTGGCCAGCACGCCCTGGCTGCCAGCCCCGCCAGCGCCGCCGTTGCCGCCTGCTCCAGCATTGCCG
>SXHR01000093.1:0-3655 GCA_005773625.1 Planctomycetaceae bacterium | reverse complement strand
GACGCCTCCCGTGATCCCGACAGCATCGCCTCGGCACTCAGCGACGAGCAGCTCAAGGTCTACCGGCTGATCTGGCAGTGTTTCGTGGCCTGTCAGGCGACCGACGCCGAATGGGATTCGACGAGCGTCCGCATGCGGCGGAGCGACCGCGACACGGGGGCCGTCTTCAAGACCAACGGCCGCGTGCTGCGATTCGACGGTTTCTACGCGATCAGCGGCACCCCGAAGGACGACGGCGACCAGGTTCTGCCCGACTTCGACAAGGGCACGCAGCTCGCCCCCTTTGACATCGAGCCCCGGCAGAAGTTCCAGGCGGCCCCGCCGCGCTACACCGAGGCGACGCTCGTCAAGAAGATGGAGGAGGAGGGCATCGGCCGTCCCTCGACCTACGCCAGCATCATCAACGTGATCGAAAACCGTGGGTACGTCGTCCAGCAGGAACGCCGCTTCCAAGCCACGGCGATCGGCGAGGCCGTCACCGGCTTCCTGAAACGGGGCTTCCACGACCAGTTCATCGAGATCGGCTACACGCGGGAGATCGAGCGGGAACTCGACCAGGTGGCGCAGGGCACGAAGAAGTGGACCGACATGCTCCACGAGTTTCACGACGAACTCGCGCCGAAGCTCGAAGAGGCGATGAAAGAGCCCCACGTGCAGGAAAACCCCGAAGGGTCGGCATACGCCTGCCCCGAGTGTGGTCGCCGGTTGATGTATCAACTCAGCAAGAAGACCGGCGGGGAGTTTCTCTCCTGCTCGGGCTACAACGAAAAGATCGTCGAGGAGGCTCCCGTCCCGGCGATGACGGCCAAGGGGAAGAAGCCGAAACGGGTCGCCAAACCCAAGGAGCGGCCGGCCTGCAGCTATGCCATGCCGGTGGACCGCCAGCGGCGGCCGCTGCTGCCGGAGCAGATCGACCTCCTCTCGCCGGCCGGCGTGCCGATGGTGAAGCGGACCGGCCGGTTCGGCGATTTTCTCGTCGAGGACAAGCCTCGGCCGGTCAAGCCGAAGGGCAAGAAGGCGAAGGATGCCGCAGCCGCCGAGCCGCCGGCGTTCATCCTCAATCTCGACCGCAAGGGCAACCTCAAGTTTCCCTCACCACCGCCCCTGGTCACCGACATTGCCTGCCCCAAGTGCGGCGATCTGATGAACCTCCGCGACGGCAAGCGCGGCCCATGGCTCGGCTGCCGGGCGTTCCCGAAATGCCGCGGCCGTGAGGCCTTCACGAAGCTCCCCGAAGACCGTCAGGAGGTCTTCAAAAAGGAGCTCGAGCAGCACCTCAAGCGGCAGACCAGTCTCGCCCTCACCCGGCGTGACGGCGTGACACCCGTTCCGGAAGGAACGCCCCTCGCCCAGCTCACGCTCCCCGGGGGCGTCGCCGAACTGCAGAAGTTCGCGGGCTGATACCGACTCCCGTCCGGCGGCGACCGCACGGCACGCCGGCTCGGCGCGAGACGCCGCCGTCATCCCGTCAGAGCCACGGCATGTCGCTCGTGAAGGTGCTCGGTGTTTCGTCGAGCGCCATCGCGTAGGCCGTCGCGTGGGAGCGGCAATGGGAGATGCTGACGAGGATGCAACGAATCCCCATCTTGTCCGCCATTTCCTCCGTGCCGCCCCGGAGGACGGCCTGCGGCCGCCCGCCGGCTCCGTTGGTCACCTCGATGTCGCGCCAACTGATGCCCCGCCGCCAGCCGGTGCCGAGGGCCTTGAGCACCGCCTCCTTCGCCGCCCAGCGGCCGGCGAAGTGTTGGGCCGCCATCTTGCGGGAACGGCAGTATTCGATCTCGAGCGACGTGTAGACACGGCCGACGAAGAGTTCGCCGTGCCGTTCGATCATCTGCGCGATGCGGAGCACCTCGGTGATGTCGGTGCCAATTCCAAGGACGTTCATGACCGCAATCCTTTCGCCGCATGCGTCACGGCCCCGCCCCGCGACAGCCCGCAGGCCCGCTTCGCCCGGGCGAGCACCTCGCCCGCGCGAAGCCGCGCCTTCGCCGCGCCGGCCGCGAGGATCGCCTCGATCCGGCCCGGATCCGATTCCAGCTCCGCCCGCCGCGCCCGGGCGTCGGCAAAGTAGGCCGCCGACGCCTCGACGAGGGCCTTCTTCACCTCGCCGTAGCCGAAGCCGCCGCGACGGTAGAGGTCGGCCATCCGCGTGCGCTCGGCCTCGGGGGCCATCAGCGAGTAGAGCTCGAAGAGGTGGTCGCCCACGGGATCCTTCGGCGATTCCATGGGCCGCGAATCGGTCGTGATCCGCATGATCTTCTTCTTCTGTGCGGCCGGATCCTCGAACACGTCGATCGTGTTTTCGTAGCTCTTGCTCATCTTCTGGCCGTCGGTGCCGGGCACCTTCGCGCCCCCCTCGACGAGCCGGGGCTTGGGAAGCGTGAAGACCTCGCCGTAGAGGTGATTGAAGGTGCCGGCGAGGTCGCGGCAGACCTCGATGTGCTGCACCTGATCCTCGCCGACGGGCACCACGGTGGCGTCGTAGGCGAGGATGTCGGCCGCCATGAGCACCGGATACGTGAACAGGCCGGCGTCGGCCGGCAGGCCGCGGGTCTTCTTGTCCTTGTAGGCGTGGCACCGCTCGAGCAGTCCCATCGGGCAGACGGTCATCAACAGCCAGGTGAGCTCCGTCACCTCCGGCACGTCGGACTGCACGAAGAGCACGGCCCGGTCGGGATCGAGGCCCAGGGCCACGAGGTCGACGGCGGCCGCATGGACGAGCGACCGCAGGCGGGCCGGGTCGCGGACGGTGGTCAGCGCGTGCAGGTCGGCGATGAAGTAGTAGGCCTCGTCGGCGGCCTGATGGCCGCCGCCCGGCTGGAGGTCGATGTACTGCCGGATCGCGCCGAAGTAGTTGCCCCAGTGGAACCGGCCCGTGGGCTGGATGCCGGAGAGCGCCCGGGTGGTCCGCGGCGGTGCCGGGGGCTTCGCCGCCGTGCTCATGCGTGGCTCCCGGCGGCGGCCGCGGTCGGCGGCGGGCCCACGTGCGAGTTCGGCACGGCGAGCGTGCCGACGACGTCGGCCACCCGCGCGGCGCCCAGTTCGGCCACCGCCGCCGGCAGCTCGTCGAGCAGCCGCGTGGAGACGACCGGCTCGGCGAAGTTGGCGGTGCCGACCTGCACGGCCGAGGCCCCGGTGACGAGAAACTCCATGCAGTCGTCGATCGTCATGATGCCGCCGACGCCGACGATCGGGATCTCGACCGCCTGCCGCACCTGGTGCACGCACCGCAGGGCAATGGGCTTGATCGCCGGCCCGCTCAGGCCCCCCACGACATTGCCGAGCATCGGCCGCCGCCGCCGCCAGTCGACCGCCATCCCCTGACAGGTGTTGATCAGCGTGACGGCGTCCGCGCCGCCGTCGCGGGCCGCCCGGGCGATGGCCACGATGTCGGTGACGTTGGGCGTGAGTTTGGCGAGCACCGGCAGCGACGTCGCCGCCCGCACGCCCGCCACGACGCCCCGGCACGCGGCCGGGTCCGAGCCGAGGTCCACGCCGTGGCTGACGTTCGGGCAGGAGACGTTGAGCTCGAGTGCCGCGATGCCGGGCACGCCGTCGAGCCGTTCGGCCAGGGCCACGAACTCCGCCGCGCTGGCCCCGGCGATGCTCACGATCACCGGCGCCCCGCAGCCCGTCAGAAACGGGAGTTGCT
>SXHR01000092.1:0-2697 GCA_005773625.1 Planctomycetaceae bacterium | reverse complement strand
CGCGTATCTTCTTCTGCGACTATCTTCCCGAGCACGGGGCGGCGGCCCGGGCCGCCGGCTGGGACGCCGAACTCTTCACGTCGGCCCGGCTGCTCGCCGACCAGCTGTCCCGGCGGGGGTTGCCGCTGACCGGCTGTTGAAAAAGCCGGCCCTGGCCCCGCCGCCGCGGAGCACGTTCCCCCGGACCGGCCGTGAAACGCGGAGTGGGGCGTGCTCCACAGCCTGCTAGGCCCGTGACCGTCCTGCGGCGGCGATCACCCGGTGGAGCCCGGCGTCGTCGAAGCGGCCCTCCAGGGCGACGATGCCGTCGATCTCGAGAACGGGCACCCGGAGGCCGAACCGCTCCCGGGTCGCGTCGTCGCCGTCCACGTCGACGACGGCCGCATCGATCCCCTGACAGGCAAGCATGTCTTCCGCCTGTTCACAGAGGTGGCACCCGCGTCGCGAATACAGCACGAAGAGCATCTTTTGAGTACCATGAAGAGGTCGGCGCCGGCGGGTTCGCCGGCATCCTCCTCGAATGTGCACTCCATGGCGGGTCAGGTCCAGAGCGTCGACGAGTTTCTCCAGGTGGTCCGCCGCAGCGGGCTGGTGGAGGAAAACCGGCTGATGTCGGCCGCCGAGCCCTGGATCGGCCACGCGGGGCCGCCTCCCGAGCCGATGCTCACGGCCTTGACCGAGTCGGGCCTGCTGACGAAGTGGCAGATCGAGCAACTGCTCAAGGGCCGTCACAAGGGCTTCACGCTCGGCAAATACAAGCTGCTGCGGCTGCTCGGGGCAGGGGGGATGAGCAGCGTCTATCTCGCCGAACACTCGTCGCTCCGCAGCAAGGTGGCGATCAAGGTGCTGCCGGTGAAGCGGGTCGACCAGACCTCCTACCTCGCCCGCTTCGAGCGGGAGGCCAGGCAGTCGGCCCGGCTCAGCCACCCCAACATCGTTCGCACGTTCGACCTCGATACCGCCGGGGCGATCCACTACATCGCCATGGAGTATGTCGACGGCATCGATCTTCACGCGAAGGTCAAGCGCGACGGGCCGCTCGGCGTGCGCGAGGCCGCCGACTTCATCCGCCAGGCCGCCGCCGGCCTCCAGCATGCCCACGAAGAGGGGCTCGTGCACCGCGACATCAAGCCGGCCAACCTGATTCTCGATGGCCGCGGCACGGTGAAGATCCTCGATCTCGGGCTCGCCCTGGCCGGCGGTGACGAGGACGGATCGCTGACCCGCGAGCACGACGAGAAGGTGCTGGGCACGGCCGACTTCCTCGCCCCCGAGCAGGCGACCGACAGCCACAAGGCCGACCGCCGGTCCGACATCTACTCCCTGGGTTGCACGCTCTACTACCTGCTCATCGGCAAGGCCCCCTTCGCCACCGGCAAACTCGCCGACCGGCTCCAGTCGCATCTCCACAAGCCGCCGCCGAACATCCTCGACCAACGCCCCGACGTGCCCGTCGCGATCACTGAGCTTTATTTCCGGATGCTGGAGAAGCATCCCGACGGCCGGCCGCAGTCGGCCCGCGAAGTGGCCGACGCGCTCGCGTCCTGGCTGGCGAACACCGCCGACGCATCGGCCGTGCACAAGGCGGAAGGTCCGCGACGTTCACTTCCCAGGCGCCAGGTCGGGGGCGCGAGTTCCTCCGGGGTGATCGTCAGAAGCGGTCCCGGCAGCGGCAACGCCTCGAGCGGCATTTTCAGCTTTCCGCCCCCGCAGGGCTCGAGTGGCTCGGGCAGCCTGCCCGGCACGCCGCCCCCGTCGAGCATCGCCCGCGCCCAGCCCGCGCCGCCGCGGATCGAATCGCGGCCCGCCGCCGGCCCCGGCGGACCTCCGCAGATCGTCATCAGCACCGAGAAATCCCCCGCGAGAGGCTCGGCGACGAAGGCGGGGCCGGTGATCAAGAAGCCGAAAAACGTCGGCGGCCTGCCGCTGGGGGTGTGGATCGCGGTGGGCCTCGGGGTCGTGCTCGCGATCGGCCTCGGCGCGACGCTCCTGATGAAGGGCTGACCACCCTTCGGCATGCCGTGGCCCCGCGGCGGGGAACGCGGCCGCGGCGGAATCGCTCACCACGCCGGCCCGCTCAGGCCATCGGGAGCTGCGCCGCCGTTGCCGCGGCACGCAGTTCCTTGGGGAGCGGAAAATAGACGTCTTCCTGCCGGATCGTCCGCTCCTCGACGTCGGCCGTGAACCGTTGCTTCAGCCACGCGATGCAGTCCTGCACCACGCTCTCCGGGGCGCTCGCACCGGCCGTGATCACGACCGTCTCGTCTCCCCGGAACCACGTCGGCTCGATCTCGTTGGCGCCGTCGATGAGGTAGGCGGCGATGCCCCGCTCGCGGGCGAGTTCGGCGAGCCGCTGGCTGTTGGAACTGTTCTGGCTGCCGAGCACGATCACGATCTCGGCCCCGTCCGAGAGCAGCCGAACGGCCTCCTGGCGGTCCTGGGGGGCATAGCAGATGTCGCCCTTCGGCGGGCCGACGATCTGCGGAAACCGCTCCTTGAGGCGGGTGATGATCCGCGAGGCGTCGTCCACGGAGAGCGTCGTCTGCGTGAGGTAGGCCAGCTTGTCGCCGGGGCCGAAGGGCAGCGAGTCGACGTCGTCGGGGGTTTCCACGAGCGTGAAGGCGTCGGGGGCCTGGCCGATCGTGCCGATCACCTCGTCGTGTCCTTCATGGCCGATGAGCATGATCCGGTGACCCT
>SXHR01000091.1:0-9830 GCA_005773625.1 Planctomycetaceae bacterium | reverse complement strand
TGCGGGCGGTGATCACATCGCCGAGCTTGTAGGCGGCCGGCCCCGTCATGTTTTCGACGAGACCGATGCCGGCCACGATGTTGATCGGCAGTCGCAGGGCCGCGATCGTGGCCATGGCGGCGAGCACGGCCGCCGCTCCGGACATGTCGCACTTCATCGTGAGCATGCCGTCGGACGGTTTGAGCGAGAGACCGCCCGAGTCGAACGTGACCCCCTTGCCCACGAATGCGAGGTCGGGGGCCTCGTCGGTCGCCGCGGACTGTTGGCCTGTCCGCCCGGCTCCGCGGTAACGCAGGATGACCAGGCGTGGCGAGCGGACGCTCCCCCGGCCCACCGCGAGCATCGCATTGCACCGCTCGCGGACGAGCTGGGTCTCGTCCCAGATATCGATGTCGAGCCCCGTGCGACCGGCAATCGCGGCACACTCCTCCGAGAAGGACTGCGGGTAGATGTCGTCGGGAGCCATGTTGACGAGCCGCCGGGCGAGATTGACGCCGTCGGCGATGACCGTGCCCCGCTCGAGGGCCTCGACCGGGGCGGCGACCCAGATCGTCGTGCCGAAGCGGGTCCGTTTTGGTTCGGCGCGGTACAGATCCTGACCGACCATGCCGACAGCCGCCCCCGCCACGGCCTGCTCGACCTGCCGCGTGGTCCATGAGCCGTCGGCCACGAAGGCGACCCGGCTGCGCGGGCGGCCCGCGAGGTGTCGGGCGGCCGTGGCCGCGGCCCGGTAGAGCACGCCGGCATCGACCGCTTCCCGCTTCCCGATGCCCACGACGACGAGTTGTCCGGCCCGCAGACCCGGTGCGGCGAGGAGGGGCACGCACTCATACCGCCGGCCGGTGAGTTCGCCGGCCGCCGCGAGCCGGGCCAGGAGCCCCCCCGTGGCCGCGTCGAACTCCGCGATGGGGCCGGTGCCGATGCCCCCCTCGGCGAGAAACACGACGACCGCGTCGGCTTCGATCGACTGTGGGCGGATGGACGGCTCGCAGACGACGCTGCCGGCGGACGGGAGAAACTCACGGGTCATCATTCGGCACTCCGGGGGAGGACCTGTTGTACCCGTTTTCAGCCCGCCGGGGAGGTCGCCCGGATCCACGGCGAGAGGAGCACGAGCAGCACGGGGAGCACGACCAGGTTGCCCGCGAGGCCGCCGAGCAGCGTGAGACACGACAGCCAGCCGAACGACACCGTCGGCATGAAGCCGCTGGTGGTGAGGGCGAGGAAGCCGATCGCGAGCGCGAGCGTCGAAAAGATCATCGCCCGGCCGGCCGTCTGATGGGCCATTTCAATCGCAGCCGTGCACGAGCCGGCCGTGAGCCGACGGCGGAAGGCGGTGATGTAGTGAATGGAGCTATCGACCGACAGCCCCATCGACACCGCCGCGATCATCGCGGTGCCCATGTTGATCCGCTCGCCCATCCAGCCGAGCAGGCCCAGCACGACGAAGATCGGCAGCCCGTTGGGGACCAGCGCGATCGCGGCGAGCAGGGGGCTGCGGAACGAAAACGCGAGCAACGCGAAGATGCCCGCGGTGGCCAGCAGGAACGTGAGCCACTGATCGGAGAGCATGCGGTCGACGAGCTGCGACAAGAGGACGAAGAAACCCGTCACTTCCGCGCCGGGGCGGCCGGGGGCTGAAGGATGCTCCTCCGCTGCGATCCGCCGCACCTGGCCGATGATCGACTGCTTGGCGGCGGACGGTTGTCGTTCGCGGGCACGCAGCATGATGCGGAACCAGGTGCTGCCATCCTGCGGATCGCGGCCGACCAGAGCCCGCACGAAGGCCGGCGGCTCGTCGCCGGTCTGCCGGAGCATGGCGTTGACGGTCAACGCCTGCAGTCTCCGCGGAAACAGCGGGGCGGCCGAGAGGACGTCGGCGACGCTCATCACCTTCGTCAGGGCGGCGACGTCCTGGCCCTCGGCGTTGCTGACCACGACCTCCTCCCGCAGCCGCTCGGCGAGACGGTCGAGAGCGTCGAGTTGGTCGGCATCGATCGGCTCCAGGGCCGGCACGAGCACGTCCCACACGCCCGCACCGCCGAGCCGCGACTCGACCATCTCGTAGGACGCGACGGTGGGGCTCGAATCGCGGAAGTTCTTCGTGAAATCCGTCTCGACGGTGAGCCACCGCATCCCGGCGATGGCGCTGGCTGCCAGGACCGTCGAGAGCACGAGGATCGGCCTGGGGTGCCGCACGATGCGTTTCACCATGCGGTCGAGGCCGAGCTCCAGCGAGCCCTCGCCCCAGGCCATCCGCGGGTCGGCGTCGAATCTGCCGGCGAGCGCGAGAAAGGGCAGCACGAGTCCGATCGCCACCAGCACCAGCGCGGCGCCGAGCGATGTCATGATCCCGAAGTCGTGCACCGGTCCGACGTTGCTCGCGACGAGGGATCCGAAGCCGATGACGTCGGTCGCGATCGCCCCGACCACGGGCCAGAAGAGGACGGAAAGCGCCCCCCGCAGCGCGGCCTGCGGATCGAGGCCGAGCGACCGTTGCCGGCGAAACTCGACGATCACGTGTGTCACGGTGGCGATGCCGACGACCGTGATCATCGCCGACAGCATGGTCGAAACCATGGTCAGTTTGAGTCCTGCGACGGCGAGCACGCCCCGGGTGCTCCAGAGTGCGAGCAAGACCACGGCGAGCGGCACGACGAGCCAGCGCAGGCTGCGGAAGCACGCCAGGAGCACCGCACCCGCGAGCAAACCGCTGCCCGTGCCGAGAATGTTGCCGTCGCGCTCGAGCATCGCGAAGCCGTCGCGGAGCATCGCGGGCTCGCCCGCGACGGTGCCCATCGGCACCTGATCCATTCGAGCCCGCATCTGGTCGATCGTGCCGGCACGGGAGACTGCCTGTGCCCGCGGGGTGGCGACGGTGGTGGCATGGGGCTCGAGCACGCAGGCGACACAGGCGGTGCGGTGGTCGGCGCCCACGACGTAGCCCTCGAGCAAGGAGACAAGCCGCCGTGCCCAGCCCGCGGTCAGCCCGTCGTCGAGATCGATGATCCGATCGCCAAGGGGCGTGCTGGCCAGGCTCGTCACGGAGGCGATGCCCGGCAGCGAGGCGAGTTCTTCTGCGAGGCCGCGCAGACGGGCGATGCCGGCGGACGTGAACAGGTCGGGATCGTCGTAGGCGGCGAGGACGACCTCGTTCGAACCAAAGGTCCGGGTCATTCGGGCGTACGGCGCGAGCGCCGGATCGCTGCGGTCGAACATCGTGTCGATCGACCGCGAAAACTGCAGTTGCCCCGATCGTTCCACGGAGACGACCGCAATCGCCACCGCGACGAGGGCCAGGAGTCCGCGCCAGGCGATCAGCCTCCCCGCGATCCGGTCGGCAAACGACGGGTTCACGGCGGATTGGGAGGAAAGGCTGGAGTACGACGGGCCGGACAAGGTCGGCGACTCGCTAAGGGGCGGGGGCTGCGCGATGCGGCCGAACGAAGGTGACCATCTTACCGGGATCGCCGGGGTGGTTCGGTATTTTCCCCGCCCTCGCATCGCGTGGATCGCCACGATCGCTCCATTCGCCCCGTCCCCTGCCGCGTCGCCGCGGCGACCGTCCGCCCCGGCAGCCCCCCACGGTCAGCGGTGGACATGGCGATAACCTCCCACCCCGCCATGACTTGCAGACGCCACCGGGCGGCCGCGATGCCTTGACCCGCCGGCGCGGCCACCCCTATAAACCCGCGGTTTTTCCGACTCCCAGAGCGATTCAGCCTCCGAGCGAAGAGCCCGAGTGCAGCACCGCGCGATCCCATCGACACCCCGTCATCATGCCCCGCGGCTCCGCGCCGGGTTGCGATGCGGTGCCGCGCGCATGCCGCCGGCGGCATGCCTCGTCGTGATCGCCGCGCTGGCGACGTTCGCCGTGCCGATCAGCTCGACCATGCGGCTCCTCGCCGCCGAGACGATCGTTCCCCCCGAAGCCAGCGCAGGCGCGCTGGCTGAGCTCCCGGCCCGGGGCCTCGCTGCTGCGATCGCGGAGGCCGGCCGCATCGAGGTGCCGGCCGCCGACCCCGCCGAGCCACTTGCCGTGAAGGCCACTCAGGCGTCCCGCTGGACCGAGGGATCCTACGACGTCTGGCATCTCACGGGAGGCGTGACGATCGTGCAGGGCTCGACCGAGGCCACGGCGCACGAGGCTGTCGTGTGGGTCGAGCAGTCCCGTGCCGCCGATGACGAGGTCGATGACGGACAGGCCGGGCCGCGGGTGCGCAGCATGCTCGTCCGCATGGCTGGCGACGTGAGCGTGACGTCGCGGTCGGGCGGCGGCGATGAGCCGGCGACGGTGCGCGGGCCGCGCTGGGCCGGCCGCTTCTGGACGCTGCGGGACCCGAACCTCGACTTCGCCAGCGTGGTGTCGCCGGCCGGCAGGCCGCCGATCTACGAGGAGCCCGCCGAACCGCGTGTCGCAGGCGCGGAACGGTCCGGATCGGCCGTCCGCCGGGCCGGTCTCGAGGAGTCGCCGATCGAGCAGGCCCAGTTCAGCGAGTTTGGCTCGCCGGCCGCACCACAGGTGTCCGCGACGGCGACCGCCCGGCGGCTGCGGGCCTTCCCGCGATCGAGCGTGCCGCTCGCCATCAAGTGGCTGCCAAGCCCGTCGGGCAACGAGTGGATTGCGGTCATCAACTCCGGCGTGAATCTCGTCATCGACGGCGTCGATCCCGCCGGCCCGCTCGACATCTCCGCCGATCGCCTCGTGATCTGGACCCGCGGCTCGGCACAGCCCGACCTCGACGGCGCCGCCCAGGCTGCCGACGTGCCGCTCGAACTCTACATGGAGGGCAATGTCGTCTTCCGTCAGGGACAGCGGGTGGTCGAGGCGGAGAACATGTTCTACGACGTGCCGCGATCGAGCGGTGTGATCACCGGAGCCACCGTGCTCACGCCCGTCGACAACTATTCGGGCGCCGTCCGGCTCCGCGCCGACGTGCTCCGGCAGGTCGATCGCAGCCGGTTCGTCGCCCAGCAGACGGGACTCACGTCGAGCCGGCTCGGCGTGCCCACGTGGGAGTTCCGGTCACGGGAGCTCGAGTTCACCGACGAGCAGGTGCCGCTCGCGAGCCCCTTCGGCCAGCCGACGATCGACCCCGCCACCGGTGAGCCGGCGGTCGAGCACCAGCAGTTCATCACCAGCCGCGGCAACACCGTGACGGTGGGCGGTGTGCCGCTGCTCTGGTGGCCGGTCTTCGCCTCCAACGCGAAGAAGCCGACCTTTTACATCAACGACCTGCAGCTCAAGAACGACCAGATCTTCGGCACGCAGGTGCTCACCGGCTGGGACGCGTTCCAGGTCTTCGGTTGGCGGCGGCCGCCCGACGGCGTCGACTGGGATTTCGACGTCGACTATCTGAGCTACCGCGGTCCCGGCGGCGGCACCTCGTTGCTCTACAACCGCCCCTCCTTCCTCGGGCTCGGCACGCCGGCCAGCGGTGACCTCGACGCCTGGTTCATCGGCGACGTCGGCCGCGACAACGTGGGCCTCTACCGCCGCGGCCTCGACTATCCGGGCTACCCCGACCGCACGTTCCGTGGCCGCAGTTTCTGGCGGCACCGCCAGGATCTCGGCGGCACCACCGACAGCCTGTTCGGCGGCTGGCAGGCTCGCGGCACCGCCGGCTGGATCAGTGACATGAACTTCCTCGAGGAGTATTACGAGGCGGAGTGGGAGGAGGGCTACGAGCAGCGGACGTGGTTCGACCTGCGGCGGCCGGTGGAAAACCGCGAGCTCCGCCTGCTGTCGAGCATCCGGGTCGATCCGTTCTTCACCCAGACCGAGTGGTGGCCCAGGCTCGACCACTATTACATGGGGCAGCCGCTGCTCCGCGACGCGGTCACCTGGTACGAGCACTCAAACATCGCCTACGCCCGGCAGAGCCTGCCGCAGACGCCGACGGTCGGGCAGGGCCGCAACATCTGGACGCTCTTGCCTTACGAGAGCAACGTCCTGGGCGAGCGGGTGGCGACCCGGCAGGAGCTCGACCTGCCGTTTCAGGCGGGGGCCGTGAAGGTGATCCCCTACGCGCTCGGCGAGCTCGCGCACTGGGGCGAGGACCTGAGCGGCTCGCCGATCGACCGCGCCTATGGACAGGTGGGCATCCGCTCGAGCCTGCCGTTGTGGTCGGCCGACAACACGGTCGAGAGCCAGCTCTGGAACCTGCACGGCCTGGCACACAAGGTGGTCTTCGAGGCGGAGTTCTCCTATGCCGACGCCACCCAGAGCATCGACCAGTTTCCCCTCTACGACCAGCTCGACGACGACGCGATCAATCAGTATCGCCGCAACATCCCCTACTGGGATTACGGAGCACCACGGGGTGCGGGCTACCCGACCCCGCTGACCGCGCCGTTCATCTTCGGTCCCGACAACAAGTACGACCCGCGAAGCTACGCGGTGCGTCGCGGCATGGGCAGCTGGGTGACCGGCCCCACGGAGATCGTCAACGACCTGACCGCCTTCCGCCTCGCCGCACGGCAGCGATGGCAGACGAAGCGAGGGCCGATCGGCAATCGGCGGATCATCGACTGGATCACGCTCGACATCGACGGGGAACTCTTCCCGGTCGACAGCCAGAACTTCGGCCAGGCGATGGGCCTTTGGCAGTATGACTTCCGCTGGCATGTCGGCGACCGCACGACGGTGCTCTCGACCGCCGATGTCGACTTCTTCAACAACGGACAGCAGCTCTACACGTTCGGCGCGCTTCTGAATCGCACGCCCCGGGGCAGCTTCTACATCGGCTTCAATCAGTTCGGTGGGCCGATCAGCGCGGCGGTGCTCACGGGTTCCTACACCTACCGCATGAGCCCCAAGTGGGCGAGTTCGTTCGGGTCGGCGATCGACCTGACTGGCCGCAACATCGGCCAGAACTTCCAGCTGGTGCGGATCGGCGAGTCGTTCCTGATGACCTTCGGCTTCAACGTCGACTACAGCCGGAACAACGTCGGCATGACCTTCAACCTCGAGCCCCGTTTTCTGTCGCGGACGCAGTTTGCCAGCCGCCGCGGCATGGACATCCCCGTCGCCGGCGCCTACGGCCTCGAGTAGCCCCGCCGCTCCGGCCGGGGCTATACTTCTGGCCCGGGGTCGGCCGCCAATCCCGTTGAAAACGAGGCTGCCGACCCCTGCCGGGGCCGCGGCCGAGCCACCGTTCGGAAACCCTGCCGGGCGACCGAACCCTTCCGGACCCGCCGTCGTATCACTGATGGATCTGAACGATTCACGCACCGGTGGCCGCCACGAGGCTGCGTCCCACGTTTCGGGGGGCGGGGCCGTGGCCGGCGGGCTTTCCGACGAGGAACTGCTCCGCCGCTGCCGCGTGAATGGCGACCCGGCAGCGTTCGAGTCGCTGGTGCATCGGTACGAGAACGAGTTGTTCAGTTATCTCCGCCGCTATCTCGGGAGTGCCGAGATGGCGGATGACGTGTTTCAGGCGACGTTTCTGCAGGTCCACCTCAAGAGGGAACAGTTCGAGGAAGGCCGCCGGTTTCGGCCGTGGCTCTACACGATCGCCACCAACCAGGCGATCGATGCCCAGCGTCGGAACCGCCGGCATCGGATGGTCAGTCTCGATCACCGCACGGGTGGCGAGGACGACACGGGATCGCTCGTGGAGATGCTGGCGGGCAGTGGACGGACGGCCGATGTGGAGATGGAGGCGGAAGAGGCCCGCGACTGGGTCCGCTCTGCAGTGGATGAACTTCCCGAATCGCTCAAAAGTGCGCTGATGCTGGTCTACCACCAAGGCATGAAATATCGCGAGGCGGCCGACGTCCTCGGCATTCCCGTGGGCACCGTGAAGAGTCGGCTCCATTCGGCCCTCCTGAAACTCAACGAATCCTGGCGGCGGAGCGGGCGTGGGCTGCCCGACACGGCGAGTGGCGGAGAGGGCGTTTGAGTGACACGTTTGATTGACACGTTTGATTGACAAGGGAAACACCATGATCGCTGGCATGAGGCACCACCATGCGTGAAGAAGAACTTGTCGGCTTCCTGATCGGCGGCCTCGATGACGAGGAATCGCGGCACGTCGAGGCTGCCTTGATCGACCCGGTCCGGGGCCCGGCGCTCCGTCGCGACCTCGACCTGATCAGGAAGGCCTTGCGGCCGCTCGAACTCGATCGGAACCCGGCCGTGCCGCCCGCCGGCCTTGCGAGTCGGACGCTCGCCTTCGTGGCGACGCAGACTTCCCCCGCGAAGCGCGCCGGCAGCGTCACGCCGTCGCCCGCGCGGCCGGTCCGTCCGGCGGCCGGGCCCGCCGACGATTCAACCTGGCAGGGGTCGTCTTCCCGGCAGTGGCTCGATCGTGCGATCATCGCCGCCTCGGCGCTGGCGGCCTGCGTGCTCGTGGCGCCCCTCCTGCTCGAATCGATCACCGACGCCCGGACCCGTCGGGCACAGCGGAACGTTCAGCAGATCTCCGGCGCGCTCCAGGGCTACGCCGAATCCCACCGGGTCTACCCCACGCCACCCGTCGAGGGTCCGCTCTCACGGGCCGGCCTCTACGCCCCGACGCTCGTCTCCGAGCGACGGCTCGTGGCCGACGACGGCACGGTGCTGGTGCCCGATTCAGCGCTCGCGAGGCAGGGTGGTTTCCGGGTGCCGACCCTGGAAGAACTCCGGGCGGCCGTCGGCACGCCGAAGTTCGAGGAGATGGTGCGGTCGATGGGGGGCGACTACGGGTACACGCTCGGTCATCGCGACGCCGCCGGGGTGCTCCAGCCCAACCGCAATCTCCGACGATCCCACCATCCGCTTCTCGCCGATGCCCCGGACGCGAGCGGCGAGAAGAGCGAGAACCATCCCGGGGGTGTCCACTTCATCCTCTTCGAGGACGGCCATGTCGAGCGGCTCACGGGCGACGCGCTGCACCGCGACGATCATCTCTACCGCAATCATGACGGCGAGATTCGCGCGGGCAAGGACGTCGAAGACGCCGCCATCGGCGACTCGCATCACCAGCCGTGAACCTCGCGATGTCCCCGAGGGCATGGGGTGCGGGATGAGCGTCGGACGCTTGGCATGCCAAGGCCGGCGTGCAACTTGGATCACTTCGCCGCGAGCGACCGTTTCGCGGCGGCGGCGATCCCATCGGCCGTGATTCCGAAGTGCTCGTAGAGCCGCGGAGCGGGGCCCGACGCCCCGAAGCTCCTCATTCCCACGAATACGCCGCGGTCGCCGAGCCAGCGTTCCCAACCGAAGCCGCAGGCCGCCTCGCAGGCAACCCGGGCCGTGACGGCGGCGGGGAGCACCTGCTCGCGATAGGCGGGGTCTTGCTCCTCGAAGAGATCCCAGCTCGGCATGCTCACGACCCGGGCATGCACACCCTCGCCGGCAAGTCGTGCCGCGGCATCGAGACAGAGCTGCACCTCGCTGCCGGTGCCGATCAGGATGCAGTCGGGCCTGCCGTTGGCGGCCTCGAGGAGAATGTAGGCCCCCTTGGCGGTCCCCTCGGCCGAGCCGAAGCCAGCCGTGCGGTCGAGCGTGGGGATGTTCTGCCGCGAGAGCACGATCACCGCCGGTCGGTCGGCCCGCCGCATCACGACGCGATAGGTCTCGACCACCTCGTTGGCGTCGCCCGGGCGGAAGACCGACAGGCCCGGGACGGCCCGCGCGCTGGCCAGCTGTTCGATCGGCTGGTGAGTCGGCCCGTCTTCCCCGAGACCGATCGAATCGTGCGTGAGCACGTAGATCACCCCCAGGTTGCCGATCGCCGAGAGACGCAGGGATGGTTTCAGGTAGTCGAGAAACACGAAGAACGTGGCGCAGTATGGCCGCAGGCCCGAGAGCGCCATGCCGTTGCAGGCCGCCGCCATGCCGTGCT
>SXHR01000090.1:0-13347 GCA_005773625.1 Planctomycetaceae bacterium | reverse complement strand
GGGCCGAGCAGGCCGAAGATTTCGCCGCGGCGAATCTCCAGGTCGAGCGGCTTGAGCGCCGTTTTCTTGCTCCGGCCCCAGAAGTCGCGATAGACCTTGGAGAGGTTACGCGTCTCGACGACCACCTCCGCCGGCTCGCTTCCGGGGATAGTTCGACTGGCAGCCGCGGCTTCTTGGCTCACGATGGTCGTCCCTTCGCCCTCGCTCAGGTTGCCGGCGGCCCCGCGCTCACCAGGCCTCGAAACCGTTGTATCGCATCACCGGCGGATGTGGAGAGGCAGGGGCAAAATCACTCTTCCTGGCCCAAAAAGGAAGCTCCGGCCGATGCCCCACGCCCCCGGCATGACACTGCCCTTGTCCGCCCGAACCATTCGGCTAGGATGACGCTGTCGAGATTGATTCTCAAAGTCTTTTTAAAGGCATCTTTTTCGCAATCGGGGCTTTGAAATGTTTTTGCCTGTTTTCGAAGTCTCCGGCACCTCGGGCGGTCAGCGTGAACTGATCGCAGGGGCGAGACGGCCCGGGCTGCCCCTCGACGGGCGTCCGGGAGCACGCCCCCGACCCCGCCACGGTTTTACCCTTGTCGAACTCCTGGTGGTGATCGCGATCGTGGCCACGCTCATCGGCATGCTCCTTCCCGCCGTGCAGTCGGCCCGGGAAGCCGCCCGCCGGACGGCCTGCCAGAACAACCTCCGCCAACTCGGCCTGGCGTCGCTCAACTACGAAAACGCCAAGAAGCATTTCCCGCCATCGGCTCTTGCCGTGGCTGAAGCGGGCAAGGCGCCCTGGTCTGGTCAGGCCGCCATGCTCCCCTTCATGGAGGGCGATACGGTCTTCCGCCGCATCGACTTTTCGAAGCCCTATTCCGATCAGGTCAACAAGGACCTGTCGCCTCCCAACGGCGTCGCGGCGATGCGGATCGACACGTTTGTCTGCCCGAGCGAGCCCAAAGCGAGGCCCGTGCTCGATGGGAATGGGGCTCCCAAGTATTACCCGCTCAACTACGGACTCAACACCGGCGAGTATTTCATCTACGACCCCGACACGAAAGCCATCGGCAGCGGCGCCTTCGCCCCATTCTCGAAGTTGAAGGCCGGCGTTTATGCCGACGGCCTGAGCAAGACGCTCGCGATCGCCGAAGTGAAGGCCTACACGCCCCGCGCCCAGGATGTCGGCAGCCTGCCGGCGACGGCCTTCGCTTCGCCCGCCGAGGTGACGGGCTTCATGGGTTCGGGCTGGTCGGCCGACGCCGGCCACACCGAATGGGTCTGCGGCCGAACGCTCCACATCGGCTTCACGACCACCTTCGCCCCCGGCACCAGCGTGCCCCACACGGTGGGGGGCGCAACCTACGACGTCGATGTTTCGAGCATCCGTGAGGGCGTCGCGCCCGCGGGCCCGACCCGTGCCGCGGTCACGTCGCGAAGCCATCATGGCGACCTCGTCAACGCGTCGTTCATGGACGGCGCGGTGCGATCGATTGGCACCGACATCGAGCTGAGCGTCTGGCGGGGGCTCGGCTCGCGGGCCGGCGGCGAGATGGTGTCGGCTCCCTGACGGTGGCCGCCGACTGGCCCGCCGTCAGCAGACTGTTGAAGAAGTCTGCCCGAGCAGGATGCGAGGATCATCGACCATGAAAACCCTCGGCGTTTCCACCGGTCGATCCAGTGGACAAAGGTGATGGATGACTTTGGCCAGTTAGCGGGCCGACGACTGGCTCGTGGTCGAGGGAACGGCGGGCTGCCGGGCCGTGGCCGCCTCGACCAGGCGGCGTGCCGCGGCCAGCTCGGCCGCGGAGAAGAACGGGACGTCCGGATCACCCCCCGCCATCACGATCATCTCGGCTCCCAGCTGCTCCCACGAGCGGCCGTTCGAGATGTGCCAGGTGGCTGCCTGGGCGACCTTCTGTGAAATGCCGCCATTGGCCAGCGACGAGATGACATCCTGCAGCCGCGGGTCGCTCGAGCACGATGCGAGCGACTCCATGCGGTATTCGATCCGGGGTGAGGGCTCGCGCTTGCCATGCTCGAGGCAGACGGTCGCGACTCGAAGCGTCTTGGTTCGCTCGGGCGGCAGCGAAAATGGACCGCCCCCCTGGCCGCCGATGCCCATGCCGGCGTTTTGCACGCCGCCCCCACCGACGTTCTGGGGCGTGCCGCCGATGCCGCCGGCGCCGAATCCGGCGCCACCCTGCTGCTGATTCTGAAACTGGGCGAGCACCGGCACGCCGGCAAATCCCGCGGGGAGCCGGAGCGTCAGCGGCCGGTTCGAGCGATTGGTGACGACGACCTGCGCCGAACGCGAATCATTGGGAATGAACTTCAGATCGATCAGGCCGGATGCCCGCGCCTCGAGCAGGTCTTGTGACGCCGGAGCGGCCGTCGTTGCCTGGGGGGCGTTCCCCGGCGACTCGACCGCGAAGGCCGACGACGAGAGCAGGGCGAGAACGGCCAGAAACGTGAGCCGGATCATGATCGAGCCTTTCGATGCGGGACCGTCGCGGCCCGGGCTGCGCAGGAAGGCCGCGCCACCGGCGGCCACGCCCCAAGTATGCCTTCGGTTTACGGCGATGAAAAATGCCGCCGATGCCCCGACACGCGGGGATGTAACGATTGAAACAATCGCAGGGGCCGAAGGTCCCCAACCGCCTTGCCAGGCGATCGGGCCGGGATCAACGCTTCGAGAACTGAGTCCCGCGACGTGCACCACGGAGGCCGTATTTCTTCCGTTCCTTCATGCGTCCGTCGCGGGTGAGCAGGCCACCCTGGCGGAGCGGTTCGGCGAGTTCGGCGTCAAACACCTTCAGGGCCCGGGCGATGCCCAGCCGGCAGGCTCCCGCCTGACCCGTGGGGCCGCCCCCATCGACCGTGATCGACACCTTGACGGCCGACCTCTTGCCGACGTGCTCGAGCGCACCGGCAACGAGTTCCCGGTCCTTGATCGCGGGAAAGTAGGCGTTCAAATCCCGGCCGTTCACGACGATCTCACCGGAACCCGGACGCAGCCGGACCCGCGCCACGGCCGTCTTCCGCCGACCGGTCGCAATGATCTCTTCTCCGCGTCGTGCGTTCTTCACGCCCTGCTCTGCCGTCATCGTCGTCCTCTTTGGTGGTCTTTTGCGTGTGGTGTCGCGTGATGGTTGGTGGTCGGGGCCGTCTGTCGTCGGATCGCCTCGGTGCCGGATCAGGCGCCGAACTCGATCGGCTCGGGCTGTTGCGGCTGATGCGGATGCTCACTGCCCGCATAAACCTTCAGTTTGTCGAGCATTTTCCGGCCGAGACGGCTCTTCGGGAGCATGCGGCGAACGGCCTCCTCGATGATCAGTTCAGGGCGGCGATCCCGGCGATGCTCGGCCGTTTCGGTCTTCAGGCCGTTGTAGCCGGTGTACCAGCGGTAGAGTTTTTGCTGCCACTTCTTGCCGCTGAACTCGATCTTCTCGGCGTTGATCACGACGACGTGGTCGCCCGTATCAACGTGCGGGGTGTAGGTGGGGCGGTGTTTGCCCATCAACACCATGGCGAGGTCGCTGGCGAGCCGACCGACCCTCCGGCCGCTGGCATCGACAACCCACCACCGCTGCTCGATCTCACCGGGCTTGGCCATGTACGTCTTCATCTGTCGATCAACCGTTGATTCTTCGGGTGCGAGTTGTCCGCCCGAGGGGCGGGAAAGAGCCCCGGAGACTAACAATGGGCCCGCACGCGAGCAAGCGGTGTCGGCCAGAACCCGGGAAAAACAGGCCTGCCGTCGTCCGACGCCGATCATGAACGAGCGGCCGTGTTCACCGTGAAAATCTGGTTCCAGGCCCCTCCGCCGCCTCCGGGCAGATTCCGGACGAACGCGATCTGCCGGCCGTTTGGCGAGAAAACACACGCCTCCGGCCGCGGTCCGGACGCATCGCGGATGGGTGGCGTGAGCCGCACGACCACGCCCGTGGTCGCATCGACGCGGCAGACGCTGCCGTCGATCACGCAGGCGATCCGGCCGCCACAAGGGCTCCACGTGAACGCGCTGCCGACGCCCGAGGGCTCCCGGGTGATCTGCACCGGCTCGCCACCCCGCGGGCTGACCGCATGAATCTGCGGCGCCCCCGCATCATCCCGCATCAGAAACCCGATCCACTCGCCATCGGGGCTCGACCGCAGCCAATGCCGAGGACCCTGGATGCCGGGATGGCGACGGCCCGCCGTAAAGGTGAGCCGGCGCTGCCGGACGCCGAGCGGCGGCTGCGGTCGCGTCGTCGCGGTGCCCGCGAGCGGCCCCGCGCCCGGTTGCTCGAGAGCCCCGGGCCCTTCGGGCAGATCGGCGATGAAGACCTCGGTGATCGTTTCCCCCGGGCCGGTTCGCACGTCGCCCTGAAAGGCGAGCGCCCGCCGCTGCCATGAGCCGTCCGGCCGACGGTACCCATGCAGCCCGACCCAGGACTCTTCGCGGCTGCGGGCAATGTCGTCGGTCCCCGGCCGAGGCTCGTCGTCGAGCCTCGACACCGCCACGCTGAAGGCCGACCCGTCGTGATTGCGCGGATGCGTCCGCGGCACGACGACGCAACGGCCGCACGCGCTCACGGCGATGCCCCGGCGATTCTGCTCGCCGGGAAGTCCGGCCCGATTCGCCGCCTCGAGGACGGCGTCCTCGTAGGTGAAGCTCACCAGCTCACCGTCGGGCGAAAACTGATGCACGTGGCTGCCGCCGCGGAGCGCGCCGGACGTGAACGGGGGACTGAGATCGCGTGCATCGAGGGGTTCCACGACGCCCGGAGACGACACGCGAACGATCACCCCCTGCCGCCGCGCGGGGCCGTACGTCCAGTCGGAGGACGGATGCTCCGGACCGCGGATGAACACCACCCGGTCATCGATCGTGCTGCAGGTGACCACGCCACAGCAGGCCCCGTTCCGCGACTCGTGGAGCACCTCGACGCGGCCGGTATCGACCTCGACCCGTTCGATCCGCGTGCCGTCGAACGTCCCCCCGTCCGCCGCCGAACGGACGTCGTAGACGATCCAGCGGGAATCGGGCGACCAGACTCCGCAGTGGGTCAGCACGTGGCCGTGCGGGGCGGTGGTGAGTTGTCGCATGGGCGTCATCGGCGGGGCGTCGCGACAGGATCGGGTTGCCCGTGGTGCACCCGACGACGGCGCATCGGGCTGGATCCTGCCTTACTTGAGGACCTCGGACCAGAGGGCGTCGGAGACGAGAAGGCCGGCGCGGGTGAGCCGCACGCGGCGGCCGTCGTCGGTCGCGAGGCCCCGTTCGGCCCAGCGGGCGATCGCCCCGCCGGCGAGGGCATCGAGCGCGAAGCCGCTGGCGGCCGCGAAGGCCTCGCGGGCGAGGCCGTCGCGGCGGCGGCGGCCGACGACCACGCGCTCCCGCGCGGCGTCCTCGGCCGTCATCCCATCGACATCGAACGCGAAGCCCTGGCCCGCCAGGACCTTGTTCATCCAGGTCGTCGTCGCCCGATGGTTGGTGATTCGGGTCCGACCGTCGAACCGCGCAGCGCCCGGACCGAACGCCTCCCAGGGGCGGCAGTCCCAGTAGGCCTCGTTATGGCGGCAGCGGGCCCCCGGCTTCGCGAAGTTCGAGACTTCGTAGTGCTCGTAACCGGCGGACTCCAGCCGGTCGATCGCCGCCTCGAACATCCGTCGCTCGAGCGGCTCCTCGACGGACTGCAGCAGGCCCTTGCGGCGCTGCGATTCGAAGGACGTGCCCTTCTCCCACGTGAGGCAGTAGACCGAGACGTGCTGCGTGCCCAAACCGATGGCCTCGTCGAGATCCTGCTCCACGTCGGCGAGCGATTGCCCCGGAGCCGCCGTCATCAGATCGAGGCTCACGCCGAAGCCGGCCGTGATCAGCAACGCGACCGCGCGGCGCACGTCGTGGGGAGCGTGGTCGCGGTCGAGCGCCCTGAGCGTCGCCGCGTCGAGCGACTGGCCGCCGAGGCTCACCCGCGTCACGCCGCAGTCGGCGGCGGCGGCCGCGAAGTCGGGCGTCACGTCGAGCGGGTTGGCCTCCACGGTCACCTCGGCACCGGCGACGGGTTGGAGTCGCCGGTGCAGGAGGTCGAAGAGCCGCCGCAGCCCGACGGGTCCGAGGTGTGAAGGGGTGCCGCCGCCGAGGTAGAGCGTGTCGAGTTCGAGCCCCGCCGGAGCGGCAAGAGCCCCGGGCGACACCCGCTCCAACTCCCGGGAGAGCGCCGCGAAGTAGCGGTCAACGAGTTCGTCGCGGCCGGCCACGAGCGTGAAGTCGCAGTAACCGCAGCGGTGCCGGCAGAAGGGCACGTGGACGTAGGCGTGGCGGGGCGGCCCCATGGTGGACGCATCTCGATGACCGGCGCGGGGGAACCGCCTGAGTATGCCGCATTCCCGCGGACGCCCCCACCCTGGCCGCGATCGCCTCCCGGCGATGCCGAGCGGCGGCCAAAGGACACCCCGGCCCGCCGATCAGATCCAGATCTGCAGGCGGCCGTCGAGCATGTCGGGAATCTTCTTGGCGAGAATCCGCCGGATGCGGTCGTCGGTGTAGCGGGTGGAGAAGTGCGTCGCGATGACCAACTCGTTGCGGAATCGCTCACGGCGGGCGAGCAGATCGTCCAGGTGCATGTGGCCGAACTTGTGGATTTTTTCCTTGCGGTGCGAGTGCGCCACGAAAGTGAGCTCGGTGATCAGGATCATCGCCTCGAACATCGCCGGGGAACGGTCGAGCCCCTCGGGCGAGCTGTCGCCGAGGTAGGCCACCAGCGGCGAGCGGATTTCGTGCGTGACGTCGATGCCGGAGAGACGCAGGTCCCGGATCTTGTCGCCCGGCAGACCCTGGTATTCGTGCTTGAGCTTTCGGCGGCGTTCCCAGACGACGTAGCCGACGCTCGGAATCGTGTGGCAGGTGCCTGACACCGTGACGACATGCTCCCGCGAGAGCTCGATCTCGTCGCCGGGCCGCGCCGGCAGGAGCGTGCATGGGAGCCGGCCCCGGTCGAGCCTCGACACCGCCTTGAGCAGCTTCTCGATCGGTTCGATCGCCGTCTCCGGCAGGTAGATCGTCGGCGGCTCCATCTTCATCATCCGCCGGCGGGCCACATAGACCGGCAGCGCCGCTATGTGGTCGAGGTGCGTGTGCGTGATGAACCAGGTGGCCGTGGCCATGAAGCCCCACGGCTGCGAGCCGAGGTCGAAGCCGAGCTTGAGTTCGGGAATCCTCCAGCAGCTCTGGACGGCGGCGCGGGAATACCCCTCGACGGTGAGTCCCTTGTGGACGAGCGTGCGGAACGGCGAGTTGTCGATCATGCGGGAGGTGCCGGCGGAGCCGAGTGTGGAGCAGAATGCCGCTGTGCCGCGGGCTCGAGCCAGATTTCGTCGAAAAGGTTGTCCTGGCGGGTGGCGATTTTCCCACGCCGCACGAGCTCGAGCGCCGCCAGGAAGATACCCACGATCCGCGAGCGGGGCATATCGTCGTCGAAGAGCTGCGTGAACGCCACCCTCCCCCGCTCCGCCACGAGCGCCTCGATCCGGGCGGCATGCGTCTCGATCGGCGTGTCGTCGTGGACGATCTGCCGCGGCCGACGCTTCTCCCGCTTGGCCATCACCCGCGTCATCGCCCCGACCAGATCCCACACGTGGACGTCGCCGATCGTCACCTCGGCCGGCGCGTTGCGTGCCGCCGGCTCGTCGGCCGAGTGCCTGGCAAACCGCAACTCCCATTGCCGGGCCCGGTCTTCGAGCATCGTCGCCGCGTCCCGGTATTGCTTGTATTCCAGCAGCCGTTGCACGAGATCCTCGCGCACGAGTTCAAGCGGCTCCTCGGTCTCCTCGGGCCGCGGCACGAGCGCCCGCGCCTTGATCTCGAGCAACACGCTCGCCAGCTCGACGAACTCGCCCACCTGATCGATGGCGAGATCCTCGAGCACGTCGATGTAGGCGACGAACTCGCCCGCGATCGCGGCGATCGGCACCTCCGTCACATCGACCTCGTGCTTCTTGACGAGGTAGAGCAGGAGGTCCATCGGCCCGGAGAACACGTCCAGGGCGACCTTGAATTCCACGCAGACCTCGCCGCACGTGCCACACGCAGTGAATCGACCACCGCCGCCAATCATAGGGAAGCCGACCGGGATGCCGCAGGGGAGAATTCCCCACGTCGCCCCGCCCCCCCACGCATCACCGTTTCGGCTACGCTACCCCCATGGACATCGAACGTCTCTGGGCTCCGTGGCGGCTGGGATACGTGCAGGGCGCCGCGGCCGCCGAGCCCGCCGGCGACGTGGCCCGCTGGCGGCCCGGTGCGGACCAGTCGTGCTTTCTCTGCCGCGCCGCTTCAGCCACTCCGGAGCAGGATCGAGCGCTGGGGGTGCTCGAACGGACGCCGCTGAGCGTGGTCGTCGCCAACCGCTACCCCTACGCCAACGGCCATCTCCTCGTGGCCCCGCTCGACCACCGCGCGACACTGGCGGCCCTCACGGCCGAGCAGCACCTCGACCTTCAGGAGCGGATCACCGCCTGGTGCGGCACGATCGAGCGGCTGATGCAGGCGCAGGGCTTCAACGTGGGGCTCAACCTCGGCCACGTCGCCGGGGCGGGGGTGCCGGGCCATCTCCACTGGCACATCGTGCCGAGGTGGAGCGGAGACGTGAACTTCATGCCGACGGTCGCGGGGGTGCGGGTGCTGCCGCAATCGCTCGACGCGCTCTGGGAACAGCTGACGAAGGCTGCCGGGGAGTCCGTCCCATGACCGCCGCCGAGTGGAGCCAGCCCGATTGGCGGATCCGCGAACAGCTGATGCTCGCCCCCTGGGCGATGCACGCCGTCGACTCCGCGGGCCGGGTGCATCACGAGGAGCCGCACCCGTTCCGGAGCCCCTACCAACGCGACCGCGACCGCATCGTGCACTCCGCCGCGTTCCGGAGGCTCGCCCACAAGACGCAGGTCTTCACCGGCTACCACGGCGACTACCACCGCAGCCGGCTCACGCACACGCTCGAGGTGACGAGCATCGCGCGGACGCTCGCCAGGGCGCTGGCTCTCAATGAGGATCTGGTCGAGACGCTCGCGCTGGCCCACGACATCGGCCACCCGCCGCTCGGCCACGCCGGCGAAGACACGCTGGCCGACCTCCTCCGCGGCGAAGGGGGCTTCAACCACAACGCGCAGGCGTTGCGGATCATGGAGTTGCTCGAGACCCGCTACGCCGAGTTCCCTGGCCTCAACCTCTCCCGCGAGGTGCTCGACGCGCAGGCGACCCGCAAGAAGGACGGCACCGCCCCCGCACCGCTGCTGGAGGCGCAGGTCGTCGATGCCGCCGACTCGATCGCCTACGACACCCACGACGCCGACGACGCCGTGGAGCTGGGACTCGTGACGCTCGACGAACTCCTGGAACTGCCACTGGTAGCCGAGGCGGCGGTCCGCGTGGAGGTTCTTCATGGCCGTCTCGAGGGGGTCGAGGCCCGCCGGGCGATCCTTCACGAGCTGGTCGATTTCCAGGTGGCGGAGCTCGTCCGGCAGACGCGACACACGATCGATTCGCTCAACATCGACTCAGTGACCCGCGTGCGGGAGGCATTCCGCGGCGGTGGCTCGTCTGCCGGGGGGAGAATCGTGGCCCACTCGCCGGAGCTCGCCGCCGGCAAACGCGAGCTGGAACGGTTTCTCTTCGAGCGCGTCTACCGCTGCGAACGGGTGCTGTCCGTCAGGTTGCCCGCCCAGCGGAACCTGACCGAGCTCTTCTGGTGGTATGCGAACCACCCCGACGAACTGCCCGCCGGATACCGGCAGCGGGCGGCCACCTTCGGCATCCGCCGCAGCGTCGCCGATTACATCGCCGGGATGACCGACCGCTACCTCGAGTTCGACCACCGCCGCCGGCTGCCGGGGGACTGAACCTCCCCTGCCCCGGATGGGATTCGCGCCGGGCCGATGATAGAATCCGCCTCTCTTCTCCCCGTCCCCCGTCGGCCAATCGCCCCATGGCACTCCTCATCCTCCGCGCGCTCTTCGTGATGGTGTCGGTGGGCATCGCGGTGCTGATCTTCAACTCGTCGGCCATGCAGTCGGCCGACGTCTGGGTCCCCTGGGCGGTGCTCGCGGCGATGGTGGCGCTGCCGCTCACGGTGATCGGCATCGACGGCCTGTTCCGCCGCAAGGATCTCACGACGATCACGGCCGTGTACTTCGGCCTCTTGATCGGCGTGTTTCTCGCCTACGTCGCCATGCTGGCCCTGACGCCGATCCTCCCGATGCGGCCCAGCGACCCGCTCCGGACCTGGCTGCCGCTGATCCTGGGTTGCGTGCTCTGTTATGCCTGCACGAGCCTGCTGCTGCAGACGCGAGACGATTTCCGCTTCCTCATTCCATTCGTCGAGTTCGCCCGTGACGTGCGCGGGTTGCGCCCCAACGTGATCGACATCATGACGATCGTCGATGGCCGGATCGCCGATCTCGCGGAAGCCGGCATCTTCGAGAGCCGGTTCGTCGTGCCTTCGTTCGTGCTCGACGAACTGCAGATTGCCGCCTCCTCTTCCGACAAGCAACGGCGTACCCGGGGCCGCCGCGGCCTCGACGTGTTGGCCCGCCTGCGAGCGAACGAGGCGATCGACATCGACGTCATCGCACCCCGCGACACGACCGAGGACATGTCGATGGAGACCCGTGTCGTCGACCTCGCCCGCCAGCTGGGGGGCCGTGTCGTCACGATCGACGGCGGGCTCGCCAAGCTCGCGGGCGTGCAGACGGTACCGACGATCAACATCAACGACGTCTCGTTGGCACTCAAGCCGACCTTCGTGCCCGGCGACTCCGTCAACGTGCGGCTGGTGAAGCAGGGAGAGGAGCCCGATCAGGGCGTGGGCTATCTCGAGGACGGCACGATGGTCGTCGTCGAGAACGCCCGCGAGCAGATCGGCCGCTCGGTGCAGGTGAGCGTCACCAGCACGCTGCAAACCTCGGCCGGCCGGCTCGTCTTCGCGCGGCCCCTGAGCCACTCCGCCTGAACGGGCGCAGCCCGCAACGGTCATGCAAACCGCACGGCACGTCCGAACGACGGCACTCGCCGCCGGCGCCGTCGCCTCCATGCTGTGGCCGGTGACGCCGGGCTTGGCGGCCGACCCGCCCGGTCTGGCGGTCTACCGCGAGCACTGCCTGCGGTGCCACGGGCGGGATGGCGCCGGGACGCCGGATGCCCCCGAACCGCTCACCGCCGACCGGTCGATCGACCAACTCGCGGCCACCATCGAGCAGACGATGCCGCTGGACGACCCGGCGAAAGTCACCGGCGAGGCGGCCCGGGAGGTCGCCGCCTACATCCTTCTGGCCTTCTCCCCGGACGCGGCCCACGACCGCACACGTCCGCCCCGTGTCGAACTGTCGCGCCTCACCGTGCGGCAGTATCGCAGCGTGATGGCCGACTTGATCGGGAGTTTCCGAGACGCCGGCCCCGGGGTCTCCCCCCAACGCGGGCTCAAGGGGAGATATTTCCGCGGACGGGGCTCCGATCGCGACGCCAGACCGGTCTACGAACAGGTCGATCCGCGGATCGATTTTCGTTTCGGCATCGAGGGCCCCGACCCCGAGCGGTTCGAGCCGAATCGGTTCACGATCCGCTGGACTGGCTCGATCGTGCCGAAGGAAACGGGACTCCACGAGTTTGTCATTCGATCCTCGCACTCGGTGAAGCTCTCGATCAACCGCGACCACGACGAGCCGCCGCTCATCGACGCCTCGGTCACATCGGACACCACGACCGAGCATCGCGCCGGCATCTTCCTGCTGGGGGGCCGCGTGTATCCGTTGAGGCTCGACTTCTCGAAAGCCAATCAGGGCGTCGACAACAACGTGCACGAAAGCGTCTCGGCGGCCGCGATCCGTCTGCTCTGGCAGCAACCGCACGGGATCCTCGAGACCGTGCCCGACCGGGTGCTGATTCCGCACGATTCGCCGCGGTCGTTCGTGCTGACCACGCCGTTTCCGCCCGACGACGAGTCGCTGGGATACGAACGGGGCGCAGGGGTGTCGCCGGAGTGGTTTGCAGCCACGACCGCGGCAGCCGCCGAGACCGCCGATCACGTGCTCGACCGCATCGAGCAACTCGCGCATGTCAAGCGAGACAGCCCGGACCGTGAGCAGAGACTGAAGGCCTTCGCCGCCACGTTCGCGGAGCGGGCCTTCCGCCGTCCGCTGACCGACGACCTGCGGACGCTCGTCGTCGATCGGCCATTCGCCGACGCGCCCGATCTCGACACAGCGCTGCGGCGATCGCTCCTGACCACGCTCGGCTCGCCCCGCTTTCTCTTCCTCGACACGGGCGGGGACGATCCGTTCGCCACGGCGGCCCGGCTCTCGTTCGGGCTCTGGGACTCGATCCCCGATCGACCGCTCAGGGAGGCGGCCGGCAGGGGCTCGGTCACCACGCCGGACCAGATTCGCGGCCAGGCGGAACGCATGGTGCAGGACCGCCGCACTCGGGCGAAGATCCGCGACTTCCTCTTCTCCTGGCTGCGGGTCGCTCTCGGCCCGGAGGTGCGGAAGGATCCGCGGCACGAGCCGGACTTCTCGCCGGACGTCGCCGCCGATCTCCGCACCAGCCTGGATCTCTTCCTCGAAGAGGCCGTCTGGCAGCGGGGCGACTTCCGCCGGCTGTTCACCGATGACGAGGTGCACCTGAACGGTCGCCTCGCGCCGCTCTACGGCGTCGCTCTTCCGTCCGCTGCCCCGTTCACCCGGGTCCGCGTCGACGACGGCCGCCGTGGTGGACTCTTGACCCACCCCTACCTGATGAGCGTGCTCTCCTACCCCGCGGCCACCTCCCCGATCCACCGCGGGGTGTTCCTCACCCGCACCGTGCTCGGCAACGTCCTGCGTTCGCCGCAGGAGGCGATCGCGCCGCTCGCTCCGGAGCAGCACCCCGACCTCACGACCCGCGAGCGGGTCGTGAGCCAGACCAGCGGTGTTGCCTGTCAGACCTGCCACGCCATGATCAATCCGCTCGGCTTCGCCCTCGAAGAGTTTGACGCGGTCGGCCGCCACCGCACGGTCGAAAACGCGGGGCTCTCCGCACGGGCCATCGACGCATCGGGCTCGTACCTCTCGCGCGAGGGTTCCCTCGCCACGTTCGCCGGGGCCCGTGAACTCGCGGCTTACGTGGCGACCAGCCGAGACGCGCAGGACGCCTTCGTGCAGTCGCTGTTCCACGCGCTCGTGAAACAGCCGGTGCCGGCCTGGGGCCCCGACACCATGGAAACCCTGCGGCGGTCGTTCGCAGCATCCGGATTCGACATCCGCCGCCTGTTGGTCGATATCGTGGTGCTGGCCGCGGCCCCACCCCGCACCGCAGCCGCCGACAAAGCGCCCCCGGAGACCTTGC
>SXHR01000089.1:0-9137 GCA_005773625.1 Planctomycetaceae bacterium | reverse complement strand
CGTTGGGCGAGCATGGCTTCAGGCGGGTGGAAAGGACGTCACGAACGCGGGCCCGCGATGCTCCCCTCGTCGGGGCTCGACGCCGTGGCATAGAGCCGTCGCGGCATGCGGCCGGCGAGGAAGGCGAGCCGGCCGGCGTTGCAGCCGTCCCGCATCGCCGCGGCCATCCGCAACGGATCCCTGGCGTGGGCGATCGCGGTGTTGAGCAACACGCCATCCGCGCCCAACTCCATCGCCACCGCCACGTCGCTGGCCGTGCCGACCCCCGCATCGACGATCACCGGATACGACGGGTCGCCGTCCTTGAGATATTCCAGGCAGATTCGCAGATTGTTGGCGTTGAGCACGCCCTGGCCGGAACCGATCGGGCTGCCGGCGGGCATCACGCTCGCCGCACCGAGATCCTTGAGCCGTTTGGCGATCACGGGGTCGTCGCTGGTGTAGACGAGCACCGTGAACCCATCGGCGACGAGCCGCTCCGTGGCCTCGAGCGTGCCGACCGGATCGGGCAGGAGCGTGCGACGATCCCCGAGCACCTCGAGTTTCACCCACTCCGACGACGACGAGCCCATGTCGCGGAGCAGTTCGCGGCCGAGCCGGGCCACGCGGACGGCGTCATCCGCCGAGTAGCAGCCGGCCGTGTTGGGCAGGAGCGCATACCGGGAGGCGTCGATGTGGTCGAGGATGTTTTCTCCCGCGGCGTTGACGAGCCGCTCGCGGCGGACCGCGACGGTCACGCAGTCGGTGCCCGACACCTCGAGGCAGCGGGCCATCTCGCCGTAGGTCGCATACTTGCCGGTGCCGACGATCAGGCGGCTGGCGAGCGTGATCCTGCCCACGACGAGCGGAGCGTCGTCCGTCGTCGGTGTCGTGGGCGGGCTGGTTTCCGGCCGGTTCATCAACGCTTCTCCCTCTCAGCCGCCGCCGACGAACGTGACGATCTCGATGCTCTCACCACCCGCGAGCCGGCGATCGGCGAACCGCCCGCGCGGCACCACCTGGCCATCGACCTCGACGGCCACGGGGCGGGCCGCGAAGCCGAGCGACTCGAGCAGATCATGGAGCGAGGATCCTGACGGAGCCGATCGGCATTCGCCGTTGACCGTCACGGAAACGCCCGCCACGTCGGCCCCGACCTGTTCAAGCGTCATCCTACGGCCCCTTCCCGCCGCCGCGGGGCTTGGCGATGTCGAGGGGAATGAGTTCCAGGAGTGCGGCGGCCCCCGCCCCCGGCGTCTGCGTGGAGTTCCAGGGGATGCCGTAGGCCACCGTCACGCCGGTCGCGGCATCGGTGACATAGAGCACGGAGGCGGCCATCCGGTTGTTGCCGGTGAAGGTCGCCTGCCCGGGCACGAGCAGAAACTTCGGGTTTTTCACCTTGCCGGCCTTGAAGCCCAGATCCTTGAGCACGTTGTGCCGATAGGAGACGCCAAACTTCGACGTGCCCGGGTTGAGCACACCGCCCGTCAGATCGCCCGTTTCGAAGTCGAGCACGAAGAACCCCTCGACGGTCGAATCGACCGGGGCGGTGCAGACGGCGAACGACTCGTGCGACAGCGACGTGACCGCCGCGGCCCGGGGCAGCGGCGTGGCCGACCGCCATGAGCCGGCGACGAGGCCGACCGCTGCCGCGACGACCGCGACGGCCGCCACGGCGATGGGGGAGCGGGGATCGATCGATGGTGAGGCGGGCATGGGAAAAGCTCCTTGCTGAACCGGGGACAAAGAACCTACTGGGACAAAGAACCTGGAACAAAGAACCTGGAACAAACAAGCTGGGACAAGAAGAGTTCGCTGCGGGATCGAGGGCGACCGGGCCCTCGACGACGGGTCTGGTCAGGGCCGCCGCACGGGCTTCTCCTCACCGGCCGGGATGGTCAGGATTCGAAACTTGCCGAGCGCGTGCAGACCGTCCTGGAACTGCTGATCGATGGTGATCGTCACCGGTGCGCCCGGTTCGAGTTCGGTCTCGGGTGCGATGGTGAACGTCGCGGCGTGCGGCCTGCCGGTGCCGCCGTCGATGGCCCAGCCGGTGTCCATCCGGTCGTCGATCGCCGCGGAAACGGGATAGTCTCGCTGCTCGAAGTCGGCCTTCGCCGCCGAGAACGCCACCGGCCGGGAGCCCTTTTTGCCGGGTGGCCCCGTGAGCACGTTGAACCGGCTGATCACGAAGTTGCCGTTGGTCGCCCGGCCCGGTCCCTGCTGGGGAAGCGAGGGATCGGTGAGCGTCTCGAGCCGGAAGGCCCGCGGCTTGAATCCCGCGGGCACGACCGCCTCGAGCGTGTAGGTGTCTTTGGCCAGTGGACCGGCGACCGTCACGATCCCACTGGACGTGATCGTGGCGGTCGCGCCGGACGTGCTCTTGAAGGCCACGGGCACCAGCGGCCTGGGGCCCGGCGGAGACGGCAGCAGCTTCGCCGCGGGCGTCGGCAGGAGCAGGGCGCCGTCGTGGCTGCCGACGAGGACGGTCTTGCCGTCGGGCGCGAAGGCGACGCTCCAGACACTCGACGTGATCGGCTCGGGACTCTGCTGCGGGCCGTTGGCCACCACGTCCCAGAACCTCACGGCGCCGTCGATGCCGCCGCTGACGAGCCGCCGGCCATCGGGCGAGAAGGCGACGGACGTCACCCAGTCCTCATGCCCTTCAAACGAGGCCTGTTCCGCTGCGTCCGACGTCGTCCAGACTTTGATCAGGCGGTCGGCGCCGGCACTGGCGAGCCTGCTGCCATCGGGCGAGTAGGCCACCGACCAGACCGTGTCGCCGTGCCCGTCGAGTCTGCCCTTCTCCTCGCCCGTCGCCGGATTCCAGAGTTTGACGAGTCTGTCGCCGCCGCCGCTGGCGAGTGTCCGGCCGTCCGGTGAGAAGGCCACGGTCATCGCCGCGCCGACGTGGGCCGCGATCGATCGCACCTCGGCTCCGGTGCCGGTGTCCCAGACGATGACGGAGCCATCTTCGCCGGCCGTGGCCAGCCGCTTGCCGTCGGCCGCGAAGGCGACGCACCGCACCCAGCCCCGGTGCTTCCGGAGGTCGTGTTTGGGGGCACGGGTCGCCACGTCCCAGAGTTTCACGAGCCCGTCGTAGTCCGCGGTCGCCGCGAGCTTGCCGTCGTCGCTGATCCGCATGCTCCACACGGCGGTGGGATGTCCGTCGAAGTCGCCGATCCGGGATCCGTCGGCCTTCCAGGCGATGACGCTGCCCGGCCGATAGAGCAGGCTGTCGCCCCCGGCCGTCACGATCACCTGTCCGTCGCGGGAATACTCGCCGGCGATCACCCAGCCGCGATGCTCGGCGAGGTTGGTCGCGGGCTCCGCCGGCGCTGCGGCCGGGGCGACGCGCCCCGCGGCCCAGACGATTGCCAGAACGAGCATTCCGACGCGTCTCGACAGCGCGGCGGCTCGGCGGGGACTCTGCTTGGCGGCCATGCGGCGTCGTGATGCGTGGGAGGTATCGGGCTGGGCGGAACCGCCCGTGGAAGTGGGCCACCGGAGTATAGTTGTCGGCGAACCATCGAATCCAACGGCCCGCCCCGGCCGGCGGCCATGACCGCGTTCGAGGAGTCAATCATGTCCGCCGCGGCATCGTCTTCGTCCGCCGTGTCGCGCCGCCCCGGCGGCCGGCGTGCCACGCTCGTCGCCAGCGGCGACCTCCGGGAGGAGGCCAACCGCGTCTGCTGGCCGGAGCAGCAGGCGCTGGAGAAGGCCCTCGGCGCGGCCTTTGCCCGCGCCGGCTGGAAGCTCGAGCGTGGCCACGCCGCATCGCGGAGCCGCGGCCACGGCTTCATCGCCAGTGCCCGCGAGGGGCTCGACGTGTTCGCCCGCATCGACGCCGACCGGCCGCTCGTGGTCGCCGAGGCCGTCTGGCAATACTCCAGCCACGTGCTGCCCGGCCTCCTCACGCACCGGGGACCGATCCTCACCGCGGCCAACTGGTCGGGCCAGTGGCCGGGACTTGTCGGCATGCTCAACCTCAACGGCTCGCTGACGAAGGCCGGCGTTCCCTACGCGACCGTCTGGGCCGACGACTTCTCGAGCCCGAGTTTCGCGCGGCATCTCGACGCGTGGCTCCGGACGCGGACGGTGCACCACGACACCAGCCATGTCGTTCCCCTGGGGAAGGTTCGCATCCCCCGCGACCTCGCCAAGCGGGCGGAGGCACTCGCGGTGGAGCTCCGCACCAAAAAGGCGCTGATGGGCGTCTTCGACGAGGGCTGCATGGGGATGGAAAACGCGATCATCCCCGATCGCCTCCTGCACGCGACCGGCGTGTTCAAGGAGCGGCTCAGTCAAAGCTCCCTCTATCACGCGACGATGCAGACCAGCGAAGCCGAGGCCCGCGACGTGCTCCGCTGGATGGAAAAGGCAGGCATGCGGTTTCACTTCGGCCGTGACGAGGCGACCGAACTCACGCGGCAGCAGGTGCTGCTGCAGTGCCGGATGTACATCGCCGCGCTGCGGATCGCCGACCGCCAGGGCTGCGACTGCGTCGGCATTCAATACCAGCAGGGACTCAAGGATCTGCTCCCGGCGAGCGACCTGGTCGAGGGCATGCTCAACGACTCGAAACGCCCGCCGGTAACGGCCGAGGGCTCGTCACGGGTGCTCTTCAAGGGCCGGCCGCTCGTCCACTTCAACGAGGTTGACGAGTGCGCGGGGCTCGACGGCCTGCTCACCGCGCGGGTGCATGCGGCCCTGGGTCAGCCGGTGGAAAACACCCTGCACGACATCCGCTGGGGCGACTGGGACCAGTCGCGGTCCACGGACCACTGGGTGTGGGTCCTCGAGATCTCAGGCGCCGCCCCTCCGTCGCACTTCGTGAAGGGCTGGAAGGGGGCCGAGGGATTCCGCCAGCCGCCGATGTATTTCCGACTCGGCGGCAGCACGCTGGCCGGCGTCTGCAGGCCGGGCGAGATCGTCTGGAGCCGGATCTGGGTCGATGGCGCTGGTGGTGGCGAGCGGCTCTGCATGGATATCGGCCGCGCTGCGGTGGTCGCGCTCCCCGCGGAGGAGACGCAGCGGAGGCTCGACGCCACGACGAAGCAGTGGCCGATCATGCATGCGGTGACCTACGGGGTGTCCCGTGACCAGATGATGGCCCGTCACAAGGCCAACCACCTCCAGGTGGCCTACGCGACCGACGCCGCCGCCGCAGACCGGGCGGCCCTGCTCAAGGCGGAAGTCGCACGAAACCTCGGCATCGAGGTGTCGCTTTGCGGCACACGGGGGCACGGGGCCACGGCGGCCGTCCGCTGGGACGCCTGACTGCGTCCGCCGCCCGCCACGGTTGCATCGGCCCCGGAGGAGTGGCGACGATACGGAGGATTTCCCCATCCACCATCGGGACGATTCGGATGAAGAAGCAGGGCTACCTCGGGATCGACATCGGCACCCAGGGTCTGTCGGTGATCTTCACCGACGAATCGATGCGGATTCTCGCATCCGGGGCGGGGAGCTATGCCATGGTGCCGGGGCTTCCGCAGGAGTGTCAGGAGCAACTGCCCGCCGACTGGGAACGGTCGCTCGCCCGGGCCATGGGCAAACTGCGATCGACGCTGGCATCGCTGGGCGTGGAGATGGAGGTGCGGGCGATCGGCATCGCCGGGCAGATGCATGGCGAGGTGCTCGCCGACGCGGCCGGCCAGCCGATCGGCGCGGCGCGGCTTTGGTGCGACGGGCGAAACGAGGCCGAAGGACACGAACTCACCGAACTCCTCGGTACGAAGGTGCCCAAGCGGATGACCGTGGCCCGTTGGCTGTGGACGATTCGCAACCAGCCCGAGAAGGCCGCGCGGACATATCGGATCACGACGCCCGCCGGCTGGATCGGCCACGTGCTCACGGGCTGCTGGACGCTCGGCATCGGCGACGCATCGGGCATGTTTCCGATCGACCAGCAATCCCTCGACTACGACGCCAAGCGACTCGCCGCCGTCGATGCCCTCGTGGCCCGGACCGTTCGCGGCGGCGCCGCGAAGCCGCTCCGCGACCTGCTGCCCCAGGTGCGCCGGGTCGGTGAGGATGGGGGCGTGCTCGATGCCCGCGGGGCCGCTCTCCTGGGATTGCCGCAGGGCATTCCCGTCGCTGCCGCCGAGGGAGACCAGCCCGCGGCACTCACCGGCTCGCTGATCGCCGCCGCGGGAACGGTGTCGATGAGTTTCGGGACGAGCGTCGTGGCCAACTCCGTGGGCGACCGGGATTTTCGTGGCGTCGACCGCGGGATCGACCATTTCTGCGCTCCCGATGGCAAGCCGATCAACATGGTCTGGCTCCGCAACGGCACCACCGCCATGAATACGGTCGTGGAGTTGGTCGGCAAGGCGACCGGATCCACCACCCCGGACGACGCCTTCGCGTCGGTCATGCGGCAGCTGCTTGCGGCCCCCGACGACTGCGGCGGCCTCGCCGCGCTCCCCTTCATGGACGACGAGCCCGGGGCCGGTGTCTGCCAGGGTGGCACGGCGCTGCTGATCGGCCTCAACGAGCGGAACGCCACGCCCGGCAACGCCGCCAAGGCGATGCTCCTCGCCACGGTCTACAACCTGCGGATGGGGAGCGAGGGGCTCGACGCCCAGGGGTTTCCGCGGAAGGAGATCGTGCTCTCCGGCGGGATCACGAAGACTCCTGAGCTCGCGCAGCTGATCGCCGACGCCTTCCACGTGCCGGTCGTGCTCCTCGACGGCGCCGCCGAGGGCACCGCGTGGGGCGCGGCCTTGATGGCGGCCTATCGTGACGCCCGAATCGCGGGCCGGGGGGGCGACTGGCAGGCGTTCCTCTCGGGGCACGCGACGAAGACGCCCCGGCGATTCCCGCCGCGACCGGCGGCCGCCGCGGCTTTCGATCGCATGTATGCCCGCCACCGGCGGCTCGTGGCCCTGCACGGGCAACTCGCAGCCGCGGTCGGTCAGGGGGGCTGAACGTGCTACAACTCCAGCATGCCGCCGACTGATCCCAGCCACGCCTCCGCACCCCCTGCGACTTCCGCGCGGAGGCCGCTGGCCGTCTGGCTGGCCGGCTCGATTCGCTGGGCCGACTATCTGGCCATGAGCGAGCGGCTCGCGGGTGAGGTGGCCGACCAAGCGGGCCGCAACCCGACGCTCGTGATCTGCGAACTCGAGCCCTGCATCACGATCGGCCGGCTCGGCTCGCGGGCCGACGTCCGCCTCGCCGACGAGGACCTGCGGGCCCGGCGGATTCCGGTGGCATTCACCGGCCGCGGTGGCGGCGCGGTGCTGCACGGCCAGGGGCAGGTGGTGGTGGCGCTGACCGCCTCCCTCCACGACCTCGGTCTCGGGCCCCACGATGTCGGCGGCTATCTCATTCGCTTTCAGGAGGCGCTCGCCGCGGCGATCCGCGCCGCCCGCTGCGGCAGCGCGGCGACCCATCCGTCCGCAAGCGGCGTGTTTGGCCGCACGGGCCTGCTCGCGTCGCTGGGTGTGGCCGTGCGCCGGGGCGTGGCCTGCCACGGGGCCTTCGTCAACGTCTGTCCGGCGGTCGATCTCCATCATCGGATCGACACGCTGCCCGTCCGGCAGCGACTCCCCGGCGGCGAGTCGCTGCCGCGGACCATGGGCTCGCTCGAGTCAGATGTTCAGCGGCGGGTGAGGCTGCAGGACGTGCGCACCGCGCTGGTGCAGAGCCTCGGCGACGCCTTCGCGTTTCCGCGGACGCACATCAACGCCGGCTTCCCCTTCAGAATCAACGCCGTCGCCCCGAACCAGCCGGAGGTCGTGAGCCGTGTCGGATGAGAAACTGATCGGGGTGTCTGCCGGACTGTTGCCGATCCTCCCGAATGGCGTGGATGCAGCCCCCGTTTCCCCCCCCGCGCGGCGATTGCCCCCGTGGCTCCGGCAGAATCTGGCGCCGGGCGGTGGCCATGCCGAGACGGCCCACCTGATCGCCGAACTCAACCTCGAAACAGTCTGCTCGTCGGCCAAGTGTCCCAACCGGCTCGAATGCTGGTCGCAGCGGACGGCGACCTTCATGATCCTCGGCAATGTCTGCACGCGCCCCTGCGGATTCTGCTCCGTGCCGAAGGGCAAGACGGAGGCCCTGGAGTCCGACGAGCCGGAGCGGGTGGCGGAGGCGGCGCGACGGCTGGGGCTCGAGCATGTCGTGATCACGAGTGTGACCCGCGACGACCTCCCCGATGGCGGTGCCGAGCACTTTCGCCGCACGATCGCGGCGGTTCGCGAGGCGACGGGCGCGGCGGTCGAGGTGCTCGTGCCCGATTTTCTGGACAAGCCCGGAGCCCTCGAACGGCTGATGGAGGCGAAGCCCGACGTCTTCAATCACAACACCGAGACCGTGCCGCGGCTCTACCGCAGCGTTCGCGGCCGCAAGAGCGTGTACGCGTGGACGCTCCGGCTGCTCGCCGATGCCAAGCGGATCATGCCCGAGGTGAAGACGAAGAGCGGCCTGATGCTCGGCCTTGGCGAGACCCGTGACGAGCTGCTCGACGTGTTTGCCGACCTCGTCGATCACGGCGTCGATTTCCTGACGCTCGGGCAGTATCTCCAGCCGACGCTCGACTCGCTCCCCGTGGAGAGGTATCTGCCGCCGGAGGAGTTCGACGAGCTCGGCGTGATCGCCCGTGGCATCGGCTTCAGGAAGGTCGCCAGCGGGCCGCTTGTCCGCTCGAGCTATCACGCCCGGGAAATGACCGAAGACGGCCGCGTCGCCTGACGCCCCTGACGCCCCTGACGCCCCTGACGCCCCTGGCGGCCGATCGCCGGCCGACCCCGGGGTTTCCTACGGTTCCCCCGGCTCCTCGAGACCGTGTTCGAGGAGCTTCTTTCGCAGGGTGTTGCGATTGATGCCGAGGCGAGCCGCGGCCTTGAGCTGCACGCCACTGCAGGCGGCGAGCATCTGCGCGATCAACTCCCGCTCGACGCGGCTCACGATCCGATCGAAGAGGTTGTCGTCATCGGGGCCCGCCGTCGCCATGCCCTGCTCGACCAGGTCGCGGGCGAGGCTGTCGAGATCGCCGCCGCGGCCGGGCATCTTCGAGACCTGCCGGTCGCCCCGCATCGTCGGTGGCAGGAGATCGAGCGTGAGCTCGTCACCCTGCGCCATCACCACGCACCGCTCGACCACGGTCGGGAGTTCGCGGACGTTGCCCGGCCACTGGTCTTTCACCATGG
>SXHR01000088.1:0-10561 GCA_005773625.1 Planctomycetaceae bacterium | reverse complement strand
ATTTTCTCGCCCTCCGTGGAGTTTCTTGCTCCGGGGCTCAGCCGGACGTAATGTCCAGTGAGCCGAATACACCCGGAAGGGCTCGAACCTTCAACCTTCGGTTCCGTAGACCGATGCTCTATCCAATTGAGCTACGGGTGCGTGGACCAAACGATACCGCAAGCAGCCGGGATCACCAATATTCGAAAAAAAGACCGCCCCAGGTCGCGGTCCCGGGACGGTCGATGCGAGGGAAGACGGCCGAACGGCCGCGGGTCTCAGCCGCGGCGGCGACGCATCGCGTAGAGGGCCGAAGCGATGCCGATGCCCGAAAGAGCGATCGCCGAAGGCTCCGGCACGGCGGCGACCGACACGCTGTAGGAGGTCAGATTCGGGCTCGGGGTCGTCCAGCCGCCGCTCGGCAGCTCCCGCTTCGTGCCGGTGTAGGAATAGCCTGACGAGTTCAATCCCGCAGGAGTCGAGTCGGGCGTGTTCAGATACCAACTCGACGGCCCGGAGGGCACGATCCAGTAAGGGGTCGAGGCCGAGAGCGAGGCGTTCGAGAAGGGGAAGGTGTAGGTGCCCGTGTTGCCGACTGGCACCGCTTGCGACGTGTAGAGAATCGACCCTGGCGATCCGGCTGAATCGGTGTAGATGCTCACGGTCCGGTTCTCGCTCGTTCCGGAGTTGGTGACGAAGAGCCCGAGAGTCACCGACTGAATGTCGCGAAGCGACGACGTGCCCGTGTTGAATCCCTGAGCGAGTGCCAGTTCCCCGGTATCGACCGGACCGAAGTCGGTATTGGTGCCGCCGAGGGCACCGGTGCCCGACGTCCCGAGATTGCCAAACACGACGTCGGCGTGGGCCGAAACTCCGACCATCGCGAGCGCGAGGAAGGCGAGGGTGCGGATTGAGCGGGCGGAAAGGCGGATCATGGAGAGGATTCCTGGAAGACTTGGTTTCGACATAGTTCACACTTGTCCGTAGGAAATGTCAAGGTTTCTGGGCGGGTTCCGCGGCCGTTTTCCATGCGTCTGATGCCGCGCCGTTTTTCCCGGGAAAAGTCCCCAAAACAAACCCGGCTTCTCGCGAGCCGGAGCGTGAGTGTGGACATGGACGCCGCGGTTGAAACCACCTCCAACGAGGGGTTTTCAGGGCCGGGCGATCAGAAACCCCTCCTTGTCGATGTCGAACGCGTCGCGAAGCAGCGCGGGCCGCGGAAGGGAGGGCTCCGCCGCGCCCGGTGCGGCCGGACCGGTCGCGGTGATCACGAGCGTGGCCTCGGCGGCATCCGGCACTCCGCGGTTTGCGAGCGACGGGAGGCCCAGCGGCAGCCGCATCGCGGCCCGCGGCCAGACGACCGCCCCGTTCACCACGCGGCCGACCGTCTCGGGCTTCACGAGCGTCTCATGGTCCCATCCGATCCGGGCCGGCGGCGTGTTCATCGCCACGAGGCCGCCCGCCTCGCGGGGGGCGTAGGCCACGACCGGCTCGATGCCAGAGGCCGCCTTGAAGCGGTCGATCGCCTCGCGGGCCCGCGGCAGTTCGTTCACCGAATCGATCGGCAGCACGACGGCGGCGAGATGCGCCGCCATTCCCCCGGCCAACGCGGGTTCGGCGGCCATCGCCAGCACCTGTTCGACGCGGGCGAGCCAGATCGTGGCCTGCTCCCGCGCGAGTGCGTCGGCGAGGCCGCGGACGGGGGTGGCCGCGTCGATCACGGCCGCCCGGATGCCGAGGAGCCGGCCCGCATGCAGGCCGAGCGAGTCGTGCAGCGGATCGCCGGCGGCCAGCGACGCGACGATCCGGTCGTTCCGCCGCACGAGGCAGCAGCCGTCGAAGGCCTCTGCCGTCGCGGCCGAGGGATCGAGCCGACGGGCCACGGCCGACGCGGCGAGTTCCTGCAGCGCGAGCCGTGCTTGATCGGTCGGGGTTCCCACGGGCAGCGGCCTGCCGAACGTGAGCGTGAGCGGCCGCCGCCAGAGTCGCGGCCGCTTCGAGAAGTATTTTCCCTCGGAGAACGACAGCGAACTTCCCCACATCCCGTCGATCGACAGCGGCAGGATCGGGGCCTCGACTTTTTCGAGGAGCCATTCGAGACCCCGTTTGAAGCCCAGCAGCTGGCCCGTCCGCGAGATGCCGCCCTCGCAGAAGATGCCGATCACGTCGCCGTCGGCGAGGCCCTTCTGGATCGTCTTGAGGGCCGTGCCGATCGATTTCGGACGCGGGTCAAAGAGGATGAACCGCCACTGATCGGCGAGCATCCGCATGAATCGTCCCTGGATGTTCGGGCCGTAGACGACCATCCGGACCGGCCGCGGGCAGGCGAGCGGCAGCAGAAAGCCGTCGAGCCACGAGAGGTGGTTGGCGACGACGACCACCGGCCCCGTGGCCGGCACGTTGAGTTCGTCGAAAACGCGGAACCGCCAGCCGGCATTGACGATCGACGAGATCACGATCCGGAGCGTGGCCCGCGGCGCGCAGTACACGGCCGCCGCCGTGGCTGCCAGCGAGCAGAGCCCGAAAAGCCCGAACAACCCCCGGGCCGATACGAGCGGCTGGGCCGCGTCGCCGCCGCCGAGCGGCGTCCGCAGGCCACCGTAGATGAGCGACGCCGCGAACATGCCGGCGAAGACGAGCAGGTTGACCGAGGCGAGGATCGAGCCGCGGCGGGCCGGCGGGCTTTGCTCCTGGAGGTAGGCCTCCAGCGGCACGTCGAACATGCCGGCGCCGATCCCCAGCACCGCCAGCCAGAAGACCGGGCCCGCGAACCGCAAGGCGGAGCCGCTCCCCGCCCCGGCGGCGAAGATGTCGGCCGGGGAGAGGGCCAGCGCGAAGCAGCCGATCGCCATCACGGTGGCGCCGAGCGGCACAAAGCCGAGATCGACCTTCGATCCGTCCTCGATGCCGCGCTTCGAGAGCCGGCCGGCGACAAGGCTGCCGAGGCCGATGCCCCCCACGAGGGCCACGAGGAGCGGCACGATCTGCCCCTGGGACGTCGCCCCCGATTCGAAGGCGTATTGATCGACGTTGAGTTGGGCGATCGCCGCGAGCCCCCAGAAGAAGACGATGCCGGCCGCGGTGGCGAGGAGCTTGGTCGAGCCGAAGAGTTCGGCAAGATCACGGTACGTGCTGGCCAGCGCGTTGACAGGGGCGGGGGCTTCGGGAGCGGCGGCCGCCACGCGGGTGAGCCGCAGGGAAGCCAGCCAGCCGGCGACGGCCACGCCGACGAGCGCCGCCGCGGCCGGAATCGCCCCGCCAAACGGGGTCGCGGCGGCTGTGTCGGAGGAGAGCGGCGTGATGTCGGCGAGCCAGTTGCCGCCGGCCATTCCGGCGAGCGTGGCGGCGAGCGTGACCAACGCGAAGATGCCGTTGGCGTTCGAGAGACTCGCCGCGGGCACCGTCTCCGGAATCGCCCCCAGGATGCTTGGGGCCATCAGCGCCGCCTGCACCCCGATCACCGTGACGGTGCCGAGCAGAAGCCAGAGGCCCGCCGGCAGCCCGAGCCACGTGGCCCCCGATCCCGCGCCCAGGCCCACGACCACGGCCGCCGCGGCCGCGATCAGAATCTCGGCGAACTTCGCCCACACGATCACGGACCGCTTCGGAAACCGGTCGGCGAGCCAGCCCGCCAGCCAGGCGAGCACCACGAACGGCAGCACGAAGCCGGCGGTGCCGATCGTGAGCACCAGCGCCGTGCCGGCGGTGCCCGCCGCCCGTTTGCCGAGCCCGATCACGAGCCAGCGGAGGAGGTTGTCGTTGAGCACGGTGAGCACCCGCAGCGTCAGGAGCGGCAGGAAGCCGCTCGGGCTCGTGGCGGCGGGGGTGCGTGAGGAGCCGGACGAAGGTGCGAGGTCCAAAGTGTCGCCTGCGGTGTGCGTGGGGGCCGGGCCGGAGGGCCGCTGCTCCGCATGCCCGGGGCGGGCCGCGATTGCCCATGTTCACAGGCAAAATGTCAGAGTTTGCCGGCGGTTTGCAAGCCCATCCCCGGCGAACGTATCCTCGTCGTGTCGCGTAAAGGACGGAGTGAGCATCTCCAGACGGTTTTTTCCGTCGCCGTCCCCCGGCTGTCGGCACCCTCAGATAGAAGAGTCCATCATGTCGCTGCGTCATTTTCTCACCGCCACCATCGCGTTGGGCTTCCTGGCCGTCCCGGCGACGACTCACGCGCAGGTCGTCTATTACGGAGCGCTGCGGCCGGTGATCGCGGCACCCGTCGTCGCCGCGCCGGTGTATGCGGCCCCGGTCGTCGCAGCGCCGTATGTCGCCAACTACACGCCCGCCGGCAACTATGCGGCCGTGACCGCCTTTTCACCCCCCGTCGTCGCCCAGCCCACGGCCATCGCCGTGACCTCGAACTACGCTCCGGCCTACACAGCGGGCTATGCCCCGGTCGTGGCCGCGCCGGTCGCGGTCACGTCGTACTACGCGCCCACGGCCGTCACCGCCTATTCGCCGGTCACGGAGGTGGTGGCCGCGCCGGTCACCGCTTATTACGCGCCGGCGGCAGTCGCGGTGCCGCTCTATCGCCGCGGCCCGTTCGGCGGCCTGCGGCCGGTGCGTTCGGCGTACTACATCCCGTACTGAGATCCCGTACTGAGAGCGGATGCGGGAATCTTTTCAGGCCACCCCACGCCCGACGGCGTTGGGCCCCTTTCGGCAGGTGGCAGGGGAATGGCTACCGGAGTCGAGGCCGCTGGCTCAACGACCGCGGCCGTGCTCGCCAATGCCCGCCGTTTCTTGACCCTTCCCGCTCGCCCCCTATAGTACGTTTCGCGTTGACTCGGCAGGGACGTCCGTTCCGGCCCAGCATGCAAAAGGGCCAGGATGTCGCGGACGGTCAACATCATCGGAGCCGGGCCGGGCGGATTGGCGACGGCCATGCTGCTGGCCCAGGCGGGCGTCCGCGTCCGGGTCCTCGAGCGGCTACCGGTGCCCGGTGGCCGCACGAGCACGATCTCGACGCCTGAAGGATTCAAGTTCGATCTCGGCCCGACGTTCTTTCTCTATCCGCGGGTGCTCGACGAGATCTTCTCGACCTGCGGCCGGGACCTCCGCGAGGAGGTCGAGATGGTCCGGCTCGACCCCCAGTATCGGCTGATTTTCGGTGCGGGCGGCGAACTCCTGGCCACCCCCGACGTGGCCCGGATGGAGACCGAGGTGTCGCGGCTGTCGCCGGCGGACAGCGGTTCGTTCACCCGCTTCATGGAGAGCAACCGGGAGAAGTTCCAGCGGTTCGCGCCGTTCCTCGAGCAGCCCTTCCAGAGCTGGCGCGATCTGGCCAAGCCCGACCTGCTCAAGCTCATGCCGATGCTCAAGCCCTGGAGAAGCCTCGACAGCGAACTCGGGACGTTCTTCTCCGATGAGCGGATCCGGCTCGCGTTCACCTTCCAGTCGAAATACCTGGGCATGTCGCCGTTCAAGTGCCCGAGCCTGTTTTCGATCCTTTCCTTCCTCGAATACGAACACGGCGTCTTCCATCCGATCGGGGGCTGCGGTGCCGTGTCGACGGCCATGGCGCGGATCGCGGCCGAGATGGGCGTCGACATTCGTTACGGGGAGCAGGTCGAGTCGCTCGAGTTCGCCGGCAAGCGGATCACGGCCGTGAAGACCTCGCGGGGCACGTACGAGGGTGACGCCACGGTGGTCAACGCCGATTTTGCCCGCACGATGACGCGGCTCGTGCCAGACCGCATCCGCCGCAACTGGAACGACCGGAAGATCGCCTCACGGCGGTTTTCCTGCTCGACGTTCATGCTCTACCTCGGGATCGAGGGCCGCTACGACGACGTCGCCCACCACAACATCTACCTCTCCGAGGACTACCGCGAGAACCTCGCCGACATCGAGCGGCGGCATCGGCTCAGCCGTGACCCGTCGATGTACGTGCAAAACGCCTGCGTGACCGATCCCACGCTCGCGCCGCGAGGGATGAGCACGCTCTACCTGCTCATCCCGGTGACCCATCGGCATCCCAACGTCGACTGGCGGCGGGAGGCGGCGGGCTACCGCGAGGTGGCGCTCGACCAGATGGAGCGGATCGGCATTCGCGGCGTCCGCGACCGGATTCGCTACGAGAAGATGCTCACCCCCGACGACTGGCAGGATGACTACGAGATCTACCGGGGGGCGACGTTCAACCTCGCCCATGGCCTCGGACAGATGCTCCACATGCGGCCGCACAACCGGTTCGAGGACGTCGACGGCATGTACCTCGTGGGGGGCGGAACGCATCCCGGCAGCGGCCTGCCGGTCATCTATTCCTCGGCGCGGATCACGTCCGACCTGCTGCTGGGGGATCTGGGCCTCGACGGTTCGGCCCTGCGGACCGGCCGTTCGAAGTTGGCCCCCGGCGGAGTGAAGGCGAAGGCGGCCGCCCTCTGACGAGGCCGCGGCGAGGAGTTGATCCCATGAGCAAGCAGACGAACAACGACGGCAGGGTGGTGGTGGTCGGAGCCGGCCTCGGCGGCCTCGCCGCCGCCTGCACGCTGGCCGCCCGGGGCTATGCGGTCACGCTCTGCGACAAGAATCCGTGGGTCGGCGGGAAGGCGGCGGTGCTCTCCGAGGGCGGCTTCCGCTTCGACATGGGGCCCACGATCCTGACGATCCCGCGGGTGCTCAAGCGGATCTACGCCGAGGCGGGCCGCGACATGGAGCAGTACCTCGATCTCGTGCCGCTCGATCCGCAATGGCGGAGCTTCTTCGAGGACGGCACCACGCTCGATCTCTTCGCCGACGTCGCGAAGATGAGGGCGACGCTCGATGCCTACGCGCCCGGTTCGGGCTCCGGCGACGGCTACGCGAGATTCATGGACCTCTCCCAGCGGCTCCATCGCCTCTCCAATGAGTTCTTCTTCTGGCGCAGCGTCGGCGGCATGAAGGACATGATCAACGTCCGCAAGAGCCTGTCGGTCTCCTTCATCAAGGAACTGATCGGCATGCGGCCGGGGCACAGCGTGGCCGGCACGGTGCGGTCGTACGTGCCCGACGAACGGGCCGCGCAGATGCTCGATCATTTCACGCAGTATGTGGGCAGCGCCCCCGACGAGTCGCCGGCCGTGCTCTGCAGCATCGCCCACATGCAGTCGAACGACGGCGTCTGGTATCCGCGGGGAGGCACCGGCGCCGTGCCCCGGGCCCTCGCCAGCCTGGCCGTCGATCTCGGGGTCGAGATCCGCACCCAGACGCCCATTCGCAGGATCATCGTCGAGGGGGGCCGCGTTCGCGGCGTCGAGACGGCGGCCGGCGAGACCATTCCCGCCGGCGCGGTCGTCAGCAACTCGGACAGCGTCCGGACCCACCGCGAACTCGTCGACGGCACCCCGCAGCGGAGGTTTCTGGGCCGCCGCAAGTACGAACCCGCCTGCTCGGGCGTGGTGCTCTACCTGGGGCTCGACAAGCGGTACGAACAGCTCATTCACCACAACTTCGTCTTCTCGCAGGATCCCCACGAGGAGTTCGAGATGATCTACCGCCGCGGCGAGCCGGCGCCCGACCCGACCTGCTACGTCTGCGCACCGGCCGTGACCGAACCCGAGGTGGCGATCCCCGGCGGCGAGGCGCTCTACGTGCTCGTCCACACGCCTTACCTCCGGCCGCACCACGACTGGAAGAAGATGTTTCCGGAATATCGCAACACGATCATCCGCAAGCTCGAGCGGACGGCCGGCCTGAAGAACCTGGAAAAGCACATCGTGGTGGAGCGGGCGCTCACGCCGCAGGACATCAAAGACCGCTATCACGTCCTCGACGGTGCGATCTACGGGCTTGCGAGCCACGGCAAATATCTCGGCGCCTTCAAGCCCGCGAACCGGTCGCCCGACATCGACGGGCTCTACATGGCCGGGGGCTCCGCGCACCCGGGGCCGGGCATGCCGATGGTGTTGATGTCGGGTTGGATCTCGGCCGATTGTGTCGATCAGGACAAGCTCGTCCCGCAGGCCGGGCCTGCGGCGTGCGCCGTGTGACGCCGGTCAGGCTGGAACGCGGGCGGCGGGAGCGGATGGCGATCGTGGCGAAGAGCCGGCCCTGCCCGCGTGAGGGAGGATTCCGCGCATGAACACCACCGTCCGGAATCCCGACGCGGGGAGAAAAGAGGACGAGCTGCCCCCGTTCTCGAAGTGGCTTTACGGCTGGTTCATGTGGTATGTCCGCCGTTACCTGCGGCGTCACTTCCACGCAGTGCGGCTGCTGCGGGGCGAGGCGGACGGCGCGGACCGGCCCGAGATCGCCGGCGAACCGGTGATCTTCTATTCGAATCATCCGGGCTGGTGGGATCCGCTCACGTTCCTCTTCGTCGGCCAGGCGCTCTTCCCCGAACGGATGGTCTACGGGCCGATCGACGCGGCCGCGCTCGGCAAATACAGGTTTCTGGAGCGGATCGGCTTCATCGGTATCGATCCCCGTGCGTGGCGCGGCGCCGCGAGGTTTCTGCGGATGCTCCGGGCCGCAGGACGTCGCACCGACGTGATCTTCTGGATCACGGCCCAGGGTGAGTTCACCGACCCCCGCGAACGGCCCACGCGACTGCGGCCCGGAGTCGGCCATGGCGTCGTGGCGGCCGAGCGCGGCGTGGTCGTGCCGCTGGCCGTGGAATACCCGTTCTGGAACGAGCGGCTGCCGGAGGTGGTCGTTGCATTTGGGCCGGCGATCCCGATCGCGGAGTCTGCCGGCCGCTCCGCCGACGAGTGGACCGCGGTGCTCGCAGGACACCTCGAGGCCGCACAGGACAGGCTCGCGGAGGCCGCGCAGCGTCGCGATCCGAAGCGGTTCACGACGTTGCTCGCCGGCCGCGTGGGCGTGGGCTTCGTCTACGACGCGGTCCGCAGGATCAGGGCCGGCATCCGCGGGGAGCGGTTCGACGCGTCGCACGGCGACGCCGCCACGGGAGCGACGGAATGAATCCGTCGTTGATCGCCGCGATCGCCGTGACCGGCCTCCTGCTCGCCGCGTTGCCCGCGGCCCTGACGGTCGTGAATCTCCGGGTGTTCCGTCCGCCGCCACCGCTGCCGCCCGGGGGCGGCCGCGTGCCGGAGGTGTCGGTGCTCGTGCCCGCACGCAACGAGGCGGCCGCGGTCGGCCGGCTCTGCCGCGACGTGCTCGCCAGCGACCGCGTCGATCTCGAACTCGTGATCCTCGATGACGACAGCCGCGACGCCACGGCCGAGATCGTCATGGGGATCGCGGCGGCCGACCCACGCGTGCGCCTCATCCGAGGAAAGGCCCTGCCGTCCGGCTGGTGCGGCAAGCAGCATGCCTGCTGGCAACTCGCCCAGTCGGCCCGGCACGACGCGTGGGTCTTCCTCGACGTGGACGTCTCGCCCGCGCCGGATGCGATCGCCAGGGCGGTGGCTTTTCTCGATGCCTCGAACGCATCGCTCGTGAGCGGTTTTCCGCGGCAGGCCACGACGTCGTTCCTCGACTGGCTGCTCCTGCCGCTCATTCATTTCATCCTGCTCGGATTTCTGCCGCTCGCGCGGAGCCGGCAGGACAACGCTCCCGGCATGGCGGCCGGTTGCGGACAGTTTTTCGTGACGCGGCGGAGCGGCTACGAGAGGGCGGGAGGGCACGAGGCGATTCGGGCCTCGCTCCACGACGGCGTGAAGCTGCCGCGCGCCTACCGCCGCGCCGGGCTCCGCACCGACATCTTCGACGCCACCGACGGCGCCTTGTGCCGGATGTACGAACGCAACGCGGACGTGTGGCGCGGCCTCTCGAAGAACGCGACCGAGGGCATCGGGAGCCCGGCCACGATCGTGCCGTTCACCATTCTCCTCGCCGGGGGCCAGGTCGTTCCCCCCGTGCTGCTGTTCTGCGGTCTCGCCTCCGGCTGGCAGGGCTGGCCCCGCTGGGCGATCCCGGTCGCGGTCGTGGCGGCGGTGCTGACCTGGATGCCGCGGTTTCTCGAAGCGGCAAGGTTTCGGCAGAGCCTTGCCAGTGCGGTCGCCCATCCGCTCGGTGTCGCGGTCTTTCTCGCGATCCAGTGGATCGCCCTGGCCAGGAAGGTCTGTGGTATTCAGACGAGTTGGCGGGGCCGCAGTCTGCCGGCCCAATAGGTGGGGCGAGCGACCGCTCAGCTGCGGCGAACGAGATCGCGGGCCCGGGTCACCCGGAGGACGGCCTCGTCGACCGTGTCGGCCAGCGCCGTCAAATGCCCCATCTTGCGGCCCGGCCGCGGGTCGTGCTTGCCGTAGAGATGCAGGCTCACGCCCGGCACGCCGAGCCCGGCGGCCCAGTCGGGCTCGCCCTTGGTCCAGAGGTCGCCGAGCAGGTTGGCCATCGCGGCCGGGAGCCGTTGCCGGGTCGATCCGAGCGGCAGGCCGCAGACGGCGCGAACCTGCTGCTCGAACTGCGACGTGTCGCAGGCCTCGATCGTGAGGTGGCCGGAGTTGTGCGTCCGGGGCGCGATCTCGTTGACGAGCACGGTCCGGTCCTTCGTCACGAAAAACTCGACGCAGGCGACGCCCACGACGCCCAGGGCCGTGAGGATGTTTCCCGCAAGGAGAGTCGCCGCGGAGAGCACCGGCTGCGGCAGCCCGGCCGGCACGCTCGACACGTCGACGATGTGGTTGGCGTGGGCATT
>SXHR01000087.1:0-10535 GCA_005773625.1 Planctomycetaceae bacterium | reverse complement strand
GCCATTCCGCCACTCCGGCTCGTCAGGCCACCGCCAAACGCGAGCCTACGGCTTTGGACCGGGCTTTTCCAGCCGACGCGGCCGCGGCTGTCATTTCCCGCGGCCCGCCCCGCGATGCTACGGTGGGAGTCATGCTCACCATCGTTTTCGAGGACAAGGCCGCCGAAACGCTCGGCGTGCTCGCCACCGCCCGCCCCGCCTGCGATCTCACGATCGGCACCCTGACGCTCGTGGAGGCCCTCGGCCGCTTCGGCACCGTGCGGCGTGCCGTGCGACCCCATCTTGCCAGCTATCTCGCCGCCCTCGACAGCCGGCGGATCGCCGTCTGGGGCGGACAAGCAGACACCGGCACCCTGCCGCCCACCGCATCGCGGCACGGCGAGATCGTGCTCGCCGTCAACGCCCGCGTGGTGCCCGATCAAGGCACCCTCACCACCCTCCGCTCGCTCGTCGATGCGGGCCGCCGCTGCGTCGTGCGAAGCGGCGACGCGATCGCCGCCGCCATCCTCCATCGGGATGGCGATCCGCTGCACCACGACCGTCTGCCCGCCGACGGACCGGCCGCCTGCCGGATTCTCGACACGCTCGAGCTGCCCGAGGCCGACGCCATGCTCGACATGCTCGTTGAACCACACGATGTGGTGTCGGCACACGAGCGGGCCCTCGCCGGAAGCCTCGCGCTGCGAATCGACTCGGGCGGCTTCCGCGAGGTGCGGCCGGGGCTCTTCGCCACGGAGACTTCCCGCATCGCCGATCAGGTCGTCGTGAGGCAGGGACCGGTCGTGGTCGCCGAGGGCGCGGAGATCGGACCGTTTGTCTGCCTCGACGGACCACTCTGGATCGGCCCTGACGCCCGCGTGAATCCGCACACCTGGATCCGCGCAGGCACGGCCATCGGCCGTGCGTGCCGCGTCGGGGGCGAGGTCGAGGCGACCGTGATGGAGCCCTTCTCCAACAAGCCGCACGACGGATTCCTCGGCCACAGTCACGTCGGCAGCTGGGTCAACCTCGCTGCCGGCACGATCACGAGCAACCTGAAGGCGACCTACGGCCCGGTGCGGCTGCACGGGCTCAAGCCCGACGGCGGCCGGCTCACGATCCACACCGGCCGGCAGTTTCTCGGGGCCATGATCGGCGACTTCGTGAAGAGCGGCATCAACTCCTCGATCCCGTGCGGCGCCCGGATCGGCGTGGCCGCCACGGTCGGCGGCACCGTTCCGGAGCAGGTCGTCGCGTTCACCAACCAGCTCATCGGCGGCGAGGCCGGCACGCGTTCGACGCCGGCGCAGGTGGCCACGGTGCTCGAACGGATGATGGCCCGCCGCGGCCTGCAGATACTCGACGCCGACCGGAGCCTGCTCGAAGCACTCGCCTGACACTCGGCGGACCGCGCGGCGCGGACGGCGGCTGGCGGGACGTGGTGGCACTCGATCCTCCCGCCGCTGCTCTTTCGTCTCCGCGTCATTCGGGAGGGCGTGGCGAGGCATGGCAGGCATGCGTGCGGCGGCAGGTTTTTTGGAAATGGCGCCGACCGGCAGGGGGTCCGCAGCGCTGGCCCGACCCGCGCGACGGGCACTTCCGCCACCCTCCGGAAACCGGCAACAGTCGAAGTGGGCAGACTCTGGAACAAGCCTGCCCGAGCGGCATGCATGGATCATCGAACGGGGAAAGCCTCGGTGTTTCCACCGGTCGATCAAGCGGGCAAAGTTCATGGATGACTTTGTCCACGGACCGCTAGAATACCGACGGCGTTCTTTCCCCGTCTTTCAGCCCCGAGGCAACGCTTCACCGTGTCGATCAAGGACGACTACGCCCCCGGACGGTTCGGCCTGTCCTTCGAGCTCTTTCCCCCCAAGACGGCCGAGTCCGAGGCGGTCATGTGGCGGACGGTCGCCGAGCTCATGGACTTCGACCCCACGCTCGTCACCTGCACCTACGGCGCCGGCGGCTCGACCCGCGGCACCACGCTCGACGTACTCGCCGGCGTCAAGTCGCGGCACGACGTGCCGGTCGCCAGCCACCTGACCTGCGTGGGCAGCTCCACCGACGAACTCCGCGACTACCTCCGCGCCGCACGGGATCTCGGCGTGGCGGCGATCGTCGCGCTGCGGGGCGATCCACCCAAGGGCGAGACGGCGTTTGCGGCAGTCGATGGGGGCCTGCACCACGCCTCGGAGCTGGTCGCGCTGGTCCGCGCGGAGTTTCCGGAGTTCGGGATCCTCGTGGCCGGCTATCCGGAGACCCACCAGGAGGCCACGAGCCCCGAAGCCGACCTCGAGAACCTGAAGCGGAAATGTGCCGCCGGCGGAGACCTGGTGATCACGCAGCTCTTCTACGACAACGCCGACTTCTTCCGCTTCCGTGACCGCTGCAACGCCCTCGGGATCATGACGCCGATCGTTCCCGGGGTGATGCCGGTCACCAACTACGCGCAGGTCCGTCGCATCGCCAGCCTCTGCAAGGCCCGGCTGCCCGAGTCGTTCACGCGGCCCTTCGAGGCCGCCGGCGACGACGAAGAGGCGCAGTTCGAGGCGGGCGTGACGTTTGCGGCACGGCAGGTGGAGGAACTCATCGCCGGGGGCGTGCCGGGCGTCCACTTCTACGTGCTCAACAAGTCACCCGCCACCGTCCGCGTGCTCGATCACGTCGGCCTCGAACGGGCCGGCGGCGGTCACGATCGCCGTGGCGGCTGATCGTCGTCCATCGTGCGGATGTAGCTCCGCAGCCGCTCCAGCTCGTCGGTCACGTGCCGCAGCTTGAGCATGTTTTCAACACGCTTGACCAGCTCCACGCGGTTGACCGGCTTCGACAGAAAATCGTCGGTGCCCGCCTCGACCGCCCGTTCGATGTCGCCGAGCTCACCGAGCGCCGTGACCATCAGGATCATGATCGGGCTCGTGGCGGGATCCGACTTCAGCCGCTGGCAGACCTCGAAGCCGGACAGCCTCGGCATCATCACGTCGAGCAGGAGCACGTCGGGCCTGAAAGCCGCCACCTTCTCGAGCGTGTCGGCACCGTCCACGGCGGAGGCCATCTCGCAGTCGAGATCGGACAGATAGACCTCGAGCAGCTCACGATTGGGCTCGTTGTCGTCGGCGATCAGCACGCGGGGCTTGCGGGCTTCGGAGGGGGCGGCCTTGGACTTGGGCATCGGGAACCGGTGAGGTGAGGGGAAGGGCGAAGCGCCCAGGGAGCGGCGGGGGTCGGTGGGTGGCGGAGGGTCAGGGGGTGTCGAACACGGACTGGCTCTTCACGATCGCCATGTCGTCGGGAAACGTGTGGAACGCCTGCACGATCAGGCTCCGGGGCCGCGTCTCGACGTCGATCCAGCTCAGGGCTCCGAGGGCCACCCGGCCGTGCGACTCGAATCGATGGAGGAGGCCGCGCTTCGCCCCCGCCTCGACGAGTTCCTGCTGGAACCCCCAAAACACCTCGGGCTGCACCGTTTCGAGCTGAAAGGAGGTCTGGTAGCAGGCCCCCCCGCGGCACTCCATCCGGTCGCTCCGCTCGCCGGCGATGCGATGCGACAGGAGCCGACGCTTCTGCGGCAGGGGCTGGGCCATGCTGGTGGCCACCTCGGTGAGCGTCAGGCCGTCCTTCCGCCAGGTGACGAGATGGCCGGCGGTGGTGATCGCCACGCTCGCCGAATATGTGCCACGTTCGATCGACCGCTGGGCGCGGATCTCGAAGAGTTCGGGGTGGAGCGCTCGGCCGTAGAGTTGGAAGACCAACTCGGCGACCTTGGGGCGAAGCGAAATCACGACGTCATGTCTCCTGGCCAGTGACACGCCGCACGACCCGTCATGCGGCCCGATCTCATCACCCGCCTCGACAGCCGACGATTATACGAACTCACCGCAGCGGCAACCACGCCGAATCGCGACCCGGCCTTTTCAGCCATCCGACGTTGGCAGGCGGCGAAACGAGTCTGCCCGAGCAGGATGCGGGGGCCGTCGACCAGAGGAACCCGCGGCGTCTCCACCGGTCGATCCAGCGGACAAAGGTCGTGGCTGACTTTGCCCACGGACAACTACAGCAATCCCACGAGGATGTCGTAGATCGCATGCGTGCCGGCGGCGATGCCGAATCCCCGCGTTGTGAAGAGCAGGGCGAAGAACAGCCCGGCCAGAAATCGGAAGGTGAAGCTGTACAGGCCGAACGCGTCGCCCAGCGGACCGACATAGTGGGCGAGGCTGAAGAGCAGACTCGATCCGACGAGCCCCCAGCAGGCGGCCGCGACCCCGGAAAATCCGATTCGCTCGAAGGCCCACGCGAGCGCCGGCAGGAGCAGCAGTCGAAACAGCACCTCTTCGTAGAGACCGGCGCCACAAAACGCCACCAGCCGCACGAACACGCCCTCTTCGCCGACCCCGGCCGCCAGCGGCCAGAAGCGGTCCTGCAGCCGCGCCAGGCCGATCAGGGCGGCGGCCCAGGCCACGCTTTCCACCGCCATGCCGAGGAGCACGACGGGGCTGAACCGCCAGCGGTCGTGCTCGACGTGGTGCCAGGCGAGCAGGCCCACCACCGTGAGCACCGGCAGCAGGAAATACGAGCCGAAGCCGAGGGCATCGAGCGACTGCCGGAGCCACACGTCGGCCCCGTTGCGGGGCGTTCCGCGGCCCAGAAACAACACGCCTCCTTCGTAGGCCAGCACGAGCGGCAACGCGAAGACGAGGCTCGTCAGCGGCGTTCGCGACAGGCTCCAGTAGCCCTCGCCGGCGGCGGAGAAGGCTGGTGCGGCGGCGGAATCGTCCCCGCCCGAGGTGTCCGCACCGGCACCGCCGGCGGCTTCGTGCAGGGATCGCGCGAGGTCTTCGGGCGGCGACTCATCGTCGGAGTCGTCTGCTGCGGCGGGTGACGTGCCGAAAAATCCCATCGTGCCCCGTTTCCTGCCCTGACTCCCGATGAATGACTCGACCAGCACACCATACTCCGCGTCGCGCCGGCAATGCCTGCCTTGCCGCCATGAAATTTTTTTGGCCTGTCAATCGTCGGTTTTCAGGGTCTTGGGATGCAGGCGGGCGTGGTCGCCGCGCATGTCCTTGACAAGATGCCCGTGTGCCACAGAATCACGCCATCGCCGTGCACGCGGACGTGATCAGCACGTCACTGCGGGCTGGCGACGAACATCGCGAGCATTTGAGGATTTGGGGGGCGACGACTTGAGGGATCGACAGTCGACGACCTTGGTCGTGGCCTGGATGTCCCCCCCGTTTTCTTCGGCTGCTTGTCCCCGGCGGAGCTGCTCTCGAGCCTCTTCCGCCGGGGTTTGCCTGTGGGAGGTGCCAGGGCGTTAGAATCCGGTGACTCGGGAAGATCACGGGAAACGCCATGGCACGATGCCTGATCGGATGCGGCTCCAATCTTGGAAAGCGCCGCGAACAGCTTGACCGGGCCGTGGAGCTGCTCCGCTTCATGCCCGGCGTGACGTTTCTGGCAGCCAGCCGCTACCGCGAGACCGCTCCCGTCGGCGGGCCGCCGGGGCAGGCGGCGTTTCTCAACGGGGCCTGCCTGATCGAGACCGAGCTCTCGCCCCACGCGGTGCTCGAAATGCTCGCCGCCGTGGAGAACACGCTCCATCGCGACCGGCACGACCGCTGGGGCGAGCGGACGATCGACCTCGATCTGTTGCTCTACGGAGACCTCATGCTGGAGTCGGCCGAGCTCACCGTGCCGCATCCACGGATGGCGACGCGGCGGTTCGTGCTCGAACCCTCCGCCGAAATCGCCGCGGAGTTCACCTACCCGCCGGCGGGCTGCACCGTCGGCGAGCTGCTCGACAACATCTCGGCCACGCATCCTCTGATCGCCGTCGTGGGCGTGCCGGGCAGCGGCGCACCGGAGATCGCCGCCGCGGTGGCCGACGCGGTGATGGGCCGCGTGATCCATGCCCCCTCGCCGCTGCCGCTCCCGGCCCGGGACGAGGCCGGACTGCCGGCGGCGGCGGCCGCCGCCCGCTGGAGACGGACGCTTGCCGAGTGGGCCGAGCCGCTGGTTCGCGACGGCTGGGATGACGACCCGCATCCCGTCATCGCCGATTATTGGATCGACGAACTCGTCCTCGCGGCGACCGACGACCTCGCGGCTGCCGAACTCGCGGGTTTTGAAGCCGACTTCATCCGACTCGCCGCCGGCATCGTCACGCCGCAGGTCGCGATCATGCTCAGGGCCGATGAGGCCGCGCTCGCGGAGCGGATCGCGTTTCGCGGCCGCCGTGCCGATGCCCACACCAACGTGTTCGGTGATCTGGCCACGCGCGTGGCGACGGTGTCGGAAGCCGACCGCGCGGCCGCGCTGGTGAGGTTTCAAGACCGGCTCGCCCGCCGCCTGTGCCGCCCCGGCGACCGTGGCCCCCGCTCCCCGAAGGCCGTGATCACGATCGATGCGGGCGACCTCGGCCAGGCGGTCGCCGAGGCGACCGCGGCCGTCGAGGCGATGCTCTGATGGCCGGCACGACCGGGGAGCGGCCCGAGACCGTCCGCGTGATCTCGGATCCGGCGGAGATGCGTGCCGACGTGCTCGTGTCCCGAGCCGCGGGAAGGCGGGTCGGGTTCGTGCCGACGATGGGCGCGCTGCACGCCGGGCACGTGAGCCTCGTCGATCGGGCCGCGGCGGAATGCGACGATGTGGCCGTGTCGATCTTCGTGAATCCCACGCAGTTTGCTCCGCACGAAGACTACGCCCGCTACCCGCGGACGCTCGACGCCGACAGGGTGGCGCTCCGGGATCGCCGTGTCCGCTGGATCTTCGCGCCCCGGGCCGACGCCGTCTATCCGCCCGACTTCGCCACACGGATCACGGTTGACGGACCCGCGCGGCGGTTCGAGGGCGAGATTCGGCCGGGGCACTTCTCCGGCGTGGCCACGGTCGTCTGCCGGCTGTTCCTCGCCGTGCCGGCCGACGTCGCCTACTTCGGGGCGAAGGACTGGCAGCAGACGCTGGTGGTGAAGCGGATGGTCCGCGATCTCGGCCTCCCGATCGAGGTCGCGGTCTGCCCCACCGTCCGCGAGCCCGACGGCCTGGCGATGAGTTCCCGCAACGCGTATCTCACGGCCGCCGACCGGCGCCGGGCGACCGCACTGGCCGAGAGCCTCGCGCTCGCCGAGCGGTTGTGGGCCGCCGGCGATGAGCCCGCCCTGATCGAACGCGGCATGCGCGATCATCTCGAATCGCGGGGTGTGGCCGTGGATTACGTCGCCGTCGTCGATGGCGAGTCGCTCGAGCCGCTCGCCGGCACCGCCGCGGCCGCCGTGGCCCTCGTCGCGGGCCGTTTGGGCGGCACGCGGCTCATCGACAATCGCCAGCTGCCGCCGCGACGCGGCGCCGGCTGACGGGAGCCACCATGCAGTCAACTCTCTTTCACATCCCGACGCACGTGGGATTCGGCGGCATGAGCCTGCCCCTCTTCGGCGTCGGACTCCTGCTCGCGGCATGGGCCGTGTGCGGCGGTGGCGGATTCGCCTGGGCGGCGGCGCGGCATGGGGTGCGACAGGCCGCCACGGCGCTCGCCCTGCCGCTGCTCGTCATGGGGGCGATGATCCTCTGGGTGATTCCCGCGCTCGACGACGGGGCGGGAATCCCGATCCGCGGCTATGGCGTGATGCTGCTGGCGGCGGCGGCGGCGGCCACATGGCTGTCGATCGTCCGTGGCAGGGCGGCCGGATTCGACGCCGACACGCTCCTCGCGCTCGGCACCGACATCTTCCTCTGGGGCCTCGTCGGAGCCAGGCTCTTCTACGTGCTGGAATACCATGAGCAGTTTTTCCGCCCGGGGATGAGCCTCGCGGAGTCACTCGCGGCGATCGTGAACATCGCCGCGGGGGGCCTCGTCGTCTTCGGGTCGCTCCCCACCGCGGCCGTCGCCGCCTGGCGGTTCGCCGCCCGCCGCGGCCTGCCGCTGGCCAAACTCGCCGACTGCATCGCCCCCGGGCTCCTGCTCGGGCTCGCCATCGGCCGCATCGGCTGCTTCCTCAACGGCTGCTGTTATGGCGGCCTCTGCGATCTGCCCTGGGCCGTGCAGTTCCCGGCGGGTTCGCCCCCGGCGGAGCATTATCCCGGTCCGCTGGGAGGCAGCCTGCCGATCCATCCGGCACAACTCTACGCCGCCTTCGACGCGGCGCTCCTCGCCCTGCTGGCGGTTCTCTACACACCGCTGGCACGCCGCGACGGCGAGGTCTTCGCGCTGGTGCTCACGCTCCACCCGATCTCACGGATCCTGCTGGAGATGATCCGCGTGGATGAGCCGCCGGCCCTGGGCACGCCGCTGTCGATCTCGCAGCTGGTCTCCCTGGGCCTGCTCTCCCTGGCCGCGGTGCTCTGGTGGTGGCTCTCCCGGCAGCCCGTGCGACCGCGTCCGACCGTCGGCCTTTGACGGCCGCCCCGGCAACGGCGACATTGAGGCCGGGCCGGGGTGCGGGAACTTTCCCGACAGGACCTGCGTCTCATCGACTGGAGCCGGCACGTGGCCAACGGCACCGCCAACCCGCAGACCGCCTCGGATGACGCCGCCGTCGATCGCGATCTCGCGGTGCGGGCGACGGCGGGCGACCGGGATGCCTTTGCGAGCCTTGTCGAGCGGCACCACGGGCGGATTCTCGCCATGCTGGAGAGGCTTTCGGGCTGTGCCGAACAGGCCCGCGACCTCGCACAGGAGACGTTCGTGTCGGCCTATCGCCACCTCGCCTCGTTCCGCCACGACAGCAGATTTTCGACCTGGCTGCACACGATCGCCTGCAACCATGCGGCGTCGGCGGGCCGACGGCGGCGACCGGTGGCCTCGCTCGACGCGGCCGGCCGGGACGGCTCGTCGCACCGCGAGCCGGAGGCCCGGCTGCCGGACGTCGGCGCCCGGCTGGAGCAGGCCGAACTTCGCACCCGTGTGGGAGCCGCCCTGGCGAAGCTCGACGAACGCTACCGGCAGGTGGTCGTGCTCTCCGACATGCAGGGGGAGAGCTATGAGGAAATTGCAGCCACGCTCGACATCCCGATCGGCACCGTCCGCAGCCGGCTGCACCGCGGCCGCACCCAACTCCGCTCCCTGCTGACGACTGAATGAGGCGTTCATCGTGAATCGTCCGACACCCGAACATCCCGCGCACCCGATCGGCTTCGACGATCCTCGGATCAGCGAATGGATCGACGGCCGCCTCTCGGGAGGCGAGGCCGAGTTCGTGGCCCGCGCCGTGGCGGCGTCGCCGGAACTCATGCGGTTCGTCGCTGACCTGCGGCTGCTGAAGACCGCCGTCGCGGACGTCAGAGCCGCACCACCGCCACCAGGATTTGTGCGGGGGGTGATGGAGGCTGTGGTCGGCGACACCCCGGTCGGCAGGGATGACGATCCGGTGGTCGAGGCTGAGTGGCGGAAAATCGAAGCCGAGCGGATTGCCGAGGAAATCGCGGAGGCCCGCGACGAGGTGGCCCCCGAACAACGGGAGCAGCGTCGGCCCAGCTGGACGTGGCTCGCGCTGCTCGGGTCGCTCGCGGCCGGGGTGCTCGTGGCCGCCGGGCTCAATATTTTGATGCGCCGCGGAGGCCGCGAGGTCGCCATGGCCCCGCAGATCGAGCAGCAGATCGAGCAGCAGATCGAGCCGCCGCAGCTCGAACGTCGCGTCGCTCCGGTCGTGGCCGATCCGCCGGTGACCGACGAGCTGGTGGTGATCGTCGATGGACCACGGGGCCGGGCGACCCTGGCACGGATCCTCGAACAGACGGGCACCGGCGAGGCGGCGGCCGCCCTCGAGCATGACCGGATCGAGCTGGCGGCGGCTCCCTCGTCGATCGAGGCCCTGAAGGCCGCACTCGCCGGACTCTCGAACGGCGGCATCCGGCTGCCGGCGGCGGCGGACCATGCGGTTGCCGCGGCGCGGGCCGCCCCCCCCACCGCCTCAGACCTGATCGAAGCCGCCCCGCTCGGGGCCGAACTGGCCGACGGAAAACAGGAACAGGCCGTCAGGGGGGCCAGGCGCCCGCAGGAAGCGATGCAAAGGCTCGTCATCCGAGTCGTCGCGGCCGAGGAAGCGGCAGCCGACGCGACCCTCGAACCCGCAGGCGGCCCCCCGGAATGAAGGCTTCCGAGCAACCAGAAGACGGCGGCCGTCAGGTCAGCCCTTATGCCGTGCCCGGGTGCGTCACGATCCGCTGCCGCGAAAACGGCCCACTGGTCGTTGAAATGCCGGCCGAGGGGGGCCTGCGGCTCCGGGTGACCGACCATGAGGGCCAAGAAATCCCGCTCTCGAGCCACAAACGGGCCGTTGCCCTCTGCCGCTGCGGCCGGACGGCGACCCGGCCCTTCTGCGATGGTTCTCACAAGTCTGGCTAGACGACAGGCCCGAGCCGACGACCGAACTCAGGGCACGAAAAAAACCCAGAGGGGTCTGCCTGTTCCGGCTGCGGAAAATGTAAGGCAGACGGAAACTGTTCCCAGTAAAACACTTAGGGCATGCCCGGGAGGGAAAAACAGGGTCCCGGAGGGTGGGAACGATATGGACTGCCCAGCCGAACGCCTGTAGGGTTGAGAGGCTCGGAAACCGGAACTG
>SXHR01000002.1:0-28090 GCA_005773625.1 Planctomycetaceae bacterium | reverse complement strand
GAGGCCGCCGATGAGCACGGCCGCGCCGGACCGGCTCCGCAGGCCTCCACAGGACAGTTCCGCGAGCCGTTCCTCGGAGTGGTGCTGCCGGCTCGACATGAGCTCCACCCCGCCGACACGAATCGTGAACTCGCCGTCGCGCTCGTGCAGCGTGAGCGGCTCGCCGTCGGGCGTGGTGGCCCGGTCCCTGAGAATGGTCGGTTTCATGCGATCGCGTCCGGGGGGCGGCTACTCGACGGGGCAACTGGCCCCGAAGTAGCCGTTGCGATCGATGTGGCTGGCCACTTCCGGCGAGACGAGCTCCCGCCACGAAGGGTCGCCCGCACAGATGCGGGACCGCACGTCCTCGCTGGAGTAGGTCCGCAGGGTGGCGGGGTCGCAGGCGAGTCCGAGGATCAGACCGTTGACCCGCAGGTGCTCGAGCAGGTGGGAGAGATGGGGAGACACCTTCATGTTCTCGGCGGTCACGACGGTCCCGGTGATCACGTCGCGGGTGGGATAGACGTAGAGCAGCACGCCGTGGGTGAAGAGCCGGCCGAAGGCCTCGAGGATGCCGCCGTCGAGCGACTTGTAGTGGCTCTCGTTGAAGAGTTCGCGGAGCAGCGGCACGCCGAGCACGAGCCCCGTCGCCTCGACGCGACGGTCGGCGAGATACTCGCCGAGCGAGTGGAAGGCGCCGATGTCGCTCACGAGCACCATCTTGCCGGCCGCGTTGATCAGGTCCACGCGGGCCAGGAAGTCGGAGTCTTCGGCGTTGCCCCGGTCGCGGAGGTTGTTCATGGTGATCTCCATGATCTCGCAGACCTCGTCGGGCTCGGCCGCACCACGACGGTCGGCCCGCGGCGCTCCGTGTCCGCTCTCGAACGCGACCCGGGCCTTGGCGAGCATCTCGAGGTTGAGACTCGTCACCGGAGCGAACCGGCCTCGTTCGACGAGCACCCGCTTCCGCCGGATCGATTCCGACGCCAGCAGCGGGGTTCCGTTGACGTCGAAGAGCAGGGCGGGCGTGTAGCCGATGCGGACGAGATGCAGGCCGAGGAGCCGCTCGTCCACGTCCTTGAAGGCGGGGCCCACGGCCCTCACCCAGTCGATCTCGAGCCGGTTGCGGCCGATGTGCTCGAGGAGCGTCTCGAGCAGCGCCCGGGGCTGCCGCCAGTGGGCGAAAACGGCATGCACGAGATTCACGCCGAGCCGGCCGAGGGCGTCGGCCTGCAGGGCGTTGCTCGCGTCGAGGAGCCGCACGTGCAGGATCATGTCGCTGGCCGGGGCGTGGATGGCATGCTGGAAGCGGATCGCCATCCAGGCATGGCATTCATTGCCCCCCGAGAACGACTTCGCCGCGGCGGTGTCGGCCAGCGCGAAAAACCGTGTACGGTCGCCCCGCGTGGGGTCGAGCCGCTCGTGCATCAGCGCGTATTCGTGGTCGAGCATCCGCTCGACCCGCTCGCGGGAGACATACCGGGTCGTCTTGCCGTAAATCGCGTCGCTGACGGTCATGTCGTAGGCGGAGATCGTCTTGGCGACGGTCCCGGCCGCGCCGCCCGCGGCGAAAAACCAGCGGGCGACCTCCTGGCCGGCACCGATCTCGGAAAAGCTCCCGTAGATCGTGTCGTCGAGGTTGATGGCCAGGGCACGCTGGGCCGAAGGATCGACGGCCAATGGAAGGGGGGGCATGGTCATGTCGGACATGAAACGGCTGGACTCCGGCGGGGGTGGCGGGTGCGGCGGGGATGGCTGGGGCAGCGGGGGCGTGTCATGAAGGCTTTCCGCCTCGGCCGCCATTCTCGGCGGAGCCGAGTCTGCTGCCTATCCGGGTGCCGGGGTTTTCACGAAAGCCCGGTTTTGCCAGGGCCATGGACCGTTCAGAAGTGCCAAAACACCCGTGACTCGATGATTCCGCCCGACCGGGTATTATTTTGGCGGTGGGATTTGTCGATCTCGTCCTGCAACTGACGATGATTCTCGAGCGGGACCGGTCTTCTTGTCCGCCTGCGCGACGATAGAAGGAACGAGTGTCCGATGCGGCTGCCAGCAATCTTGTCGGTCATCCTTGTCTGCGGCTCGTTTCCGGTCGGTGCGATCGACTTTTCCCACGAGGTCGTGCCGATCCTGAGGAAGCATTGCGGACAGTGCCACACCGGTGACGCGAAGCAGGGGGGCTATTCGCTCAACTCCCGCGAGGCGACCCTGGCCGGGGGCGATTCGGGCACGCCCGGGTTCGTGGCCGGGGATGCTTCGGCCAGCGAGATCATCGCCCGGATCACCAGCGACGATCCCGACACGCGGATGCCGAGCGATGGCCCTCCATTGCCGGCCGAGGCGATCGCGGTGCTCCGTCGTTGGATCGACGAACAGGCCCCATGGGAGGAGGGGTTCACCTTCAAGGGCACCGCGTGGGAGCCACCGCTGCAACTGAGGACGGTGCAGCTGCCCGCGGCGGAGGGGGGCCGCACGAATCCCGTCGATCGTGTCGTCGACGCCTACTGGCGCGAGCGGGGGGTGCCGCGGCCTCCACAGAGCGACGACCGCACCTTCATCCGCCGCGCGAGCCTCGACATCACGGGCCTGCTCCCCGATCCGGAGCGGGTCGAGCGGTTCGTCGCCGACGCCAGCCCCGGCAAGCGTGCGGCGCTCGTCGATGAACTGCTGGGCGACGACCTCGCCTACGCCGAGCACTGGATGACCTTCTGGAACGATCTGCTCCGCAACGACTACGCGGGCACCGGTTTCATCACCGGGGGACGCCGCCAGATCACCACCTGGCTCCATCGGTCGCTCGTGGACAACAAGCCCTTCGATGCGTTCGTGCGCGAGCTGATCGCGCCCACGGAGGAGTCCCGGGGATTCATCGACGGGATCGTCTGGCGGGGCGAGGTCAACGCCAGCCAGACGGTGCCGATCCAGTTCGCCCAGAACGTCGGGCAGACATTCCTGGGGATCAATCTCAAGTGTGCCAGTTGCCACGACAGTTTCGTCGATCGCTGGACGCTGCAGCAGACGTACGACCTGGCGGCGATCTCCTCCGAGCAGGTTCTCGAGCTCGCCCGCTGCGACAAGCTGACGGGCGCGAAGGCCACGCCCCGATGGCTGTTCACCGACCTCGGGCAGGTCGATTCCTCCCTCCCCCCGTCGAAGCGGCTGGAGCAGTTGGCGGCCCTGATGACAAAGCCCGAAAACGGCTGGCTCTCGCGGTGCCTCGTCAACCGGCTCTGGCATCGGCTCGTCGGCCGCGGCCTGGTGCATCCGGTTGACAGCCTGCGGACGAAACCATGGAGCGAGGATCTCCTCGAGGTCCTCGCCGGCGATCTGGTCGCCAGCGGCTGGGACGTGAAGCATGTGCTCAGGACGATCTGCACCTCGGAGACCTATGGTGCCGTCACGCCGGCCGTCGAGGGGCAGCCACAGGGAAGCGACTATGTCTTCAGGGGTCCGCTGCCGCGAAGGATGACGGCCGAGCAGTTCAGCGACGCGGTGTGGCAACTGACATCCACCTCCCCCGCAAAGCCCGACGCCGAGGTGCGCCGGCTCCCGAGCGACGGTTCCTCCCCGACGGGCGGCCCGTCGGCGGTGTGGATCTGGTCCAACGATCTCGCCGACTCGCCGCCGGGTGAAAAACTGGCGTTTCGCCGCACCTTCGATCTGCCCGCCGACGTGGTGCACGCCGCCGCCGTGGTGACCGCCGACAACGAGGCCACGCTGGTCGTCAACGGCCGGCGGGCAGCCACGACGACCGAGTGGACCCAGCCGCTGCTGGAAGTGATCTCGACAGACTTGCAAAAGGGGGAGAACGAGATCGTGGTCGTCGCGGCCAACGCCGCCGCGGGCGGGCCCGCGGCGATGCGTGCCGAGGTTCGCTGCCTGCTGGCCGACGGCTCCCGGACGACGATCGCCACCGACGGCTCCTGGCAGTGGACCCGGGCGCTCCCCGATGGCAAGGGACGGTTTTCTCGAACCGCCAAGTGGGGGCCGGCGGCGGTGATCAAGACCCAGGGCGTGTGGGCGTCGGGCGATGCCGCGTTTGCGGCGCAGGCGGTCGCGGCCTCCTCCGCCAGCGGCAAGGCGCCGATGGTTCGCGCGGTGCTGGTGAAGGGAACGCCGTTCATGGCGGCCCTCGGACGGCCCAATCGCGAGCAGGTGGTGACCAGCCGGCCGAGCGACCTCACCACGCTGGAGGCGATCCAGCTGGCCAACGACCAGTCCCTCGCCGATGAGTTCACCAAGGGTGGCGGGCGGCTGCTCGAGAAGCACGGCGCGTCGCCGACGAAGCTCTTGGAATGGATGTTCGCAGCCGCACTTTCCCGACCCCCGACCGACGACGAGACCGTGGCGATCGGTGCCATGCTGGGCAACACGCCGACGGACGAGCGGGTGGCGGATTGCCTGTGGGCGATCGTCATGCTGCCCGAGTTTCAATTGGTTCGCTAGCGTCACCCCTTCGTCTGAAGATTCGTTTTCATCCACTGAGCCGTGTTCCACCCCGTTTCGGGAGGCTGACATGAAGACCCGCCGCCAGTTCCTCGAGAGTCTGGCCGCCGCAGCCAGCTCGACGCTTCTCCTGCCCGAGCCGCGTGCCCTGGCGAACGTCGAGGCGAAGATCGTGCACCCGGCGGCGAAGGCCGACGCCGTCATCGTGCTCTGGATGGCCGGCGGCATGGCGGCCTCCGACACGTTCGACCCGAAGAAATACAAGCCCTTCGAGCCGGGCCTCGCCGTGGCGGACGTGATCAGCACGTTTCCGGCGATCCCGACCGCCATCGACGGCGTGCAGATCTGCAACGGCCTTCCCGAAATCGCCAAGGTTCTCGACCGGGCCACGCTCATCCGTTCGCACGTGCAACCCGACCTCGGCAGCATCCTCCACTCGCGGCACCAGTATCACTGGCACACCGGATACGTGCCGCCGCAGACCGTGGCCTGTCCGCACCTCGGCGCCTGGATGAGCCGCGTCCTCGGGCCGCGGAATCCCGTCATGCCCGCATTCGTCAACATCGGCCAGCGGCTCGAGGGGATCGGCGAGAGCGAGGAGATCAAGGCCTTCACCACGGCCGGCTTCTTCGGCAGCGAGTTCGGACCGATGAATCTGCCCCATCCGGAGCTGGCCTCGCTCGCCGTGCGGCCCCCGCGGGGAATGAAGCCGGAGCGGTTTTCCAGCCGCTACGCCCGCTACAAGCAGCTCGTCAAAGCCGGTCCGACCGCGGATCATGCGAGTGACTACCACCAGGAATCGATGCTCCGCAGCATGGAAAACGCCCACCGGCTCCTGGGCGCCGAGGAACGCAACGCCTTCGACATCACGCTCGAGCCCAAGGAAGTGCAGGAGCGGTATGACACGGGCCGCTTCGGCCGCGGCTGCCTGCTCGCCCGGAGGCTCGTTGAAAACGGCGCCCGGTATGTCGAGGTCACGACGGAATACGTGCCCTTCGTTCATTGGGACACGCACGACCGCGGCCACGAGACGGTGTCGAAGCTCCACCAGGAGATCGACCGTCCGATCGCGGCCCTGATCCGCGACCTGGAGGCCCGCAAGCTCCTCGACCGCACGCTCGTCGTGATCGCCAGCGAGTTCAGTCGCGACATGATCACCGAGGGCCGGCCCGGATCGACGGCCACCGATCAGGCGGACACCCCCAAGGATTTCCTGCAGTTGCCCAACCATTACGGACAACACAGGCACTTCACGGGCGGATCGACCGTTGTGATGTTCGGAGGGGGCGTGAAGAAGGGCTTCGTCTACGGCCGCACGGCCGACGAGCGGCCCTGCATGGCCGTCGAGAACCCCGTCACGATCACCGATCTCCACGCCACGCTGTTCACGGCCATGGGGTGCAGTCCGAAGACGGTCTACGAGATCGAAAACCGCCCCTTCTATGCGACGGAAGATGGCAAGGGGAAGCCGGTGGAGGCGATCTTCGCCTGAGCGGAGGGCGTCGGCCCCACGTCGTGCCGGCGAACTGTCCACTGGCGGCTCGTGCGGCGTCTGATCGCTTTGCGGCCGGCCGTTTGCCGTCGGCGGAACGCCGCGCCTACCGTTGCCCGCCCCCGGGACGGCGGCCCAGTGGAGGGCCGCCCGTTGATCCACCCCGGGGAACCTCGAGGGTTTGAAACGATGAATGGCAAGATGTTCGTCAAGGTGATGGGAGCGGTGGCCTGCATCGCGGCGTTCGCGACGGCTGACGATGCCGAGGCCGGCAGGTGTCATCGTCGGCGGTGCTGCGAACCGTGTTGCTACACGGCTCCGGTCTGCTGCGAGCCGGTGTGCGTCAGCAGTTGTGCCCCGGCGTGTGCTCCGGCCTGTGCTCCGGCCTGTGAGATGGTCGCGTCCTACGACTGCTGCGGGCGGGTCGTCTGGCATCGGGCTGCTTGCTGCGAGACGATCGTCTCCTCGACGATCGTGCTGCCCGCCGCGGGTTGCTGCGGCCTCACCGCGAAGGAATCGTCGGCGACGGCCGGCATCGTGAAGGCGACGCCGGCTCCCGAGTCGGCGAAGGCCACGTCGGTCGCGGTCGCCAACTAGTCTCATCGGGCGAATGATTCGCCTATTCCCGCGCGGAGGTGCGTCCTCCGCGCGGGAATCTTAAAAAAGACAGCCCGGTCAATGGCACTTCCGCAATCGTCTTCGAGCTGATGGTGTCAGGATCTTCCGGATCGGCCCCGGCTCCGTGATGAAGGCAATGAGGCGGATGTCGCCGCCACACGCTGGGCAGTCCAGCGGAAACTCCTCACCTACCCGGGCCAGGAGTTTCGCCCAGGCAATCCGAGACGTGTCGTTCGAGCGTGGCTTTTGATTCGGATTCGCGTCGCAGCAGCCTTTCGTGCCGTGACGACAGCCACTCACCAACTCGCCGACGTGCCCTTCCCCGATGTCCGTGCGGTCGTTGCCGCGGATACGAAACGCTATCAGTCGCTTTCCCCGGCTGAACGCTGGCGTCAGCTCTTCGCCCTGCTTGCTTGGGGCACGCAGCAACGCGCATCCCGCCCCGGCTCACACGCCGACACAGACGCGGAAGTTCGCTGGCAGGAAATCCAAAAGGATTTGTTCGCGCACCATGCCCGCTGAGCCGGATCGCCCGACCGACGCACTTGAAGCGGCGCTGTGCGACGTGATCGCAGTCCTGACGGCGACGAGCACCGCCTATGCGTTGATCGGCGGGCTCGCTACTGGATTCCGCTGGCGATGGCTGGAGCAGCAGATCACCGGACAACCCTGATCGCTACGCTCGGAGGAAAACTGGGCAACGGGCTTGGTCACCTGCCGCTCACGGCTGCCGGTGATCTTCGCCACCGCGATCTTGCTGTTGTCGTAGCGGATCATCTTCGGCCCGCCCCCGATGAAGCGGAACGCCCGGTTGTGACCCGCGACGAACGCCGCCGTGCACTCTCTCGGAAAGGCCTGGATGTAGACCGCGTCGGAGTACGGCAGCGACATCACGAACAGGGCGACCTGCTGCCTCTCACCCGCAACATCCACGTAGGCGAACCCAAAGTCCACCTGCGACTCGCCCGGTGGGTGAGAGAGAGGAACGAACACCTCCTTCGTGGCGTCCTTCCACGTCCGAACCACTTCCTTCACCATCGTGTAGCCGCCGGTGTAACCGCGCTCGACCTTCAGGCGGTCGAAGATCCGCTTCGCGGTGTGCCGCTGCTTCACCGGCTCCTGCTTGTCGTGCTCCAGCACGTCGTGAATCGAAGCGAGGTGCGCGGCCGACGACCGGCTGCTCACGCTTCGCCTTTCGCCGAGAGGTCAGGCGAGCCGAGGTCGCCCAGCTGCGGCCGGACGGCTACGAGCCGATCCTCACGAAGGCACCGGTGGTGCCGGCTCAAGCGACCGGAGAACCCCACGGATCATCAGGAAGTCAGGCTCGAGGAGATCCTGCAATACAACCTCAAGAGCGTCCGGGCTCATCTGCTCCGCGAGGACTTCCAGCGATTCTGGGAGTACATGAGCCCCGAGTGGGCCATGAAGTTCCTCGACGCCTGGTGCACCCGCACCATGCGCAGCCGGATCGGCCCGATGAAGAAGATCGCCCGGAGCCTGCGGCGTCATCGGCATCTGATCCTCAACTGGTTCCGAGCTCGCGGCACCATCTCGTCGGGCGTCGTCGAGGGATTCAACGGCAAAGCGAAACTGACCACCAGAAAAGCGTTCGGCTTCCGGACGCCGCAGGGCAGCGAAATCGCCCTCTTTCATGTGCTCGGCCGGTTACCGGAGCCCGCGTTCACCCACAGATTCTGCTGAGGAGGCTTTTTCCATGCCCATGCCCGGGCCTCATGACGCGAGCGCCGCGAGCACGTCGGCGAGCGGGATCGTCGCGAACGAGCTGGCGTAGTCGCTCATGGAGTAGGGGATCACGAGCCTCCCCGCATGAACGGTGGCCCCGCAGCTGTAGACCACGTTGGGCACGTAGCCCGCCCGTTCGTTTTCGTTGGCCGAGAGGAGCGGCTCCGCCAGCCGGCCGAGCACCCGGGTGGGATCGGCGAGATCGAGGAGGACGGCGCCGATCGAGTATTTCCGCATCGCCCCCACGCCGTGGGTGAGCACGAGCCAGCCCGCCTCCGTCTCGATGGGCGAGCCGCAGTTGCCCACCTGCACGTATTCCCAGGGAAATGTCGGCCGCAGCACGAGCCGTCGCGAATGCCAGAAGTGGAGCATGTCCGACTCCATGACGTACATGTTCTCGCCGTCCTGTCGCGAGAGCATCGCGTAGCAGCCGTTGATCCGCCGGGGAAAGAGCGCGAGCCCCTTGTTGGTGACTTCGGGGCCGTTGAGCGTGCTCACCCGGAAGCGGACGAAATCGTCGGTCTCCACGAACTGCGGCAGCATCACGCTCCCGTCGAAGGCCGTGTAGGTGGCGTAGTAGTGGATCGCACCATCGTCCTCGACGAAGCGCACGAAGCGGGCGTCCTCGATGCCGTTGGTCTCGGCCGGCGAGTAGGGAAAGATGACCCGCTCGGAGATGTCGGAGTCGGCCGCACACTCGATCTCGTAGTTGGCCTGGGCGAGCGCGAGGATCGCCGCCGCCAGCGGTTCCCATTCGCGGCGGCGCGACCGCTGCTGCCGGGAGGTCGCCTGCAGCGAGCCTTCCAGGTCGCGGAGCGTGAAGCGGTCGTCGAGGGCGGTGAAGACCGGCTCGACGAAGCCGTTCGCCACCCCGAGTTCGCTCAGTTTCCGCAGGAAGAGCGGCTTGTCGTAGGTGGCGCTGGCAACCACCCGCGGCGCGGTCACGAAGCCCGTCGGGGGGGCGAGGGTGATCGCGCCCGCGGCGTCGATCGTGCCGGTGCGGAAGCCGACGCTCGAGACGTGCCCCTCGCCGGTGGCCCGCAGGCTGACGATGAACCGGGCGGTGCCCGGAGGGCATCCGCCCTGGTCGGGATGCCAGACGATCGACGGATTGAAGAGCGCGGAGCTTTCGAGCGCGTATTCCTGGGTGAAGTACGAGCCGATCAACAGCCGCCGGGATTCCGTCAGCGGCTTGTCGGTGAGCAGGTGATGCCGCACCGAATCGAACCGCTCCTGGAAGAAGTTCAGCAGCCGCTGGTGCCGGCCATGAAACTCCGAGAGCACCCCCGCCAGCAGACCCTCGACCTCGTGCTCGCCGAGCTCCATGACGCGGCTGATGATCCGCATCGCCCGCTGCGGGTTCGTCGGCTCGAACGGACGGTAGAGCACCCGCGCGTTGTTGGGCCTGAGCAGCACGCCGGTGCGGGTCACGTGCATCGCGGATCGACTCCGGTGGTGACGGGGCGTCAGCGGCCGCAGATTCCCCGGGCGGACGGCGGCGGCAGGGAAGCCCGTCCGCCCGCCGTGAGCGACGGTCGCTCGACCGCGACCGCCTTCTCCAGGCACCGCATCTCCACGATGGCGGCGAGATAGGCCAGCGTCGATTCCGCCCCCTGATTTTCGTTGGCCCGGTCTTCGAGCAGCCCGTCCCGGCAGCCACCGGTGCGGGGATCGCCGACGACGGTGCCGAGGACGTTGTGTCCGTGAAACCAGTCGAAGGCGTTCCAGGCGCGCTCCAGCCAGCGGGGGTCGCCGACGGCGTGGAAGGCTTCGCAGCACGCGGCCACCATCGCCTGAGACTCGATCGGCTGCTGATCGAACTCCGCCCCGCGACCGCCCCGGCGGAGAAACCCCCGGCAGCCGATGGGGGAGAAGCGGCCCGAGGGCGAGGTCTGCCGTTCGGCGAGCCATTCGAGCATGGCGATGCCGGCGTCGAGGGCGTCCTGGGCCGCCGCCCAGCGGCCGGCGGAGATCAGGGCCTGGCAGGGGCGGGCGTTTTCGTAGGCGACCACATCCTCGAACCACGGCCAGTCGGGGGCTGCGTTGCCCTTGTGGAGCGCAAGCAGCCGGTCGGTGAGCGTCTGTCGGGCGGCGTTGGCGAGCCGGTCGCCATGGAGGCGGCGGAGGTATTCCTGGAGGCCGATGATCGCCAGCGCCCAGCCACGAGGGCTCGTGGTGGCGATCACCGCCCTCACCGCGGGCTCGAAGAACCGCATCGCGAACCGGCGCAGCCCCTCGTGCCGCGACCGTCCGATGCAGGTGCCGAGGGCCACGATCGCCCGGCCCAGGCAGTCGTCCGACCCGGCGTCGTCGAGCCAGCGGCGGTCGTAATCCATCAGGTTGCGGAAGCGTCCGGTGGCGGGATCGAAGGCGTGGCCCAGGAACGACGCATAGGTGGCGGCGGCCCGTGCGGTCTTGCGGGACTCCAGTCCCAGATCCTCGAGCATCACCATCAGCGCCAGCGCGCGGGCGTTGTCGTCGGTGCAGTAGCCCTCGGCACGCGCCGGGACGTCATAGGTGGCGTGCTGGAGCAGGCCCGTCGCGTCGGTGAGCCGCCAGAGGTGGTCGCGCACGATCGTGGGCAGCCGGCGGCGGGGAAGCGTGGCGAGGCCGCTTGCCGTTCCGCGGCGGGGCTTGACCAGCGTCGCAAGCCGTGTGCGGCCGAACGCCTCGACGTAGCGGTCGGCGACCCGGCTCCAGACCATGTCGCGGCCGAGCAGCCAGGCCCGCTTCCGCATCGCATGCCGCCGGGCGTCGTCGGCGAGCAGGCTCGAGACCTCGCGGGCGATCGCCTCCGGATCCCGGAAGGGAACGAGCACCCCGCGGCCGTCGGCCAGGAGTTCGCGGGCATGCCAGTAGGGCGTCGAGAGCACGGCCTTGCCGCAGCCGAAGGCATAGGCCAGCGTGCCCGACGTGATCTGATCCTCGCCGAGGTAGGGTGTGACGTAGACGTCGGCGGCGCCGATGAAGGCCAGCAGTTCCGGCATGTCCACGTAGCGGTCATGGAAGACGACATGCCGCGTCACACCGAGCTCGTTCGCCAGCCGCATCAGCGACTCGCGGTAGCGTTCCCCCTGCTCGCGGAGCAGGTGCGGATGCGTGGCGCCGACGACGAGATAAATCGCATCGGGATGCCGGGCGATGATCGCGGGCAGGGCGGCGATCACGTTCTCGATTCCCTTGCTGGGCGACAGCAGCCCGAACGTGAGCAGCACGTCCGAACCCTCGATGCCGAAGCGGTCCTTGTGGAAGTTTGGGTCGGCAAACTCCATGTGGGGAATGCCGTGGGGAATCACGTCGATCTGGGCGTCGGCGACACCATGGATGGAGCGGAGCAGTTCCCGGCCGCGCTCGGTCATCACGGCCACGCGGGCCGAGAGATGAAGCACCTCGTCCAACACCCGCCGCTGGTCGGCCGTGGGGCGGGCGAGCACGGTGTGGAGGGTCGTGTGGACGGGCATCCGCAGGTCGCGGAGCAGTTCGAGCACGTGCCCGCCGGCCGTCCCGCCGAAGATGCCGTATTCATGCTGCAGCGACACGACGTCGATGTTGGTGAGATTGAGAAACTCGGCGGCCCGGCGGTAGGCGGCAGGGTCGCCGTCGTCGCAGGCGAAGCGGACCTCCGCCGGATAGTCGTAGCCCTGGCCCCGGTCGTTCATCGACACGACGAGGCAGTCGGCCTCGGGCAGTCGCTCGGCGACGGCAGAGCGGAGGTCGCGGGTGAACGTCGCCAGACCGCACCGTCGCGGAACGTGGTTGCCGACGAAGGCGATCCGATCGAGCGGGGCGGGCTGCATGGCGGACCTGGCATGCGTGGTGGGCGTGCATGCCGGTGAACCCTCGCCGTCCTAAGGGCGGCGGATTGTAGCGCGGCCGGGAAGGGGGGGCGAATCCCCGCGTGAAGTTGCCGCAGCCGGGAACCGAGACACGTGGGCCGCTCGATCGCACCGGCACGTGGGCACAACCGCCCCGCGCGACGGGGAACCCCCGGCCACCCTCCGCAAAACCTCGAATGGCGGCGGGATCGCCCCAGTCGCTCTCCCAGGCGATCGCCCAGGCGCTTTACCAGTCGCGCTATGTGGTGGCGGGGGTGATGAGCTGCGCGAGCAGCGGCAGGAGCTGCTTCTTGCGGCTCACCACGTTTCGCAGTTCGTAGAGCCCTCGGTCGAGTCGCGGATAGTTGATGTCTTCCCAGGCCTCCGATTCGTGGGAAAGCAGGAGCAACGAGCCCTGGCTGACGACATCGGTGACGAGCAGCGCCGAAAAGTCGAGGCGGTTCCGCCCGGCAAAGTCCTCGAGCGCGGCGCGGAGGTCGTCTTTCCGCTCCCAAAAGAGATCGAAGCCGGTCTCCTCGATCTGCGAGATCGAGAATCGCACACCGTGCTCGGTGAACTCCTTGCAGTCCTCGGCGATCACGCCGGCGGGGGGCTTCGATCGCAGGGCCGATCCGATCTCGAAAAACTCCCGGGCATACTCGTCGAGATCGACGAGACAGAGCTCGCGGAGCCAGCCGAGCACCTGACGGTCGATGTCGGTGGTGGTCGGCGACCTGAGGAACAGGGTGTCGGAGATGATTCCCGACGCCATGCACAGGGCGATCTCCGGCCGGGGCGTGATGCCCGCGGCACGAAACTGCCTGGCCACGAGCGTGCAGGTCGATCCGACGGGCTCGTTGATGAACCGAATCGGCTGGGTCGAGCGGAGGCCGCCGCCGAGCCGGTGGTGGTCGAGCACCTCGACGATCTCCGCGTCCTCCGCGCCGCTGACCGCCTGCGCGAGTTCGTTGTGGTCGACCAGCACGAGCCGGGGCTTCGGCGGATTGATGATGTCGGTCTTGAACGAGTAGCCCAGCAGCCGGCCGTCGTCCCCCACGACCGGGAAGACCGGCTGCGACGACCGCTCGACGATGCTCCGGGCCTCGACGAGGCTCGACTTGCCCTGGATCGTGACGAAGTCGCGGTTCACGACGGGGTCGATGAACTGGGCCGAGCGAATCCGCAGCACCGTGTTGATCGTGTCGAACGGGCTGATGAGCACCGACACGCCGCGAATCTTCGCGAGCTCCATCAATCCGGATGAGAGCGTGAAGCCGCCGGTCACGACCAGCACTCGCACGCCATGCTCGATCGCCGGCAGGTGGATCGACGGCCGGTCACCGCAGACCACGACCAGCCGCTCCGCGGGAAACTTCCTCATCCGTTCCGTGAAGCCCTCGGCGCTCATCGCGCCGACCATCACCATCAGTTCGTCCTTCCGCGATGCATCGACCAGGTTCTGGAATCCCCCGCCGAGGACGTCGTGGATCTTTCCCAGGCAGGTCGCCACCGTCCGCGACTTGATCGGGTCGTGCTCGTTGTGGAAGAAGAGCCCCATCACGTCGAGCACCGAGAGCACGCCCACCACCTGACTGTCACCGTCGATCACAGGCAGGGCCCGCAGGTCGGCCGCCTGCATCCGCTGATAGACCTCGTGGAACGACTCGCCGAACGAGGCCGTCACGACGTCGCGGCGGCAGAGGTCCTCCGCCGACGGCCGCACGTCCATGATGATCCGCGGCGGCGCGAGTCCCGCGCGGTCGAGCGCGTATTCCGTCCGCTTGTTGGGCGGGCCGCAGCAGGCGGCGACGGCGTCGGGTCGCGTGGTCTGCTGCAGGAGGTCGGCGTAGGCGATCGCGGAGCAGATCGCGTCGGTGTCGGGATTGCGGTGCCCGAAGACGAAGACACTCATGATGCGGCGGCGTGGGCGAAGGGGCGTCGGGCGAGGAAGGACGACGCGGGATTGTGCTGCACGCACCAAGCCGCGGCAAGGAGAGTTTTCGAATCGGACGTCCGGCAGCGACCGCTTCGGTTTCGCGCGGTTCGGGCCTCAGCCCGGGCCGCCGGTGGTCGGCCCCGCGCTGCCGCGGCTTGGCGGAATTGCCGCGAAAAGATACGCTGAAGCTCCGGACCGCGACAGTTTTCCGCCCGAGGTCGTTTCCATGGCAGGCAGCACAACTCGCCGCGGGTTTCTCTCGAGGTCCGCCGGTGTTTCGCTCGGGGGAGCCGTGGCGGGTGGCTTGATCCCCGCGTGCGCCCCCCGGTCCGCCCGTGCGGAAAGCACGAACGACGATCGGCCCGGGATCGGCTGCATCGGCCTCGGGTCGATGGGCATGGGCGACGCCAGCGCGCACGCCAGGTTTGGCGAGATCCTCGCCGTCTGCGACGTGGACGACCGGCATGCCGAGCGGGCCCGGAGCGACGCGACCATCGGCAAGGGCAGGGCCGACTCCTACCGCGATTACCGACGGGTGCTCGACCGGAAGGACATCGATGTCGTCAGCATCGTGACCCCCGATCACTGGCACGTGAAGATCGCGATCGAGGCGCTGCAGGCCGGCAAGCACGTCTTCTGCCAGAAGCCGCTCTCCCTCACGCTCGAGGAAAACCAGCTTGTCCGGGCCGCGGCCGAGAAGTATCCCAAGTCCCAGTTTTTCATCGGCACGCAGCAGCGCAGCCAGAAGGACCAGTTTCTGCGGGCCGTCAACATGGTCCACAAGGGCCTCCTCGGCGACATCAAGAAGGTCACCGTCGGCATCAACGGCAGTCCCACCGGCGGTCCCTTCCCGGTCGCCCAGCCGCCGAAGGAACTCGACTGGGAGATGTGGCTCGGCCAGGCTCCGAAGGTGGATTTCCGCGAGAAGCGCTGCCACTACGAGTTTCGCTGGTGGTATGAGTATTCGGGGGGCAAGTTCACCGACTGGGGCGCGCATCACGTCGACATCGCCCAGTGGGCGCTGCGGGAAGACGCGAAGGGCAAGGGCCCGACGAGGATCGACGGCACCGACGCCAGGCATCCCGTGCCCTTCAAGGACGGCTCTCCGACGGTCGACGACTGCTACAACACCGCCGACGATTTCGCGGTGAACTGCACGTTCCAAAGCGGCGTGGAGATGACCGTCACCAGCCGGGGCGACAACGGGATTCTCTTCGAGGGCACGAAGGGGCGGATGTTCGTCAACCGCGAGAAGATCACCGGCACGCCGATCGAGGAGCAGTGGGACAAGGACCAGTTCACCGACGCCGACGTGGTCAATCTCTACAAGGGCAAGCCCTTCGAGGAACACAAGAAAAACTTCTACCGCTGCATCCGCGAGGGCGGCCTGCCGGTGTCCGACGTCTTCAGCCACATCGCGGCGATGAACACCTGCCACCTCGCGGCGATCGCCGCGCGGCTGGGCCGGGCGATCACCTGGGATCCGGCGGCCGAGAAGATCGTGGGAGACGCACAGGCGGCCGCATTGGCGTCGCGGAAGCAACGCGCGGGATACGAAATCCCGCGGGCATGAGGTTTTCCGCGACGTGTCACGACTGATTCCCGACGGCACTGTCCTTCCCGACGATGGGCGTCGTGCCGGCCGGTCCAACGCCGTGCTCTTCGCGATGAGCATGGCCACGCTCGTCGTGCTCGGGGTGTGCAGTCCTTGGATCGTGCGGTCCGCCGTCGAGATTCTCGGCCTCGATTCGACGACCCCGATCGAGTGGGTGCCGGAGTCGTTCCCGCGCCGGCAGGCCTACGGGCAGTTCTGCCGCGAGTTCGAGAGCGGCGACGTGGTGGTGGCGTCTTGGCCGGAGTGCACGCTCGATTCCCCGGCGATCGGGCGGTTCATCTCCGCCGTGACGGGATCCAACGCTCCCCGGAACGCCGCCGGCGAGCCGTGGTTCGAGTCGGCGGTGGCCGGCACCACGGCCGTGGAGCGGCTCACCGCGCCCCCGCTGTCGCTCGACCGTGATGCCGCGATCGAGCGGCTGAAGGGGGTGTTGGTCGGGCCGGACGGCCGCCAGACCTGCATCGTGGTCGCCCTGACGAGGGCGGGCCTCACCGAACGCCGGCTGGCGACGGGATGGATCCGCGACACGCTCCTCCGCACGGCCACGACCGCGGCCGACGACCTGCACCTCGCCGGATCCGTCATCGACAACGTGACCGTGGACGAGGCCAGCGCCGAGAGCCTGAATGTGTACGGCGGCCCGGCGGGCCTTCTGATCCTCCTGCTCACGTGGTGGTCGCTGCGGTCGTTCCGCTACGCCCTGCTGGTCTTCCTGCTGTCGCTCGTCTGCGTCGGCCTGTGCTTCGTGTCGCTGCGGGCCTGCGGTGACCGCATGAATCCCGTCTTGATCGTGATGCCGTTGCTGGTCCTCACGCTCGGCGTGTCGGGGGGCATTCATCTGGTCAACTATCTCGTCGAGGCCTCCCAGCAGGGGGACGGGCCGGGAGCGGCCGGCCGGGCGATCCGGTTGGGCTGGTTGCCCTGCAGCCTGTCGGCCGGCACGACCGCCCTGGGGCTGGCGTCGCTCGTGGTCAGCGAACTCGAACCGATCCGGGTGTTCGGATTCCATTCCGCGATCGGGGTGGTCGCCACGCTCGCCGTCCTGTTTCTGGTCCTGCCGGGGGTGTTCTCGCGGTGGCCGATCCGTCGTGCGGCCGGCCACGAGGTCGAGACGACCACGAAGGCCTCCCGGTTTGCGGTGGTTGTCGTCCGGGCCGCGGGTCCGATCGTGGTGGTGGCGCTCCTCGCCATGCTCGTCGCCGTGGCGGGCGTCTCGGGCATCCGCACGTCCGTCGCGATCGACACCCTCTTCACACCGGAGAGCCGCGTGGTTGGGGATTATGAGTGGCTGGAGCGGAAGATCGGGCCGCTCGTGCCCGTGGAGGTGGTGCTGCGGTTCGGCGCCGATTCCGACATCCGCCCCGCCATTCGGCTCGACATCACGCGGGAGGTCGGTGCGGCGCTCCGCGAACTGCCCGAGGTGAGCGGTGTGCTGTCCGCCGCCACCTTTCTTCCCGACCTCGCGCCCTCCTCCGGCTCGCGTGGGGCCGCGCGAAAGGCGATCGTTGCCCGGAAGCTCGAGTCCAATCTGGCCGAACTCACCGACATGCGGATCATCCGTGACACGGGGGGCGAGCAGCTCTGGCGGGTGACGGCCCGCACCTCGGCCCTGGCCGGCATCGATTACGGTGACTTTCTGGCGACGGTCCAGAGCCGCGTGGAGCCGATCGTCGCGGCCCATGGCGGGGCGGCCCACGGGTTCACCGCGGAATGCACCGGGGTGATGCCGCTGATCAACGCGATTCAGAAGACACTCCTGCACGACCTGTTCACGAGCTTTCTGTCGGCGTGCTTCCTGATTTCACTCGTCATGATGGTCGTGGAGCGGGGCGTCGTGGCGGGGCTGATCGCCATGATCCCGAACGTGTTTCCGATGGTGCTGCTCTTCGGCCTCCTTGGCTGGGCCCGATTGTCGCTCGACATCGGCAGCGTGATGACGGCCTCGGTCGCGCTCGGCATGGCGGTTGACGGCACGTTCCACTTCCTCACGTTCTTTCGCCGCGGCCTGGCACGGAGCGAGGGCACGTCGGGCGATCCGGGCGGAGCGTTGGCCGCTCGAGTCGCCGCGGTGCACGGTGCCTTTCGCGAATCGGCCCCGGCGCTCGTTCAGAGCGCGGTCGTCTGCGGGCTGGGGATTCTGGCGTTTGCCGGCAGTTCGTTCGCGCCGACGCGACGGTTCGCGTGGATGCTGTCGCTGCTGGTGGCCGCCGCCCTGGTCGGCGATCTGGTGGTGCTGCCGTCGCTGCTGGCGAGCCGGCCCGGCCGCTGGTTTCAGCCGCGGCGCGGGGCGGGGCCCCGCGGGTGGCGAAGGCCTGCCGGTCGGGCGTGAGGCCGGAGCGGCACGGGAGCAGGATCGCGAGCGGATCCCGCGACCGTGGCGTGCTCGGATGCGGTCGCTACACTCGAGCCCCATCGCTTCCGCCCGCTTCCCATCCGAGGATTCGCATGACCGCCGCCAACACCCCCCAGGAACGACTGGCCACCCTCGGCCTCGTGCTCCCGCCGGTCGGCAAGCCGGCGGGTGCCTACAAGCCCTGTCTCGTGGTGGACCGGATGGTCTACGTCTCGGGCCACCTGCCGGTTGCCGCCGACGGGTCTCTGGTCAAGGGAAAGGTGGGGGCGGATCTCGACGGAGATGCCGGCAAGGCGGCCGCCCGTCTGGTGGGGCTCGCGATCCTCGCCACGCTCGTCGCCAATCTCGGCAGCCTCGACCGGGTGGGGCGGGTGATCAGGCTCATGGGGCTCGTGAACTGTCCGCCCGACTTCGTGCAGCATCCCCACGTGATCAACGGTTGCAGCGAACTCTTCGCCGAGGTGTGGGGGCCGGATCTCGGCGTGGGCGTGCGGAGCGCGTTCGGGGCGGGGTCGCTGCCGCTCGGAGTGGCCGTCGAGATCGAAGCGGTGTTCGAACTGGCGTGACAGGCGAAGCCGGTGTCGAACGCATGAACCTCCGGCATCGCCACGGGCCCAAAACGCCTCGATCCACTCGCTGAAATCCTTCTCCGGCAGACCAGCCGCGGGCGATTCGTGCCGCCGCCAGAGAGACGAACCCGCCGGTCAGCGAAGGCTCCGACGGCGAGCGGCACCTAAGCGATGCGATGGTGCTGGGGGCCTTTGATCGATCGCGGGGCCACCGGCGAACCGCCCTCCATCCTGTCCCGCTCCCCTCACGTCCGCGGAGGCACGCTCGCGATCCAGCCTTCGAGCGGATCGAGGCGGGAGGGCAGTCCGTAGTCGGGCAGCCGCGAGGCGTGGGCGGCCTGCAGGCCGCAGATGACGGCGTCGAGGAGATCGCCCGCGGCGTCTGCGACGAGCCGCGCTTGCCAGGAAGGGGTGATTTCCAGCCGCACGTCGAGGCCCGCGGTGCCTGCCACGAGCGCCTTCACGATCGTTCGCCGGTTGGCCCGCCGCTCCGGCGTCCATGCGGCCGGTGCGTCGCTCTTGTAGGAACGCCGGCAGGCCTGCCGGGCGGTGAATCCGGGATAGGCCTCGACCGCGATCCGCGACCCCGTGCGGCCCCGCGGCGCGACCCGGTGCGCTGGAAACGTGAGTCCGGCGGCCAGCATGCGGCCGATGCCCGCGTGCATCATCCAGGCGACCGGTGGATTGGTCCACCGCATCGCCGGGCTCGATCCGGCGGGCTTGTCGGTCGCCCGCCAGGCGAACTTGTCGCCGGCGGGGCGGCCGTTGCACCAGCGGCGGAAGCGGTCGCGGAGCGCGTCACGAGGTGCGCCACAGTAGAAATCCACGAACCGCCGCCAGTCGGTCGGCCAGCCCTCGTGCTCGATGAGCGTCCGTGGCTGGCCGAAGGGCAGATCGAACCCGCCGAGCCATGGCCCCGGCTCGCGGAGAAAGGCCTCGAAGGCGGCGAATGTCTCGAGCGGACGGACCGTCTCCAGCCGGTAGACGGGATCCCGCGAGCGGGCGGTGAGGTCACCGACCGCGACGGTGATCGGCTTCCGCGGCCGCGGCGCGGAGGTGAAGTCGATCCCGAGCACGCGTCCGCCGGATGTGCGTCGCGACACGGCTCAGCCCACGATCACGGTCGGCCGCTTGGTCGGGTCGGCGATGGCCTGGTCGAGGAGATCGACGACCCGGTTGGGCACGTCGCCCTGGCCGAAGAGCACATAGTCGAGGGCGAGCTTGAGGCTGCCCCCCTTGCTCCAGCCGAAGACGATGTCGAGCGGCGCCCCGCTCTTGGTCATCTCCATCGCGACCTGCGCGATCGTGTGCGACACCGAGACGACGTCGCGGGCGACGATGATGAAGCGATTACCGTCCTGACGGGCCGAGAGGATCGGCGAGTTCTGGAACTCGCTGACGTCGCCGTAATGAACCTCCAGGAACACCAGCGGCACGCTCTCGGGGATCCGGTGCTTGCGGCGGATTTCAGCCTCCTTGTCGGCCAGCGAGCGGCTGCCCGGACGGTGGGGCACCAGCACGCGAAACGCCCCCTCCAGCACGATGTCGGTCCAGAGCATGCGATCGGCGTCGTCGGCGAATCGAAACTCCTTGAGCCGCATCTCGTCGCTGCGGAAGAACCGCGACGTGAAGGAGATCGCCATGACGGTGGCGATGAAGATCGAGGCGATGATGATCCCGTCGGGCCGCTCGTAGATGTTGGCGATCGTGGTGTAGATGAAGACGAGCGTGATCAGGCCGAAGCCGACCCGCTGGGCCTGGAGGGCCATTCCATGATGCGGCTCGGGCTCCTTGCGGACCTCGTGGAGAAACGAGGCGACGCAGGCGCTCGTCATCAGCACGAGCACGCCGGTGGCATAGGCTCCGCCCTGCGCCGACACATCAGCCCGGAAGGCGAGCGTGACGACGAGATTGATCACCGTGAAGGCGATCACCAGCGGCCGGTAGGCGCCGGCCCACTCCGGCGCCATGCCGTAGCGAGGCAGATACCGCGGCACCATGTTGAGCAGGCCGCCCATCGCCGATGCGCCGGCGAACCACAGGATCAGGATCGTGCTGATGTCGTAGATCGTGCCGAACACGTCGCCGAAGAGCGGGCAGATCGGATGGGGGCTCTCGCCGTGGGCGAGGTAGGCGAGCGCCCGGTCCATCGCCTTGCCCTTCACCGGCTCGAGTCGCAGCTCATCGGCGGGGATCAGGGTGTTGGTGCCGGTGGCCAGCGATGAGCCGATCAGGAAGAACGACATGATCAGTGCCGCCACCAGCAGCATGAGCTTGGTGTTGTGGACGCGGGCCTTCTCGTCGTGGGGATCAGCCTCGGTGCCCCGGACCATGTGGATGTGAAGCACGCCCGTCTCGAAGCCCGAAAGGCCGAGCGCCAGTTTGGGGAACACGAGCAGCGAGATGCCGAGGGCCACCCAGGGACCCGTGCCGGCGAGCGGAGCATGTTCGAGGTGATAACGACCCGATGAGATCTCGCCCCACCACTGCTGCAGGAGCGCCGGGTGACTGACGAGATGGAACACGCTCGCCACGATCACCACGAACGAGAGCCCGAGGAATGCGATCACCAGCACCGTGGCGATGCCGACCACCTCCCCATACCCCTTGAGAAACATCGCCCCGAGGAGCACCAGCAGAAACATGGTCACGGTCATCTGGCCCTGCATCCACGCGGGTGTCTCTCCCGCGTAGAGCGGGTTGCTGATCAAGTGGGCCGCGGCGTCGGCGGCCGAGAGCGTCTTCGTGATCACGAAGTCGGTGGCCGCAAAGCCGATCAACACCAGCACGACGAGCTTCGCGCCCCAGCCGTGAAACATGCGTTCGATCATGCCGATCGAACCGACACCGTCGGGGGTCTCGCCGGCGACGTGCCGGTAGATGGGGAGGGCCCCGAAGAGCGTGACGAGCACGAGCACGAGCGTCGCCAGCGGGGCGAGCGTGCCGGCCCCCTCGAACGCGATCGACGGCTGATAGCCGAGCGTGCTGAAGTAATCGACACCGCACAGGCACATGATCAGCAGCCACGGATAGTGGCGATGATCATGATGGCTTTGGCTCAAGGACCGCTCCTCTTCGGGGGATGGCAGAGTATCGGCAAGCCGTAAAAACCCTGCAACCGGCGGGCCCAAAAAGATTCCCAGAACCCTTTTTGGTTATGATTCAGGGCTGATTCGCCAGCCCTTCGAGGGATGCTGCATGTCCCCGTTCGTCATCCGTTCGCGCCGTGGCGTGCCGATCATCCGCGGACTGACGCCACGCGGCGGCATTCCGGGCGTCGCGCCGGGCGTTGCGGTGTGTTTCTTGCTGGGCTGCTTGCTGGGCGTGGCATCGGGCTTCGCGTCGGGTGTCGCGCGGGCGGAGGAGCCGGCAGCGGCCACGCTCGATCTGCCCGGCGGCGGCACGCTGCCCGGGGCGATCGTGCCCGCGGCGGCGGCCGACACGGGCGATCGCGACACGCTCGGCTGGAAGTCGCCCATCTTTTCACGGCCGTTCGAGTTCGCCCTCGATTCCATCATCGGCGTGCGGTTCCCGGGACCATGGCCGAAGTACGACGCGGCCTTCCGCCTCTACCTGCACAACGGCGACATGCTCGACGGCGGGATCGAGGCGATCGACACGGACCACGTGGTCGTGCGTCCGTCCGGTGGGGCCGACGACGAGCCGGTGTCGGTGCCACGCTCGATGATCGACGGAATCGTTCGCCTGGGCGGGGCGATCCCGGGCAGCTTCATCGGGCCCGGGAATCTTGCCGGCTGGAATCATGCCCCGGAAGGAGCCTGGCGGGCCGAGGCCAGCGGGATCCTCGCCACGCGGCGGGGCATGGCATCCCGCGACATCGGCGTGCCCGGCCGGGCGTGCTACGACGTCGTGGTGTCGTGCCGCCGCAAGTCGGAGTTTCGCATCGCCGTCGCGGCGGCGGCGAAGCCCGCGGACGACAGGTTCTGGGTCGAGGTCCTGCAGTTTCCCGAGGGCACGACGGAGGCGGCGGTGTTTCGGCACGAGCCGGCGCGGGCGGCCGTCGAACCCCTGCCGTTCGCGGGCGACGCGACCAAGACGGCGCGGTTCGTGATCTTCGTCGATCAGGAAAAGGGGAGGCTCGCGGCATTCACGAGCATCGACGGGAAGGCGGGGCCGATCGCGGAGGTCGTCGTGCCACCGCAGGCCGGGAACCAGGCGTCGGGCCTGTTCCGCTTCACGGTCGGCGCCGGCGAGGTCTGTCTCGAGAGCCTGCGGGTCAGTCCGTGGACGACCCCGGATCCCGTGGTCGAAGAACGGTCGGCCTCCGCCGTCGTCGCCCGGGACGGTCGTGTCATCGAGGCCGACATCGAGAGTTTTGACAAGGCGGCCGGTGAACTCGTGTTGAAGTCGTCCACCGGGCAGTCACGGCTGAAGGTCGATGACATCAACGAGATTCGCCTGGTGAGCCAGGGTCGGGGCGCGGACAAGACGGCCACCGGGCCGGCCGAGGCCGCGACGCTCCGGGTGGTGCGAGCCAGTGGTGGCACGCTCGCCGGGCGGCTCGTCGCCGTCGAGGAGCATGCGGTGCGTCTGCGGCTTGCGGGCATCGAGACTCCGATCAGCGTGCCTTTGGCCGACGTGGTGTCGATGGTCTCGCTCACGGCGAAGAAGGCACCGCCGGCGGCGGAGGCGGCGGCGCTGCCGGGCCGGATCGGACTGCTCGTGGCCGACGACGTGGTGCTGCGTGGGTGCGTGGTCGATGGCAGCCCCTGGTCGGCAGGGCTGGCGTGGCAACCCCTGGGCAGCGCGACGGCGAGCCCGCTGGCGGCCACCGCCGAGTCGGCCGACGTGGCGATCGAATACGTGCCGCGGTCGAAGAACAGGGCGATCGGTGCCTCCGAGGTCGAGGTCGGCGGCATCGGCGGCATGGTCAATCAGGATGCGGAGGGTTTTTTCGTCATCACCATGCTCAGCGAGAATGGCGCGGCCGCGGTCGATGGCCGGTTGATGCCCGACGACCGCCTCCTCGCGATCAAGCCGCGGCCCGAGGGGGCCTTCGTGCCGACCGAAGGCCTCGATTCCGCCACGGTGATGAACCTGCTCCGCGGTCGCGTCGGCTCGCCGATCGTGCTGAAGGTCGCGACCCCCGGCGACCAACCCCGCGAAATCGATCTCGCGCGGGGGCTGATCTACGTCGCCGGCACCGACGTGCTCGAGCAGGCACTCGCCACGCATGTCAGGCTCGCTCGGCCCGTCGTGGCCAAGCCGGAGGAGGCGGCGATCTATCCGTCTGCGGTCATCCTGCGAAGCGGAGATGTGGTGCCCTGCGAGGTGGTGGGCATCGACGGGAAGTCGATGCGGCTGCGGACACCCTTCTCCGACGGCGGCACGAGTGAGCCGGTGGTCGTGCCCGCAGGGCTGATCCAGGCCGTGGAACTCGACCCTTCCGTGCCCGGACGCGCGCTCGAAAAACTCCGCCTCGAAAGGCTGCTCACGCTGCCGCGGTCGCAGCGGGAGGCTCCCCCGACCCACATGATCCGCCTCAAGGACGGCGACTATCTGCGTGGGCGGCTGGAATCGCTCGACGCCGAGACGCTCACGGTCGATGTTCGCGGCGAGGTGAAGAAGCTGCCGCGGTCCGTGGTGGCCCGCATCATCTGGCTGCATCCGCCGCAGGACGGGGGCGGGGAGGGCGACGACGAGGGGGGCGGCCCGAGCCCCGGCGGCCTGATCGTGCAGGGCGTCGTCGAGCGGATGGCACAACGCCGGGTGACGCTGATCGCGGAGCGTGTCGAGGCATCGACGATCCACGGCACGAGCCCGGCGCTCGGGCACGGAAACATCGATCTCACGACGGTGGACCGGCTGTTGATCGGCCGGGCCATCGAGAAGGAATCGGCCGAGTTGCCGTATCGGCAGTGGCGGCTGAAGCCGGCTGCCGAGCCCCGCAGCCTCCGCGATGCGGGCCGCACGCCCAAAGCCGGAGCGGAGTGAGCCCGACCGTGCCCGGCGATGGCGCCTCCACGACCAACTGCCGGCTCGAGGTCACCTCACCGTCCGCCGCCGGGCGCTTCGAGTCGCTGCACGATCGTGCGCACCACGAAGCCACCGAGGGTCGGGTCCTGGAGAAACACCTGCCAGAAGCGATCGGCTGATATTCTGCCGCACACCGCATCGATATCCGCGCGGACCGTCGCCGTTCGGCGGCCGTCGGTCGAGAAGAGCCCCATCTCGCCGACCAGCTCGCCCGGGCCGAGAAGCACGTCGGCCTCGACGACTCTCAGCGATCCCTGGATCACATACAGCACGTGGTCGGCGGGATCGCCCCGGTGGAAGAGCGCTTCTCCCGTGGCGAAGTGCCGGTTCTCCATGAACGGCACGAGCATCGCGAGCGACACGGGGCCGCGTGAGGCCCGGCGGACCAGGGCCGCGAGGCTCCGCACCCGGTGCAACTGCCAGGCGTTCAGGGGGAGCAGCATGCCGTGCAGGGCGACGATGCTCGGGGCTCCGAGCAGCACGCCGTAGGCGATGAAGGTGACGTTGCTCGCCATGGCCACGGCCCTCAGCCGCACCATCGTCGTTGACCAGAATGTCGTGAACACGAGCACGGCCGCCAGCCAGCCGCACGCTTCCGTCAGCAGCATGGGATTTTTTCCTGATCAGTCGGGGATGAATCGTGCATGATGTGCGATGCGCCCACGCGCCGCAGCGGTTACTCTTGGCAGGACGGCCCCCGGACCGCGAGCATCATGCCTTTCCAGATCAGCCTGACCACGACACCCTTCGATGCGGGCTACGCCCCGGCGCCGCATTCCCGTCTGACGACGAACTTCGCCAACCTCGCCAAGCACCCCGACGGCCGGGCCCAGCGGATCGCCGCCACGCTCGCCCGGATCGAGCGGCGGTTTCACGGATTGCTCCGTGAGCCCGGGGATTCGGCCCGGTATCGGATCGGCCTGGAGATTCTCACGATCAGCATCCGCTTCCCCGACGGGCCGGATGCCTGGTTTCCCATGACGGAGACCCTGCGGTGCCGCGTTTTCGACCGCCACGAGGGCCGCGAGCTCGCCGGGCTCACGGGCGGCAACTATTCGTCGTTCGTGCGGGACTATGACTTCAACATTCTGCGGCCGCGGATCGCCGCGGGTGAAGCGACGAAGGAGGAGGCAGAGACCTTCGGCCAGCTCCACGGGCTCTTGTTCCGGCTTCAGTTTCGGCACCATCATCCCGCCGGGGTGCTCGACGAGCCGTTGGTGATCGCGATCAGCGTGGCCAGTGGCCGCGACTATCACCGCCAGCATGGGGAGCACCGGATCCTCGGCCACGAGTATGTTCCCAACGGCGTCGAGTCGGCCACCACCCGCTACTTTGCCGCGATGGGGCTCGGCGTGTCGTACTTCATGCCGCCGGGGTGCCGTGCACCCCTGGCGTTTTACCACGAGCCGGGCGATTTGCTCACTCGTCCGGACGAGGCTCTGGCGGCCCTCGTGGCCATCATGGACACGTTCGAAAGCATCTACCGTCCCGAGATTTACCTGACCCGCAAGCCGGCCGGCGCCGTGTTTCGCGCCGACCTTGGCAACCGCGACCACGATCCGCCGCCGGCGATCTACGATCGCGTGGAACGCGACACGAAGCTCGGCCGCGCCCAGGCGGAGAGGGCCCGGGACGAATTTCTCGAGCCCAACGCGGCGGCGATCCGGCGGCTGATGGCCGAACACGCGAGTCTCGGGCCGCAGCCCGCCGGCGGGGCGGGCCGGGAATAGCCCGGTCAAAGGCACTTCGGCAACGGACTGCGGTCGTTCCGGAAGGAACGGGGCCCCCGGCCGGCGTCAACGCGCCGGCGTGGATGTCGCCGGCGTGGATGTCGTCGGCAGGTGACGGTCGGGCATTTCGAGCGCGAGCAGGTGGAGTGCGGTCACGTAGAGCCTGCCGCCGTATTCGCCCCACCGGTCGGGCACGGGCCGCACGGGATCCCAGCTGCCCGCCTTCGGGCCCGCCGACTCCTGATGGGCGGCGAGCACCTCGACGAGCCGGCCATACCAACGATTCCAGTCGTCACCGCCGGTATGCACGAGCACCTGCGAGGCGTAATACCAGAGGTAGGAGTCGCGGACCTTCTCCGCTCCACCACCGTAGGAGGGCTCGAGCGCGGCGAGCACGCGGGCCGCGGCGGCCACGCGCGGATCGCCCGCCCGGTCGCCGGTGTGCAATCGCATGAGGCCCCCCACCGCCGTCATGCACGCGGTCGAGAGCCGCGAGCGGCGCTGGTCCTGCTTCCGCGGGTTGTAGGCGTAGCGGGTGGCGTCGTCGCGGGCGGCGGCCGCTTCGAGCAGCCGGCGAACTCCCGGCAGCGTGGCCGGATCGGTCTTCACGCCCGCGAGGTCGCCCGCCCGCACCGCGACCAGCATCCAGCCGCTCACGGAGAGATCGGCGTCGCTGCGGGGAGTGTATCGCCAGCCGCCGAGCTCCGGGTGCTGGCTGGTGGCGATGAAGCGACACGCCTTTTCGGCCGCGGGCTTCAGGAGCGGGTCGCCCGTCATCCCCACCGCCTCGCAGACCGCGATCGACGCGATGCCATGGCTGTAGAGCCAGGCGCAGCTGTTGGAGAGATCGTCGGCCGGGAGGAAGAGATCGCCGTCGGGCTTCTGGATCGCGAGCAGATACTCGAGGCCCCGGCGGACCGTGTCACGGTAGCGGCCGTCGAAGTGATCATGCCCCGCGCCCAAAAAACTCAGCAGCGCCAGGCCCGTGGCGGCGGTGTCGGATTCGAGTTTCGGCAGGTCGGCGGGCGTCGCTCCGGCGAAAGCCCCGAGCCGCCAGCGGCCGTCTGCCTGCTGCGAGCGGGCGAGAAAATCGAGCCCACGATCGACGATCGTCCGCGCCTGCCGTGCGACCTCGCGGTCGGTGACTTTTTTGCCGCCGGCGGCGGCCGAGTCACCGGCGGTGCGCCGGGCGAAGGCCGCGGCCACGTCGCGCACGCGGCCCTCCGTGGGGAGAGCCACCGCGGCGATCCGCTGGGGCAGACCGGGATCGTCGCCGCCGCGTCGGCGTCCGGCGGCTGACAGAGCACTGCCGGCATCGGCCACGTTCACCGACAGCCCCTCGCCCTTGTCGTCCACGTCGCTGCCCGCGGTGCCGGAGCGGGAAGATGCCCTCGCGCTGCGACCGCGGGCACCGCCACCGGCCAACCGGTCGAGCGCTCTGGGACCAGGCCGGCCAGCGGGCATCCCGCCGCCGGCTTCCTTCCCGCCGTCGCTCTTCCCGCCTGCCCCCTTGTCGCCTGCCCCCTTGTCGCCGTCGCCGGCAGAGCCGCCGCGGTTCGCGAGCATGTCGGCCTTGCCGTTGCCGCCCAAGCTGCCGCTTGCCGTCGTCGTCGAGGCTCGACCGGGTGTCGTGGCATCTCCCCCGCCATCGCCGTCGAGGCGGCCCGCGGTCCGCGACGACGCTCGCGCAGCCATCCAGCCGCCTCCGTCGGGAGCAGCCGCAGCGACATCGCTCCCCGGAGGCGCGGTGGCATCGGCCGCGGCCGATCCACGCCGCGCCGCGGCCGCGGCGGTCCG
>SXHR01000086.1:0-16205 GCA_005773625.1 Planctomycetaceae bacterium | reverse complement strand
CGGGTCACGATGTCGGTGGCGGTGTAGCCTTCGGGGTGGCCGACGTGGAGTCCGTCGCCGCTCGGGTAGGGAAACATGTCGAGGATGTAGGCCTTGCGGCCCGATGGCAGGCGTGCCGAGGCGAACGTGCCCCTGACCGCCCACCATTCCTGCCATTTCGGTTCGATCCGTGAGGGCTGATACCGGGGCATCCTGCTCGATTCCGAGGGTCGCCGGAGTGCCCGGACCGCGACCTGGCGTCCGAGTCGGGGGAGATGGCAAAGCAGCCGGCATCCGCCGGCCATTTGGCTGTTCACACCGGCACGCCGCGATTCTAATGGCCCTGAGGAAACGGGCAACGAGCCCCGTCGAAACCCGTCCCCCGCGAGAGCGAGCGACCATGGCAGAACTCGGCACGGCCCCCGCAGGCACCCCGCTCGTTCTCCAGCGGCAGATGCTGCGGGCGTGCCGCAGTGCCGGTGCCCGGATGAAGATGGCCGATTCACTCGGTACGCGGGTGACCGGCGGCGAACTCCTGCTGCGGACGCTCGTCGCGAAGCGGGTTCTCGACCGTGTCCTTGCGCCGGACGAAAAAATGGTCGGCGTGCTCCTGCCGCCCACGGTCGGGGCGGCGATCGTCAACGCGGCCCTCGCCCTCTCGGGCAGGGTGGCCGTGAACCTCAACTACACGTCGACGCAGTCGATTCTCGACGTGTGCATGGATCGGGCCCATCTGGCACACGTGATCTCGAGCCCCGCGTTTCTCTCCCGTGTGAAGCTCGACCTGGGGCGCCGCATGCTCGACGCCGGTGAACTTCGGAAACAGTCCACGGCGGTCGACAAGGCGATCGGCTTCGTGCAGGCGAAGCTGCTCCCCATCGGCATGCTCGAAAGGTCCCTGGGCCTCGAGAGGCTCCGCCCCGATGATCCGCTCACGGTCATCTTCACGTCGGGCTCGACGGGTGATCCCAAGGGCGTCGTGCTCACGCAGGAGAACGTGGGATCGAACGTCCGTGCCATCGACCACCTGCTCCACCTCTCGCCGGGCGACGTCGCCCTCGGCGTGCTCCCCTTCTTCCATTCTTACGGCTACACCACCACGCTCTGGACGCCACTGACGCTCGAGCCCGCCGTGGCCTACCATGCCGATCCACGCGATGCACAGGTCGTCGGCAAGCTCGCGCGGGAACATCACGCCACGATCCTGATGGCCACGCCGACCTTTCTCCGCATTTATTCCCGGCGGACGCCCGCCGAGGATTTCTCGTCCCTGGAGTGCGTCTTCGGAGCGGCCGAGAAACTGCCGAAGGAGGTCTGCGACGCGTTCGAGAAGAAGTTCGGGATCCGTCCCAGCGAAGCCTACGGCGCCACGGAGCTATCGCCGCTGGTGGCGGCCAACGTGCCGCCGTCGCGGCATGTCCCCGGCCGCCCCGTCGATTCCCGTGAGGGCACCGTCGGCAAGCCGATTCTCGGCAGCCGGGCCCGCGTCACCGATCGCGACGGCGGGAAAGAGCTCCCCTGCGGCGAGGACGGACTCCTCTGGATTGCCGGGCCGAACGTGATGCAGGGATATCTCGACCGGCCCGACCTCACCGCCAAGGTCGTGAAGGACGGCTGGTACAGCACCGGCGACATCGCCCGGATCGACGCCGACGGCTTCATCACGATCACCGGCCGCGAGAGCCGCTTCTCGAAGATCGGGGGGGAGATGGTGCCGCACCTCTCCGTGGAGGAGGCCATCAATGCGGAGCTCGGCGCCGCCGAGGGCGATCTGCTCGCCGTCGTGACGGCCGTTCCCGATCGTGCGAAAGGGGAGCGGCTCGTCGTCTTCCACCTGCCCACCACGCACGATCCCCGGGAGGTCGTGCGTCGGCTCGCCGAGCACGGCATGCCGAACCTCTGGGTGCCCGGGGCCGATGCCTTCGCCGAGATTGAGGAGCTCCCGATGCTCGGCTCCGGCAAGCTCGATCTCAAGCGGCTCTCCGACATGGCCAGGGAACGCTTCGCCGAGGCGAAGAACGCGTGACCGCCACGGGTGTGTTTCCCACGATCGCCGTGTCGCTCGGTCCCTGCGACGACATGCGGGCCGAACTCTTCGTGCGACTGCTGGGCCCGGAATCCGCGGCGGGGCGGATCACCGGCACGATCGTCGGCCCCCAGCGCGGCCGTGACACGACGCTTCCAACGACGTCCCGACTCGTGCCGCTGCCGGGTGGCGATGCCGGCGCCGTCTCGCGGGCGATCCTCACCGAGCCGGCGTATTGGACGCCTGAGCTGCCGAATCTCTACCGCGTCGACGCCCGGGCCGATGGCCCGGGCGGCAAGGCCGTCGGCCAGGCCGAGACGCTCGTCGGCCTCCGCCGGCTCGGCGTTCGCGGCCGGTCGCTGTGGCTCAACGGTCGGCGGTGGGTGCCGCGTGCCGTGGTCGCCGCCGAGCGGCCCGATCTGGCCGCCCTGAAGGCCGCGTCGCTCGGGGCGCTGGTCACGGATGTCCGCGACGACGATCTCGCTCTGGCCGACACGATGGGTGTCGCCGTCATGCCGCTGCTCGGCGAGAACGACCTGACGCCGGCACGGATCGCCGCCCTCGCCCGGCATCCCGCCGCCCTGTTCGGACTGGTCAACGCGGACATCCCCGCTGAGCATGTCGCCGGCCGGGTTGCCACGCTGCGGCGAGCCAGGGGAACCATGTTGATCGGCCAGGTGTTCGACGGCAGCCAGCCGCCCCCTCCGTCGCAGCCGCTCGACTTCTCGGCCGTCAGGCTCGCCGCGGGCCAGGTGCCCCACGCAGCCTGGCGGGGCGTTTCCGCGGTGCCGCTGGTCGCTTGGCGACACGACGATGCCGAGCCGTCCACCGGACGATCGGCATGCGACGCCCTGCAGCGTGACCTCGCCGCCTGGGGGCTGGCGGCGGGCGTCGAGCGATTGCCCTGGGACTGGGCCGGATATCTCGTGGGTGTGGCTCCCCGGTCGCCCTGACGGGCTGGTGGGGCGGGGCCGCGTCTTCCCGGCGGCCGCGGCTTCCCGACACGAGTCGACGTCGTCCGTCGCTGCCGGGAGTAGGATGTCCGCATGTCCGACGCTGAAGCCGATCGCTACTCCCGCCAGACACGTTTCGCACCGCTCGGCACGGATGGCCAGGCCAGGCTCGCCGCCGCCCGCGTCGCGGTGGTCGGCTGCGGTGCGCTCGGGAGTGTCGTCGCGATGACGCTGGCCCGTGCCGGCGTCGGGTTCATGCGACTCATCGATCGGGATGTTCCGGAAACCTCGAACCTCCCACGCCAGGTGCTCTTTGACGAGGCCGACGTCGCGGCGGGCCTGCCGAAGGCGGTCGCCGCAGCCGGGCAGATCGGCAGGATCAACTCCGGCGTTTCGATCGAGCCGATGGTCGCGGATCTCACGGCGGCCAATGTCGGCGAACTGCTCGGCGGGGTCGAGGTCATCGTCGATGGGACCGACAACTTCGAAGCCCGGTTCCTGGTGAACGAGTACGCCTGTCGGCACGCCGTGCCCTGGGTGCACGGCGGCGCCATCGGCGCCGAAGGCCGCGTGATGACGATCGTGCCCGGCCGAACGGCCTGCCTCAGGTGCCTGATCCCGGAACCACCGGCGCCGGGGGCCTTGCCCACGTGCGACACGGCCGGGATCATCGGCCCCGCAGCGCTGGTGGTCGGCGCCGTCGAGGCGGCCGAGGCGATGAAACTCATCGTGGGCGCCGTCGAGAAGACCGGCAATCGGCTGCTTGTCTGTGATCTCTGGGACAACGTCTGGCGCACGATCGACGTGTCGTCACTGGCCGCCACGGGTTGCCCCACGTGTCGAGGCGGCGATTCTCCGTGGCTGGAGGGCCGGCTCGGCGGGCGGCCGACGCCGCTCTGCGGCCGCGACGCCGTGCAGGTGCCCTCGGCCGGCGGCGTGGTCGATCTGAAAGCGCTCGCCGCGCGGCTCGCGGTCTTGGGGAGCGTCGTCGCGAACCGGTGGATCGTACGTGCCGAGGTGGAGGAGGGAATCCAGCTTTCGGTCTTTGCCGACGGCCGCGCCATCGTGTCGGGCACCCGCGAGGAGGCGAGGGCCCGGGCGATCGTCTCCCGCTACCTGGGTGCCTGACCGCCGGTCGCCGCCTCCATGATCGCCTGCTCGGTCGCCTCGGCCCGGGAAAACGCCGCCGTCAGCCGCCCCTCGGCGAGCACGAGAATCCGATCTGCAAGCGCGAGGAGCTCCGGCAACTCGCTCGACGTGAGGATCACCCCGAGACCGTTGCGGCAGAGTCGATCGATCAGTTGATAGAGTTCCGCCTTCGCGCCCACGTCGATGCCCCGGGTGGGGTCGTCGAGCAGCAGAACCCGCGGCTTCACCAGCAGCCAGCGGCCGATGATGCACTTCTGCTGGTTGCCGCCGGAGAGCCCGGTGATCGCGGCGTGCGGCCCGGACGTCTTCACGGCAGTCTCACGGAGGGGGCCGGCCACGACCGCCTCCTCGCGGGTCCGTGACAGCAGGCCACCCCGGACGGCGTCCCGCAGGCCGCAGAGGCTCACGTTGGCCGCCACGTCGAGGTCGGGGAAGAGGCCGAGCCGTTTGCGGTCCTCGGTGACCATCGCGATCCCGGCATCGCAGGCATCCTTCGGGTGCGTGAATCGCACGGGCCGGCCGTCGAACAGAATCTCACCCGTCCAGGTCGGCTCGGCGGCACCGAAGATCGTTTCGAGCAGTTCCGTACGCCCCGCGCCCATGAGCCCGGCGATACCGACGATCTCGCCGGCGTGGAGGTCGAGCGACACGTCCTTGAGCCGGTACCCACGCGGATGCTCGGGCCAGGGCAGCGTGAGCCCGCGGACCTCGAGCAGCCTGGCGCCCCGGGCTCGCTTGCCATGAAAATCGTGGTCGGCGATCTCGCGGCCCACCATCCAGCCGGTGATCTCCCGGGGCGTCGTCGTGCCGCGGTCCACCGACTTCACGTGGCGACCATCCCTGAGCACGGTGATCCGGTCAGCCAGCCGGAAGACCTCGTCCATCTTGTGTGTGATCAAGAGGATCGTCACACCTCGTTGCCGCAGCCGGGCGATCACGCGGTCGAGCCGGGCCACCTCCGTCTCGGTCAGGGCGCTCGTCGGCTCGTCCATGATCAGGATGTCGCTCTCGAGCGACAACGCCTTGGCGATCTCGAGAAGCTGCTGATCGCCGACGCGGAGCGCGCCGGCGGGAATCCGCGGGTCGAGCGGGCATTCCAGTTGGGCGAGCAGTGCCCCGGCCTCCCGCTCCATCGCGGCGTTGTCGAGCAAGCCGAGGGGCGTCCGCTTTTCACGCCCGAGAAAGATGTTCGCCGCGGCCGAGAGTTGCTCCACCAGGTTGAGCTCCTGGTGGATGATGGCGATCCCCGCCGCCTCCGCGTCCCGTGTGCCCCGGAAGGCCGCCGGCACGCCGCGGATGGCGATCTCGCCGTCGTAATCGTTGATCACGCCCGAGAGGATCTTCATGAGCGTGCTCTTGCCGGCGCCATTTTCGCCGCAGATGGCGTGGCACTCGCCGGGCATGATTTCGAAGGCGACGTCGGCGAGCGCCACGACGCCGGCGAACCGTTTGCCGACCCCGCGAAAGGCGATGATCGGCGTCATGACGTGCCGCGACCCTCCGCCCCGCGGATGGCGAAGAGGAGCAGCAGCACGCCGCCGCCGACCGCAAGCCCGAGGAGGCCGGTGCGGCCGCGGAACGCCTCCACATTGGCCGACCCCATCACCGCCAGCAGGCCGGCGAACGTGGCGATCGTCGGGATGGCCGCGAGCCCGCGGTAGCCGGGGAAGAGCGTGCGTCCGGCCTTCGTCAGCTGGCTGAACTGGGTGAGCGTGACGGCGAGGGCCACGATGATGCCCACGATCATCCCTTCGTAGACGTCGGCGCTGGCCTTGATCAACTTCGACACGGCGTCGATGACGAGCCGCAGGAAAAGCGCGCCGAGGACGGTGCCGGTCACGGTGCCGATGCCCCCCTGCAGGCTGCAGCCACCGACGACCGCCGCGGCTATCGCGTTGAGTTCGTATCCGCGGGCGAGATTGCCCGGTTGGGCCACGCTGCTGTCGGCCATCAGGAAGACGCCCGCCAGGGCGGCCGTCAGGCTGCCGTAGCAGTAGGCGAACCATTTCACGTTCTCGGTGCGGATGCCGCTCAGGCGGGTGGCCTGTTCGTTGCCGCCGAGCGCGTAGAGATGCCGGCCGAGCACCGTCCGCGAGAGGATCAGCCAGGTGACCACCGCGAGCACGAGGAACGTGCCCGTCGAGATCGAGACGTTGTGCTCCTTGAGCCAGCCGAAGAAAGGGGTGTTGACGTTGATCTGCTGCGACTCGCTCCCCCAGCGCTCCTTGGTCACGAACAGGCACATCGCCCGGGCGAAGCTCCGCAGGCCCACCAGCGTGGCGAGCGTGGCCACGAAGGGGGGCAGTCGGATCGACGTGATCAGCCAGGTGTGCAGCGTGCCGACAAGCAGCCCGGAGAGCATCGCGCCGCCGATCGCGGCGGCGATGCCGAGCGGGGGCACCGTGACGAGCCGCTTGTCATCGACGTCGGAAAACAGGGCCAGGAGAAGGGCGCAGGTCGTGGCGCTGAAGGCGACCATCGATCCGGCCGAGAGATCGATGCCCCCCGCGATGATCACCACGGCCGCACCGAGGGCGATGATGCCCAGCAGCGCGGTGTTTCGCAGGATGATGTCGCGGCTCTCGGCCCAGTTCGCGAAGTAGGTGTGATTCGGGTCGAGCCATCCGGTGCCCACGAACACGAGCACGATCGCGCCCAGAAGGGCGAGTTCGTGCCGGGGCAGCCGCCAGCCGCCGCCCGAGGTGCCGGAGAGGTTCATAGTCAGGAGCTGGTGAGGTTGTATTTCGCCAGCCACGCCTTGAAGTCGGGCAGCGTCATGAACTCGACCACGTTGGGATCGAAGAGTTCCGGCTTCACCGGCGATGATGCGTCCGGCACGACCACGCGCAGGCCGGTCGTGTGGATGTCGCCCTCGGCCTCGCCGGCCCGCGGGTACATCTCCTTGATGACCGCCTCGTCGTTCTCGACCATCGCCTTGAGGAGCCGCACGGTTCGCACGCCCATCTCGAATGGATTCTGGACGACCATCACGTCGATGTTCCCCTTTTCCATCTGAGAGATCGCCAGGTCGGCCGCGTCAAAGGTCGCGACGACGTACTTGTCGCGGGTTCCCGTCTCGGTGACCACGTCGGCGATCGCCGGAGCGTTGTAGGCCCAGATGCCCACGAGCGCCGCGAGATCCTTGTGGTTCTGCGTGGCGTTACGGACGTTGTCGCGTGCCCTCGGCAGATCCATCTCGTCGGCCATTCGGTCACGTTCGACGTAGTTCCCCCCCAGGGTCTCCTTGACCCCGTTCATGCGGCTGCGGGCGTTGTCGTTGTCGGTGAAGCCGGCAAACTGGACATACCCCCCGTTCTCGACCCCCTTGGCCTCGAGGATCGCCCGCGTGGCGGCGCCGAGTGTCCGCCCGCCGACGACGTTGTCGGTGCCGATGTAGTAGGGCCTGGCGTCCCGAAACGTGCCGCGGTTCACGTCGCCGTCGACCGTGATCACCTTCACGCCCTTCGCCTGGAGTTTCTTCATCTCCTCGACGATCGACTGGTTGTCGGCCTGGATCACGCTGATGGCGATGCCGGCGATGTCGTCCTGGGTGGCGTATTGCCGCAGCCTCTCGATCTGCCCCTCGGCCGATGCGTTGTTCACGTCGCGGGAGACGCTGATGCCCGCCGCGGCACAGCCGAAGCGTTGCTCGCCTTCCTTCAGCCCGCTGAGCAGGGCGTCCCAGAAAGGATCGTCGCCGTTGGTGATGAAGACGAAACGCTTCGCGACCGCCTTCGTGCCGGCGGCGGATGGCCCGTCACCCGTGACGGGGGGCGGGACCGGCTTCCCGTTCGAACAGCCGAACGTCAGCCCCACGGCGCAGGCCAATGTCGCCAGCCAGCCGGGCAGGAAGGGTCGAGTGGGGCCATGCGGCCGGATTGCATCGAATGTCATCGCTGCACGATTCCCCCGGAGGTGTCTGGAATGCCACCGACCGACTTACTTTGGAAAGCCGGCTCGGGAAGTCAATAGCGTAGCCCGTTTTTCCGGACGTGCACCAGCGGTTGCGGGCTGTCCGTCCCGGCCCCGGAGACGACTTCGGCCAGCACGACGACATGGTCACCATGGGCCACACGGGCGACGGGCCTGCACTCCATCCAGGCGGCCGCGTCGGCCAACGCCGCCGCGCCGCCGGCCGTGCGGTGCACCATGAGCCCGTCGAACGCGTCGGCCGCGGGCTTCCCGAAGCGGGCGAGCAGCGGACGCTGTGATTCGCCGAGCACGCTCACGACGAACGGCGTGCCGCGATCGAGCACGGCGAGCAGGTCGCGAGAGGCCGCCACGGCGATGCTCACCAGCGGCGGGGCGAAGCCCGCCTGCATCACCCAACTCGCCAGCATGGAGCGGTCGGTGTCGCCTTCCCGCCAGGCGACGATGAACAGTCCGCTGGGGATGCGGCCGAGGGCGGCCGCGATCTTCGGGTCCGTCTCCGGCCGTGATGGCGGGGGATTGTCGGTTTGGGTCATCGGCTTCATGTGCGTGGTGGTGGCAGACCGGGAGGCCGGGGCAGGGATGGCGATCTGCCGGCTTCCCGATCCTGCGCCGCTTGCCGCGGCCGGACCTTGTGCAGAAGTCGACGGAAGATGTCGCTTGCGAACCCACCCCCGTCCTGCCGATCAGTCTGTGGAGGCCGCGGAGGTGGTCGCTAGAGTGTCGCCTCGACCCTCATCATCTGCAAGCCATGGTCGCCTCCAGTCGCGAACCGTCAGTCATCGATCAAAGTCGCTTCATGCCCATCGTGACCATTTCCGCTTCGATCCGCCTTTCTCGCGAACACCGTTCGCGGCGGGCGTGGTCGTTCGGCCTCCGCGGGCTGACGATGCTCGTCGCCATGACGGTGTCCTGGGCCGCAGCCCAGGCCCAGGAGGGACTGTCCGCCGACGTGGAGACGCTGCCCCGACTCGCACTGCCCGCCGATGGGTTTTACGAGTCGGACGAATCGCCGGTCATTCACGACCTGCCCCCGACCAGGTCCCGGGGCCCGGTGCTTCTCGACGGCGAATATGACCCCGGGGAATGTTGCCCCGACGTCTGTGCGCCCGTGCATGCGGCGTACCCGGATTGCTTCGACGACCTCTGGGCGGCGCGGCCGTGGTCGTGGCAACTGCTGCCCAACAACCTCATCTACACGAGCTACCTCGCCGGACCGAAGGAATCGCGGATCGGATCGGTGTGGTACAAGGACTCCGCGGCCGATCCGCTCGATCCGTCGGTCAGCAACGACTGGCTCTGGGACACGACCCTCGGAGGGCGGGCCTCGGTGCTCCGCTACGGTTCTGACACCGTCCTCCACCCGCAGGGCTTCGAGGTCCAGATCGAGGGGGCGGCGTTCGTGCGACTCGATCCGCAGGATGACCGCGATCTCCGGTCCGCCGACTACCGCTTCGGTGTTCCGTTCGTCTATGGCGTGGGCCGCTGGCAGACGAAACTCGCCTACTACCACAACAGCGCGCACCTGGGCGACGAGTCGATGCTCAAATACCCGGACTTCCCCCGGGTGAACTACGTCCGCGACGTGATCGTGTGGGGAAATTCCTACTACCTCTTCGATTGGATGCGACTCTACGGCGAGGTCGGCTGGGCGTTCTTCAACTCCGGTGGCTCCGAGCCGTGGGAGTTTCAATTCGGCACGGAACTCATCCAGGCCAGACCGACGGGCGCCCGCGGTGCGCCGTTTTTTGCCATCAACGGCATGACGCGGCAGGAACTCGACTGGGGGGGCAACGTCTGCGCGCAGGCCGGCTGGGCCTGGCGGGGCCGACGGAGCGAGAAGCTCTTTCGGATCGGGTTTGAATATCTCTACGGATCCGATCCGCAGTATGAGTTCGTGTTCTACAACCAGAACCGCGCCGGCATCGGCATGTGGTACGACTTTTGAAGGTGGCCGGGTTGGTATAAAGCCATCATGCCACTGCTTGCGATCGAAACCACCTGCGACGAGACGGCGGCCGCGGTCATCAACCGGGAGCGCGAGGTGCTCTCGAGTGTCGTCGCCTCCCAGGAGCAACTGCACGCACGCTATCGCGGCGTCGTGCCGGAGATAGCCTCGCGGGCGCACGTCGAGCGGATCATTCCCGTGATCGACGAGGCGGTGAGCCGGGCCGGCGTCGGCACTCGTGATCTCGAGGCCGTCGCCGTGGCCGTCCGCCCCGGCCTCGTCGGCTCGCTCCTCGTGGGGCTGTCAGCCGGGAAGGCGATCGCGGCGGCGCTCCGCGTCCCGATCGTCGGCTATGACCATGTTCTCGCCCATCTCTACGCCTGCCGGCTCGCCCACGGGGGGCCGCTGCCCTACCCCTGCGTCGGACTCGTCGCCAGCGGCGGCCACACATCCCTGCTCCACATGCGTTCGGCGCTCGATGCCGAGCGCCTGGGCGGCACGATCGACGATGCCGCCGGAGAGGCCTTCGACAAGGCCGCCAGCCTGCTCGGCCTCGGCTATCCGGGCGGCCCGGAGATCGAACGCGCAGCCGAGGGAGGCAACGCCAAGGCCCATCGCCTGCCGCGGCCGCTGGCCAACGACCGCGAGCGGCTGGACATGAGTTTCAGCGGACTCAAGACGGCCCTCCGATACCTCGTCAGGCCGCCCGGCGGTCCCGACGACGTGTCCCCACCGCTGGGCCGAAAACGCGCCGACCTCGCCGCCTCGTTCCAGCAGGCCGCCGTCGACACGATGCTCGCGAAGGTCGAACTCGCCGTGATCCGCACGGGCTGCAGGGCCGTGGCCGTGGGGGGGGGCGTGGCGGCCAACACCCTTCTTCGCGAAGCGATCGAGGCTCTGGGCCGGAAGCGCGGGCTGCGCGTCTTCATCCCTCCCCGGCCACTGTGTACCGACAATGCGGCGATGGGGGCGATCGCCTGGGAGCGTCTGGAACGTGGCGAGGACGACGGCCTCGACCTCGACGTCAGGCCCGGCACCGACCGCGCCGCCGCGAACCGCCGGCCGACCGTCAGAAGCCCGACGAGTTGAACTGTTCGAACTCGTCGTAGGGGCGGTGCTCGAGGTTGACGAACCTCGTGAAGTCGTGCTGCCAGAGGAGCTTCACGTCGCCGATCGGGCCGTTCCGCTGCTTGGCGATGATGATTTCCGCCTGGCCGCGAACCCGCTCCCGGTCTTCGTCGTTGGTCTGGTAATACTCCTCGCGGTGCACGAACATCACCAGATCGGCATCCTGCTCGATCGCCCCCGACTCGCGGAGATGATTGAGTCGTGGTCGATTGTCGCGGGAGGCTTCGGCCTGCCGGTTGAGCTGGGCGAGGCAGAGCACCGGGATGTCGAGTTCACGCGACATCCCCTTCAGGCGACGGGCGATCCGCGCCACCTGCTCCTGTCGCGGATCGCGGGGATTGTCGGGCTCGATGAGCTGCAGGTAGTCGATCACGATCAGCGCGAGCCCCTCCTTTCGCTTGAGCCGGCGGGCGACGGCGGCGATCTCCGTGAGCGTGCGGCTCGGAGTGTCGTCGATGTAGAGCGGCGAAGTCCCGATTTCAGACGATATCTGCACGAGCCGGCGGCGATCCTCCTGCGAGATCGTGCCGTTGCGGAGCCGGTGGCCATTGACCTGAGCCGACGAACAGAGCAAACGGTCGGCCAGTTCGAGGCTCGCCATTTCGAGGCTCACGAAGAGCGCCGGCTGCTTGAGCGTGATCGCGACATGCTCCGCGATGTTCATCGCAAAGGCGGTCTTCCCCATGCTGGGCCGAGCCGCCAGGATCACCAGTTCGGAGTTGTGCAGGCCCCCGCAGAGCGCATCGAGGTCCGAGAAGCCGGTCTCCACACCGCCGATCGTGTGCTCCTGCTTCATGCGGGCGTCCATCCGCACCATGACTTCCTCGAGCACCGACTGAATCGGCTTCGCCTCAGCGGAGCTGCGCCGCTCGAGGATCGAGAAGATCTTCTCCTCCGCCCGGGCCAGCAGTTGCCGCGGTTCGTCGAATGCGTCGTAGGCGTCGCGGAGGATGTCGGTGCCGGCGTCGATCAACGACCGCAGGAGCGCCTTGTCGCGGACGATCGCGGCGTAATGGCTGGCATGGGCCGCGTGGGGCACGGCCTGCACCACGTCCGCCAGGGTCGCCGCACCGCCGATTTTTTCGAAATCGCCCTGCGTGCGGAGCCGCTCCACCACGATCGTGGCGTCGATCCGCTTGCCGGTGTCGTGGAGTTCGAGCAGGTGCCGGTAGAGCAGCTGATGCGACTCGTCGGAAAAGTCCTCGGGCCGCAGCACCAGTGCGACGTCGTCGCAGACGTCGGGCTTGAGCAGGATGCTGCCGAGCACCGCCTTTTCGGCATCGACGTTGGCCGGTCGTTCGCGAGTGTCGATGAGCATGGTCGTGGCCGGACCACCCTGCTCACGACGGGGCCGCCGCCGCTCGCGGCCGCCACCATCACGGCCTCCGTCACGGGATAAAGCCATCGTCGAGCCTCCGTGCCCAGCAAGCCCTTGTCACCAACCACCCGCGAGCCAGGCCGGATCGGCCTGCCGAGTCGCCGTACTTCGCGCCGGCTTCGCTGCTGCTCGGCACCACCCACACCTTGAGGTCGCCCTCGACCTCCGGAGCGAGCTTGACCTTCACGGTGTAGAGACCGACCTCCTTGAGAGGCCCCTGCAGGATGATCTGATCGGCCGTGACCATGAGATCCTGCTGCTTGAGGGACCGCGAGATCTCGGTGGCGCCGACGGACCCGTAGAGATGCCCCTCGTCGTTGGCGTTGGCTTCGATCGTGACACTGGTGCGAACCAGTTCCTGGAGCACGCTGCGGAGTCCGGCGAGCCGCTCGCGAGCGATCTCCTCCAGCTTGGCACGATGCTTCTCCACCATCCGCTTGTGATGGTCGGTGGCAACGGTCGCCAGGCCCTGTGGCAACAGGTAGTTGTAGGCATAGCCCCGCTTCACCTCGATGACCTCGCCTTGCTTGCCGAGGTGCTCGACGTTGTGAACGAGGAGCAGCTCGACGCCGCCCCGCTTGCCCTTGGGCAGACGGCGGCCGGTCGCTTCAATGAGAGGGGCATCTTTCGTGGGCATGGTTTCGACTCCTGCTACGGTTCAGTGAATGTTGGTTGGGATAAAACTTGGCCCGGTGATGGGCCGGTGAGCGGCTGAAGGATCAGAACGGGATGTCGTCGTCGGCACCGACGCCGGAAGAGCCCGACTGAACCTGGGGAGCATCATAATCACCCTCGGACTGGCCGTATTCGTCGCCGCCCTGAGCGGGGCCGCCGCGACCGGCCGGCCGGGCCTTCGAGGGTCGTCCCTCTCCACGCGGGGAATCGCCCTTGGACCCAAGAAGCTGCATGCGTTCGCCGACCACGCGGAGCTTCGAGTTCTTCTTGCCGTCCTTTTCCCAGGTGTCGAGCTTGAGCCGGCCCTCGATGAGGAGCGGTGCTCCCTTGGTGACGTATTCGCCAGCCACCTCGGCGGTGCGGCCCCAGAGCGTGACATCGACGAAGGTCGTCTCCTCCACCCACTCGCCCGAGGGGGTCTTGCGGCGGTCGTTCACCGCCAGCCCGATGTCGGTGACAGCCGTGCCGTTGGCGATGTAACGGAGCTCCGGATCACGGGTCACGTTGCCGAGCAGCACAACCCTGTTGAAACTGGCCATGATGTTATCTCCCGCGTGACTGCTGAACGCATGTACAACTCCGGGCAGGATACCCCGCCTGGCCGAAGGTTGCAAGTGTTCCGGCAACGGTCATTCGCGCACGTTACTCGGTGGTGGCGGGGGCGGCCGCCGGGGAGGTTGCCGGCGCCGGGGCGCGTCGGGGAGCGGCCTCGCCTGCGAGGGCATGCTGCACCAGCGCGTCGGCGATCCGATCGTCGACCTTGAGCACGAGTTTGCGGACGATGTCGTCGGTGATTTCACACTGCCGCTCGAACGCGATCAGGTTGCCACCGGGCACCGTGAAGTAGGTCAGCCAGTAGATGCCCTTCTTGTGGCCCTTGATCGGGTAGGCAAGCTTTCGCTCGTCCCACAGCCGCGCGGCGAGCACCGTTCCGCCGTGCTGCGTGATGAGGTCTGCGATCTGCTGGGCCGCGGCCCCGGGATCTCGGGCAAACTTCGCCGGATCCAAGATGAACATGCCTTCGTACACCGCCATGAATGTCGTGCTCCTCTCAAGCGTCTCGTTTCGATGTCCAGTTTCCGTTGAACGCCCGGAAGGCGTTCAGTTGTATTTGTTCATGGCCGCCTGGATGCCCAGGGCGACCCATTCTTCCGCGGCGTCCGCCGCCCGCTCCAACACCACTCCGACCCGGTCCCGATCCGCCTTCGGAAACTTGCCGAGAACGAAGTCGGCCGACTTCCAACCCGCCGGAACGGGGCCGATCCCGAGTCTCAACCGGGGGATCGTCGTCGTTCCGAGCCGGGCCAGCACGTCGGCCAGCCCGTTTTGGCCTCCAGCCGAACCCGCCGGCCGCAGCCGGACGGTGTCGAGCGGGAGATTGAAGTCGTCGCAAACCACGATCATGTCAGAATCCGCGATCTTGTAGAAGTCCCTGGCCGCCAACACGGCGGAACCGCTGAGATTCATCCAGGTGAGGGGCCAGAGCAGGAGAACGGGGGTGCCGCGAATCGTCGCCTGGGCCGTCTCGCCCTGAAACCGAGGCCGCCTCGTCGGCGATCCTGCCCGCTTCGCGAGCAACTCGAGCACTTCAAAGCCGATGTTGTGCCGCGTGTCCTGATAGACATGCCCGGGGTTTCCCAGCCCGACAAGGAGTTTCACGGTCGTCCTACGGATTGAAGTCCGTGATACCAGTCCGTGATTCCAGGAGCCTCAGGCACCTTGTCCGGTGAAAACCCACGGACGGGATCACGACTTTCCAGCTTCCGCCTCTCCTTCCTCCGCAGCCTTGCGGCCGATGATTTCGGGTTCGGCGACAGCGCCCGCGGCCGCCTCCTCGCCCTTCTTGGCGGGCAGGGTGCAGCTCACGACCGGCTCTTCGGCGTCATCGACGGCCTTCGCGCCGTGGAGCAGTTCCAGATCCTTCACCTTGATCGCATGGCCGAGTTCGAGATGGCCGACGTTGACGTGGACCATTTCCGGAACATGGTCGGCGGTGCACTCGAGTTCGACCTCGTGGAGGACGATGCTCACCACGCCGCCCGCCCGCTGCCCCGGGCATTCGCCCTTGAGGTGAACGGGCACCTTCACGCGGATCCGGTCCGACGCGCTCACACGCAGAAAATCGATGTGGAGCGGCTCGACGCCGTACGTGTCCCACTGGAGTTCGCGGACGAGGGCGGCCGTCTTCACCGCGCCGGTCAAATTGACCACCCGGCTGCCGTGACGGACCGCGGCCGCAATGGCCTCCCGCGTGGTGGACAGATCGACGCACTTCTCGCCATGGCCGTACAGAATGGCGGGAACGAGCCCCTGCCGGCGGAGCCGGCGGCTCTCCCGGGAACCAGTGCCTTTGCGGAGGGTGACTTCGAGAGTGTCGCTCATGAGAAAAACCTGGAGGGGGCGGCTGAGGAAGCCCACAAGTGTGCCATCTGCCGCAGCTTCCGCAAGCGGGGGCGTTTCCGGCCGCAAACGCCACGCCTGGTGGAGTCTGACGGCCATTTTCGGGCCGCCGCGGGGGGCCGGCACGCCGGAAGAGGTCGCGGGCGCTATTGGAACATCATGCTCACCGACTCGTTGCGGTGGATCCGCTTGATCGCCTGGCCGAGCAGTCCGGCGACCGAGAGCACGGTGATGTTTCCGAGCATTTTGCCGGGGGTGAGCGGAATCGAGTCGGTGATGATGATCTTGTCGAACGGCGCCTGCTTGAGCCGTTCGATCGCCGGGCCGACGAGCAGCCCGTGGGTCGCGGCGGCGTAGATCGCCTTGGCCCCGTGCTTGCTGACCACGTCGGCCGCGCCGCAGATCGATCCGGCCGTGCTGATCATGTCGTCGAACAGGATCGCCGTCTTGCCCTCGACGCTCGCGCCGATGATGTTGGCGCTCTTGGTCGTGTCGGCCGAGAGCCGTCGCTTGTCGATGATCGCCAGCGGCGCGCCGATCCGGTTGGCGTGGCCCACGGCCCGCTTGATGCCCCCTTCGTCGGCGCTCACGACGACGATGTCCTCCCGGGGGATCTCGAGCGACTGCAGGTGGTTGTTG
>SXHR01000085.1:0-3706 GCA_005773625.1 Planctomycetaceae bacterium | reverse complement strand
GCCCACGCGGGCGGCCCGGCGGAGGCGGGCGGCCGCGCCGCGGCGGGCAATCTCGCGGCGGCCTTTCGCCAGACCGCCGCCACCGGCCGCTGGATTCTCACACAGCCGCGCGTGCTGCTCGTGATCATGGCCGGAGTGCTCATCGACCTCCCGATCCGGCAGGTGCTCGTGGTGTCGAGCGAAATCTACGCCGAAATCGACATCCCCACGGCGGCCTTCGGCCTCGTGAGCGCGGCGTCGGCCCTGCTCGGGCTGGCGGTGGCCGGTCCGCTGCGCCGGCTCGCGCTCGGCGCGAGCGCCCGGGCCAACGGTCTCGTGCTGGTCGCGGTCACGCTCGTCGGCCTCGCGGGCATCGCCGCCTTCGTGCCGCTGGGCGGCGCCGCGTTCGTGATTCTGCTCGCCACCGTGCTGCGGATGGTGGTGTTTCTCCAGAGCCATTACCTCAACCAGATCGTTGACTCGGGGCGGCGGGCGACGGTGCTGAGTTTCCGCGGTCTCGCGGTTCACGTCGGCTACGGCCTCGGCTGCCTCGGACTCGCCGGGGCGACGGCGGCCAGCTCGCGAATCGTTGGCGACGACGCCTGCTTCCGGACCGTCGTCATGTTGTTGCCGTGGGGATTCCTGCTCGGGTGCGGCATTTTCGTCGGCTGGAGTCGGCGACTGGGAGTGGACCGCGACTGCCTCGTCAGGCCCGGCGGCTTCGGCGAGCCGCGGCATCAACCGGGATGAGCGCGCGGGGCGGCTCCGCCGGCTATTCGAGCGGGCATGCCGCGAAGTGGCCCGTGCGGCAGAGGCCGAGAAAATAGTCGGCGAGGCGGGTGGCCGCGGGCGGGTAGCGGATGTCCACGCCAACCTCCACGTTCTTCCGCTGGGCCGCGTCGGTGAAGTTGGCGCTCGTCACGAGGGCCCGCGAGCGGTCCACGATCACACACTTGGCGTGGAGGCTGGCGCGCGAGTCGCCGGTCTCCAGCGACCGCGGGTCGTAGAAGAGGGTCGGAAGCGTTCCCCACGGCCAGTGCTTGCTGCGGAAGTCGCGGGCGAAGCGGGCGACAAGATCTGCCGCAGGTGTCGGGTCATTCCAGGCCCGCTGGATGTCGAGGCAGATCGTCACGGCGAGGCCGGGAAGCTCCGCCATCCGCCTTGCGAGCGGCTCGAAGATTCTCCGGCCGTCGTGCACGGCATAGCCCACGAGGATCACTTCACGGGCGGCCTGCGAGATGAGCGTGCGCATCACGGCGGCGGTGTCGGCCGTGGGCACTCCCGGAAGATCGGGCCCGGAGAGCACGAGGTCGAAGAGGCTCGTGGGCTTGGGCACTCGGGCCGTCGCCGCGGCGATCCCGGCGACGACCGTGGCGAGATGTTGCGGCGAATAGCCGTCGGAGACGAGGTCTCTCAGCGCTGTCGTCACGGCAGCGGCATCGGTGCCGGCAGCCTGTTCCACGCCCCGGAGTGTGATCGCTTCCGAGAGGAGTCCGTCCGCAAGGGAGTCGGCGAGCGACTCGAGCGCCCCGACGGGAAGCCGCAGCAGCGGTTCGAGTCGCGCGGATGACGACGTTTCGCCCATCAGACGATTCCCGTGAAGAACTCGCCGCCGAGCCCCTCCACCGTCGGCACGACGAGGGCCCGGTCGAGGTAGTCGTTGTGCTGCTCGCAAGATGTTTCGGCGACGAGGAGGCACCCGTGGCAGGCGGCCCCGTGAAGGGGCTGGTGGTCATGCTCGACCGGGCGGTGGTACGCACAGACGGGGTCGCTCGAGCAGAGGGCGCCGTATTCGAGAGCTCGGCGGACATGCCGGGCGATGGACCGGCCCGCCTCCACGAGGCCGCCGAGCGTGCCCTCGGCGTCGGAGGAGCCGGTGTAGATGAGGATGCCGAAGTTGCCCTCCTTGGGCATGCAGAAGATTCGTTCGCGGATCGAGCTCGAAGGGTAGCCGCACTCCAGCGAGATGGCGGTCATCAGCAGGTGGCTGAAGGAATGCAGCATGTAGTAGATGACGTCCGGGAAGTCGGCCTTCACCTTCTTCTCCTTCCGCCAGGCGTCGAATCCCGCCATGAGAACCCGGCCTCGGGCAAGCACCTCGGGCCGTGCGGCCCATGCCCGGATGGTCGCGGGATCGAACTCCAGAAACACCCCCTCACCGCGGTTCTCGATCGCCGGCACCCAGGTCTGATCGACGGCGAGGGTCGCCCGCTTGGCGTCCACGGAAAGCTCGCCCTGGATGTCGGGCCCCTGTGGCTCGCAGCGCGTGAAACCCGCGAGCGCGACGACCTCCCGGAGCTTGTGCACGAGAACGACGTTCCTGATCGCCTTCATCCACGGTGCCTGCCAGAACTCCCGGGGCATGCGGCGGGCGTAAAAATCGCCGTCCGGAACGTCGGCGCCCATCTCCTCCGCCGCCTCGGTGAGGGCGGCAAACTCCACGTCCTTCACTTTCTGCGATGCGCCCGTGCCGCCGCCCCGCTGCCGCTCGATCGCAGCGAGCACGTCGGCGCCAGAGAAATCCCGGAGCCGCTCGGCGGGCGTGGGCTTGCGGCGAACTTTCACCAACTCGTCGGGCGTCTCCACGTCGGCAAGAAAATCGGCCCACAGGGCCCTGACGGCGTCATCGACCGGCTTTCGCAGGTCGGGAATCGAGATCACGCTCAGGAGTTGCGGGAAATAGGCGTTGCTCGCACTGCGGATGAGGAGCCGGCTGGGGAGGTCGCACTTTTCCTGCTGATTCGCACCGAGCCACGGGCGACCGCCACTGCAGAATCCCAAGGCCTTCACACCGGCCCCCTCGGCCATCGACCGCTGGGCCCCGCAGTCGCACATCACCCAGACCTGCGACAGGTCGCCGCTCGTGCCGCGTTCCTCGATCCAGAGCTGCCGCATGCAGTCGCTGCGGCCGCCATGCACGAACTGCTTCCAGTCGAGATCGGCCACGTGCCCGCGGGGGCAGGCCCGCACGAATCGCACGGGCACGACCGAGAGCGGCTTGCGGGAGTCGGCGTCGCGATACCGGCCGTTTTCGAGCGTGGCCGCGAACACGAGCCGGCGGCGGCGAAACCGCGATTTGCCCTGTTCGAGTTCCTGCACGATGTACCAGTTGGGAAACTCCCACGCCGTCACGTCGGTCCGCATCTCGCTTGGATGTTCCGGAGCCGGGGGCGGCGTGCGGAGCGTGACCGTGTCGCGGTCGAGGAACGCCCGGAGCTTTTCGACGAGCCGCGGCTCCTCGATCGAGGGAATCCTGGAGGGGTCGTACCGCCAGTGGTCGAGGCCGGCGACGATCACCGACGTGTCGGGCAGGTCGATCATGCAGCCCGGGCCGAAGGTGGTGACGAGCTGGCTGCGGCGGAGTTGGGGTTGGGCCATCGGTGTCTCGTTACAGCCTGCGGATGTTGAGGACAACGCTCGGTTCCACGTCCCGCATCGACCGGTTGGCCTTGAAGCGGCGCCGCTTCTCGCCCACGTCCTTGAGTTCCGGGTCGAGGAAGCTGAAGAGCAGCCGGGCTCCGCCCCCCTGTTCCTTCTGGTATTCGAGGTGTGTGCTCGACTGCCGCAGGTCCGTGACGATGTTCACCCAGTCGTCGAGCAGGCTGGTGCAGCGATGGAGCACGTGGTCGTGGAGTGCCTGTCCGGCGTCGGCCGTGGGAGGCCAGCAATGGGCCCGGGCCCGCTCCGCGAGCCGGTTGGCGATGCCGGTCAGCGCGTTTCGCACCTC
>SXHR01000084.1:0-13643 GCA_005773625.1 Planctomycetaceae bacterium | reverse complement strand
TAACCCCCAGCGAGTCGGGCTAGCGTCCAGCGTCGCTGGGAGCAAAAGAACACAAATGCGAACCAGGCGTTGGAGCAGACTCGCCCTAGCGTCGTGCGGTGTGGATAATCGTTAGGTCGCGAGCTGCTCAACTTGGCCGTTCGGCAGTTAAGGACTTCATCACAATGAGATGCTACATCGTCAATCCCGAGTGCGTAGAGGAATTCGTGGCGGCTGTCAGGTGGGATTCAGAAAACGGTCTTGATGACCTTGACGATCAGGTGCAGCCGATCACGCGGGCAATCGTATCGCGTCCCGAACTGAATGATCTCTTAAATATGTACACGCAAATACTTCATGAACGCGGCATCGAGATGGAGTGGTGCAACTCAGCAACAAGGCGACTGGATGCGGCAACCTTAAACGCGTGCGCATGGTGGGCCTGCCCAGGCGACATGGCTCCCGGTGTCGCACAGCAGCTAGAGCAGCGAGAAATCTCCATGGAAGAAGTGAAGCTATTTTTAACTCTTCCAAGAGACGAGCCCATGAGGGAGCCCTATCTGGACGCCTTCCAGCAATTGCACTCGGCGTGTGCATTTGCATTGCGACAAATCGGCCCCTCCCAGATTGGGTTCTTTCGAGCCGATCTCTAAGGATCGTAGCCGAACCACCCGATGCAATGGACGCGCGATGAAGCTAAGCGGCGTGGATAATCTTGTGATCGCGAGCCATTGATCGGAGCCGTTCCACTCGCTTTGTACCCCAGAGAAGGAAGCCAGACCCTCTCTTCCGCTATCGGGCGATCTCAACTCTGATCGCCGTTGAGATAGAGATGGCGAGGGGCTGCGTCGGGCGGCGAGGGGCCGGGTGGCTAGCCTGCCCTGAGGGGCCGAAGGTGCTGATGCAGCGTCGAGGCGCCTAAGGCGATCCGTGCTGGTCGTGCCTCCCGATGTGAATCCGTCGTCGCCCTCGTCGATCGGCCTCCTGCCTCAGGCGGCGGGCCAGTCGCGGTGGCGTGCCGCCCTGATGCCCCGGTAGGATTTCCGTGGGCGGAGTGGTTCGTCCAGCCATCGTGGATACAGCGTGTGGAACCAGGCGCTGGATCAGACGGCGGCCAACGCCTGGCGGTGTAGCGGAGCGTATTGGCCGCCGCAGATCAGCTTCGCTGTATCTGTGGTAGGATGCGTTCATGATCGACATAGCCCAGGCCCTTACCGAACTGACAGCGCTGCCGATTCATGATCGGCTACGCGTGGTCGAGTCGTTGTGGGATAGCATCCCGCCAGACTCGCCAGTCGAAATTTCTCCCGAACAACGGGCAGAACTGCAGCGGCGGATCGCCGCTCACGAGCGGTCGCCCGAGCAGTTGCTCACGTGGGACGAGGTTCTCGATCGCCTGCGGGATAGTCGATGAAGTTCGTACTTCGGTATCGCCCCGAAGTCGTCGCTGATCTCGATGCCGGGCGCAGGTGGTACGAGGAAAGGTCGGCTGGGCTCGGCTCGGACTTCGTTGTCGAGTGCTCCGAGGCTCTCGCCCGGATTCAGCGAAATCCCGAGTGGGTGGGCGTCGATGCTTATGGAGTACGATCCCTCCGCATCCGCCGCTTCCCGTATGTCATCCACTACCGTATCGAAGGTGAGATGATCGTGGTCTTTGCGATCATGTTCGGCGGCCGCGATCCATCGGCGTGGCAAGGGCGGATATAACCAGGCGCTGGATCAGACGGCGGGCCGAATCCAGCGGTGTAGCAGAGTCTGTGGCCCGCTGGTCAGCTTTATCGTTCGGCTAGTCATGCTCCGCGACAAAAAGCCCAGTACGTCGTGGCGTTCTGCTGACACCCCACTTCCGTCCACCGCTCTTTCGATTCCAAGCCGCTTCATGAGATTCCTTCTTTTAGTCCTGGTTGGTTGTGGTGTGCTTTTGTCGTCTGGTTTCCCGACACTTCGGGCCGACGAATGGCCCGAGGACACAAACCAGCTAGAGAGCTTGACGCCGCAGCAGGCCCGGAAACTTGCGAACGAGTTTGCGGGGGTGGCCTTTTTTGAGATTGAGATCAAGGGCGTGTTGAAACTGCAAACGCACAGATGTTTGCCCTTGAACCGCCTTAGGTCGCTGGATCCGGGAACAGGATAAAGCAACATCCCTTCTGTAAATCCGGGTTTTCAGAGGTGGGTCATCTGGCTTCCATGGTCAGGTAGGCTCGTTAGGTCTCCCAATCGTCACTGATCTCTGAGAGGACGGCAGAGGCGAGCCGCAGGAGCGACGCCTCGTTGGGGAAGAGCGTTGCGACCCGCGTCCGTCGTTTGATCTCCTTGTTGAGCCGCTCGAGCCCGTTGGTCATGCGGAGCCGCCGCCCGGACACGACCGCAGGGTGGGGCGAATCGCCCCACTGGCGGCCGACTCGTTGGCGTGATTCGCCCCACGACGCCGAGGCCCCTGGGGCGAATCGCTCCAGCCGCAGGCCTTAGTCGCGGCCGGCACGGAGCGACTTGTCCGCCGTCGGCGGCTGTTCTGGTGCTGTTTTCAGGCCCAAACAGGTCGCCGGCCACGGCACCCCGCCCGCAGCCGGGTTTTGCGTCGGGTTTGGCACACAACGTGCCCATTTTGTCCGCGTTGGTTCCGCTCGTACGGCGACCGCTCGGCCTTCAGGTCGTCGCCTTCCTCGACGAAGTTCTTCATGCGCCTCCGTCTCGGCATCTCTGGCCCGCTGCCTTCTCGGCGCCGGTGGCTCGTCGGCCTGGCGTTCGCCGTGTGGCTTGTCGCGGCCGGCATGCCCGCCACGCTCCGCGCCGACCTGATCCTCAACAGCGGCACCACCACGATCAGCAGCAGCACCAACGTCGGCACGAACCTGTTCGTGGCGCGAACCGGCACCGCCACACTCGACGTGACCGGCGGCAGCGTCACCGGCACAAACTTCTACCTCGGCTGGGGACCCGGCAGCCTCGGCACCGCCACGGTCACCGGGGGCACCTGGGCCAGCAGCTCGAACATGATCGTCGGCGGCACCGGCGCCGGCATCCTCACCCTGAGCGCCGGGCGGATCGAGAATCGCTCGGTCAGGCTCGGCTACAATTTTTTCAGCGGTCGAGGCACGGCCACGGTCACCGGGGGCACGTGGGCCGTGGGCGACTCGCTCAACGTCGGCTCGAACTCCTCGCTCACCATGTCGGGTGGGCTCGTGTCGGTGGCGGGCTCGCTCACGAAAGCGACGTCCGGCACGATCACCCTCAATGCCGGCGGGACGCTCCAGGCTCACGCGATCGATGCGAGCCTGCTCGCCAACAACGGCACGCTCATCTTCAGCCCCTCCTCGCTCACCGGACACCAGGGAACGATCAGCGGCACGGGCGTGATCCGCAAACAGGGCGACGGCATGCTCGTGATGTCGTCGAGCACGACCAGTGCTACGACGACAACCATCTCCACGGGGACGCTCTCGATGGGGTCGCGTGGCATGCTGAACCTGAGCGTAAGTCTCTCCGTGGGCTCGAGCGGCACCGGCACGCTCGTGATGAACGGCGGCAGCATCACGGGCACCGACTCCTTTCTCGGCTCCGCCGCGGGAACCGTCGGCGTGGCCACCGTCACCAGCGGCACATGGACGAGCACCCGCGGCCTCGCTGTCGGCTCGAGCGGCACCGGCACGCTCGCCGTGAACGGCGGCAGCGTCACGAGCCTCTTCGCCACCGTGGGCAAGAACCTCGGCGGCGTTGGCCTGGCCACCGTCACCGGCGGAACCTGGAACTCGGGCGAACTGCTGACCATCGGCGAACTCGGCACCGGCGGGCTCGCCGTGAGCGGCGGCCTCGTCACCACCGTCGACAGCGTGATCGGCTCGTACATGTCCACCGGATCGGCCACGATCACCGGCGGCACCTGGGCCAGCAGCGGAAACCTCAGCATCGGCAGCGGGTACCTCGCGGTGGGCACGCTCACGATCAACGACGGTCTCGTCTCCAACTCCAGCGGCGCCGTTGGCGGCGCGTCCGGCAGTGTCGGCACGGTCACGGTCACCGGTGGAACCTGGGCCAACACCACCGATCTGTTCGTCGGCTCCAGCGGCACCGGCACACTCACGATGTCGGGCGGGCTCGTGTCGGTGACGGGCAGGCTCTCGAAGGGGGCCGCGGGCACGATCAACCTGAACCCCGGCGGAACGCTCCAGATCGGCGTCGGCAGCACCACCGGCCTGCTCGACGTGCCGTCGCTGGTCAACAACGGCACGCTGATCATCAATCGCTCCGGCTTGTTCAACTACGCGGGTGTGATGAGCGGTTCCGGTTCGATCGTGCAGCAGGGCGGCGGGCAATGCAGGCTCGCCGGCGCGAATACCTATTCCGGCGTCACCACGATCGCGGGCGGCACGCTGATCCTCGCCGGCACGGGCTCGATCGGCACCGGCGGCCTGAACCTCGGCACCACGGCCAGCCCCGGCACCTTCGACCTCGCGACCCTCACGGCCGGCACCTACGCGCTGCCCGCCACCGGAAACCTCGCCGGCGTGGGCACGCTCTCCGGCGCCGGAAAATCCCTCGCCGTGCTCGGCTCGTTCCTCCCGGGCAACAGCCCCGGCACGGTGACGGTCGACACCGGCTTCACGCTCGACCTCGCGAACTCGGGCACGAGCCTGTTCGAGATCACGAGCCCGCTCTTCACGGCGGGCACGTTCGACCTCGTCGACGGCGCCGGCAGCGTGGTCTTCGGCGGAGTGCTCGACCTCGCCTTCACGAACGGCCCCTATGCCAACGGCTCCGACGTGCTGACGATCTTCGCCGCCACGGGCGGCTTCTCCGGTGGCTTCACGTCGGTCGTCGCCAGCGGCCTCGACGCGGGGCAATACGCCACGTTCAATCCGGCGACGGGCACGATTTCCGTGGTCCCCGAGCCCGCGACGTATGCCCTGGCCCTCATCGGAATCGCCTGCGGCAGCCTCTCACTGCGGCGGCGGCGCATCGCAGGCTGAAAACCCCCACCGGTCCCGCCCGCGCCGAAGGATAGGACGGTCAATGGCACCTCCACAAGCATCGAAGTGTGGACGAGCTTTTCGATGAGCGACGGCGGGGGCCGGTGGTGAGCGCGGTGGCGGCTGGCGTTGATCGCCGCAACGTTCCCAAACCCCTGTGGAGCGACGCGTTTCTCACGCTCGGCGCAGACCGTCTCCCAGTCTCCCCTGTTCCCCCCTGATCCTGGGTTTCGGTGCCTCGCATCCGGCACCGGTCAGAGGCGGTGGATGTCGATCGCGGGCAGCTCGTCGGGCGACGCTTGGAAGACGTCGCGGTCTTCTTCTTGCAAGACCTCGCCCATGAGCTTCGCCCAGGCGATCCGCGAGGTTGAGGCGCCGAGACAGCCGGCGGTGAAGCAAATCGCGCCGCCCGCTCGCCGAGGGGACGGCGATTTTGATCGTCAGCGGCGCGATGCCCGACGCGTGCGCTGCCGCATCGCCGCCCACGCCGTCCAGGCCGAGGAGCAGGGTGACCAAGTGCCGAGGATGGGCGCGGGCTGTCATAGCGTGTGATTCCCTGCCCGGATCGCACCCGATCCTCCGCGCCACCGTGTCGTCCATGAGTCGTTCCCAGTCGCGGACCGTTTCAGGGCTCATGAGCGGATCGCCGTGGACGCCGATCGCACTGATGCGGCGCGGCAGGTCGCCGCTGGCGATCGGGCAGGCATCAAGCACCCGAGGACGGGGGCAGACAGCCCGGAGAGATTGGCGTCACCGACGCTCTTACCGAAACTGATCTGAACGGTCTCGAACCCGTGCGGAAACAACTGCCGAATCACCCCCGTCGTGCGTTCGTGAGTGGGAACGAGCGTGCCGATGCGGATGTCGTCGTGGGCATTCAGGGGGAAAGCGTGGAGTACAATCCGCCGAGCGGGTCGATGTGTGTCTGGACCCAGAATGACCCTGAAGTCGGAGTGATGATGTACAAGGCCTCTTTCAAAGAACCCGACTCAAGCCTGCCGCCGCGGTGCCCGCGGTGCGGCATCGATGGCCTGCCCATCGGCCCTGAAACGCTCCGGGCCCACCTCGCCTCGGACGCGGCCGAGTCGCTCGGCGAACCGGCCTATTGGTGCGCGACCGACGCCTGCCCCGTCGCCTACTTCGACCTCTTCGAGCGGAGTGTGGATGCGGACGCCGCCCACGGTCTCTATTGGCCGAAGGATCCGGCCGGACCGCTTTGCTGCTGCCATGGCCTCACGGTAGACGATGTCGATGCCGACCTTGCGGAGCCCGTGCCCTCGCGGGTGCGGGCGGTGGTGCAGAAGGCAGGCCAGCCCGATGCCGCCTGCAGGACGAAGAGCCCCGACGGCCGCCCATGCGTGGCCCGCGTGCAGCGGTATTACCTGCGGCAGAAACAGAAAGGCTGACTACGGCCGGCGTTTGTTTTCTCACGCGACTGCCGAGCTGCCTGCCTCGCTGGCTCTTCGTGCGGCTGCGTGCCACGGAGACGGCAGGCGTCTCTTCCGGATCCTTATCAACCCAGCGACGCTGCTGCGGAGAAGTGCGCTCAGGGACGCAGGCTCGCATGCCGAAATCGGCAGTGAGCGTGACCGCCTTCGTCGAGCGATAGCCCTCGAGGTCGACGGCGTGTTCGCCCTTCTGGGCCATTCGTGTCGTGCTGGTTGTTTTCGGGCCGAGGGATCGTCACGCGGATGATCGTGGCGGCGGGGGCCGCTGCCACGAACCGACAGCCGAGCAGGTCAACCGCTGGTACGCGATGCGCTGGAGCGTGGAAGTCATGTGTCGCGACTCCTCGAACACGCCGTGGCGATGGCGGCTTGAAAAGAATGCCGCGGGGCATAGCGAGCGCGGTTCCTGACTGAATCCGGTCAAGGGAAGGGGTGCCCACGCCCCGGGAGCCGGGCTGTGGGAGCAAGCGCAGCCAGGATGGCGAAGCGCAGCGGACATGCAGTGGGCGGATGCCACGACGGCATCCGCGAACGTCCGGCGATGGGGCGTGGGCACACCCGACCTGCGAGACGGGTGACTCCTGCTCCATGCCGACAAACTGCAAAAGTCGAAGCTAGCGGATCCCCTCGCCCGACTCCCCGCCATCCTTCGTGCACGCGGCCATCAACAACTCGGGCGGCGTGGAATCGACCATGAAAACGACCCGCCCATCGGCGAACAAGCCATGCACGCCGCCGGGATGATGGCTCCGGAATCCATCGACGTCCGGCGTGTTGAGCACCCGCGAACTGAGAAGGAAACAGTTGCTGCCGCAGGCCCACCGGCTGTTGCCGATCCGGGACTCGCCATCCATCTCGGCGAACCCCCGATCGATCCCTTCCGACACCGTGAGCGTGTGCGTCAGCCCGTCGGTGATCATCGCCCCCCTGACCGCCCGAGGATGGTCGGCGTCGGTGGCACAGAGCACGCCGGCCCGGTCGCGACCCGGCGGCAGGGCCGCGGCTGGATCGAGCATGACGCCGACGCCGAGCACGCCGCCATAGTCCTGCTTTCCCGGAAACATCCGGATGCCCGTCGGGCAGACGTAGGTCGGCAGGATCGTGTCGGCGATCTCGGCGTTGCCGCCGTCCGCATTCCAAGGCCGTTTGTAGTCGACCCGTCGGGCGACGGCCGCGGCATCGAGAAAGGGGAGAATGAACGACGACCAGGCGTGGTGCAGTCCGGTCGCGGCATCGCTTCCCGGAGGAAACTCGCGGCGTGCCGACTCGTAGGCGGTCAGTGCGACGCCCATCGAAGCGAGATTCACCCCGCACTGCGTCCGCCGCGCCGCCTCGCGAACCCGCTGCACCGCGGGAAGGGCAAGCCCCATGAGCCCGCCGAGGATGGCGATCACCACGAGCAGTTCCACGAGGCTGAACCCGTCCGGTGAACGGAAGCAGGGCGTGATCTCCTCAGGAGCGGGGCGTGGTGCATCGACGGCCCCCCCCCGGACGTCGATCGCATGGCCATCGCCGATCCACTCGAGTGCCTGGCCGGCATGGGCACACCGTACGAACAGCGACCGGAACGTCGATCGACCGAAGCCCCCCGCGGGGATGCATCCCCGGGGGCTGCCGGCGGTGGGGGCGGTGTGGATGGCGGGTACAGGCTTCATGTCGCGCTCGGGATCGGCTTCCAGCCTACGTCGCGGGTTGCCGGGGTCAATTTTTCCCCGACCGCGACCCCGTTTTCCGACCCCGGACCGCCGCCGCGAAGTCTCCAACCTGACGAATGACCGCCTTGCGCGTCCGCCAGCCCGTGCGATCGACCACGAGTGCCTCGCGGTCGCCGACATCGGCCGTCGTGAGCCTGGGAAAGAGCAGGGGGCCCGGGTAGCTGTCTCGCCGGGTCCAGGTGCGGACCGCCGAGGCGTGATGATGATGGCAGCGGATCGAGAGCGCCGGATTGACGACCGCGATTCCCGCTGCGGCCGCCTCGAACGCAAGGCGGCTCTCGCAGGCCGGCAGACCCAGGTGAAAGCCACTCTCGAAAGGGGGCAATCCGCCGGCGACGAACACCCAGGCGTCCTGCGAATGGGAATAGAAGGTCCAGTTGTCGGGGTCGATCCGGCCCTCCATGGACGGGGCGACGTCGTCGTCCCAACGGGTCAGGGCCACGAGCAGCGGAGTGGAGGAGGAGGCGAGGACTTCAGCGGCCACTCGCAGCGATTCATCGAACGTGATGTCGCTATTGGCGACCACGCAGGTGCGTCCGGAAAAACGCTCCGCAGTGAGCCGGAAAAAGTCGCCGAACGCCATGCGTTTGCCGCCGGGATCGACGAACTCGACGTGGCTGAAGAGGCCGGCGACCGAGTTGGCCTCGCGAACCCGCTGCAGTTCCGCCTCGCGGTGGGGATCGGGAGACGAATACCGCTGCTGGATGAGGATCATGGGCTTCGCCGAGCGGCGGTGGCTGTCGAGACGGACGCCAGTATGCTATCGGCAAGTCTCGGTCCCCGCCCATGGCAGACGCCCCGGGCGGGCGGTCGTGCCCCGCACAATCCCTCGTCTCGAGTGGCTCTCATGAGGATTCTGGTCACCGGCGGCGCGGGCTTCATCGGCAGCCACATCGTGGACGCACTTCTGGCCGCGGGGCACGCCGTCGCGGTGATCGACGACCTTTCGAGCGGTTCCCGCGACAACCTTCCCGAGACGGTGCCGCTGCACGTCGTCGATATCGTCGATACGGCCGCGGTGGCCGGCGTGATCGCGGCGGTGAAGCCCGACGCGGTCTGCCACCAGGCGGCGCAAATGTCGGTGAGCCGTTCGGTCCGCGAGCCCCTCTTCGACGCGCGGGTCAACTGCATCGGCCTGATCAACGTGCTCGATGCGGCCGTCCAGGCCGGCTGTCGGCGGGTCGTGTTCGCCTCCAGCGGCGGCGTGCTCTACGGCGACGTCACGACGCCCGCGCCGGAATCGACGCCCGCCAGTCCGGTCAGCCCCTACGGCATCACGAAGTGGGTCGGGGAACGCTACCTCGCGTTCTACGCTGCCGAGCACGGACTCACCGCGGTGGCGCTCCGCTATTCCAATGTCTACGGTCCTCGACAGAATCCGCACGGCGAGGCGGGCGTGGTGGCCATCTTCTCGAAGAAGCTCCTCGCCGGAGAGCCGGCCACCATCAACGGCGACGGCCGCTACGTCCGCGACTATGTCTACGGCCCCGACGTCGCCCGGGCCAACGTGCTCGCACTGATCGACCCGTCGTCCCGCTGCCAGCCCGCCGCGCTCACGAGCCTCAACATCGGCACCGGCATCGGGACCGATGTGGTCGAACTCGAGTCGCTGATCCGGGAGGCGGTGGCCACGACGGGCCGGGCACGCCCCGGGCCGCTGCCCGCACCGCGGCACGGCCCGGCCAGACCGGGCGACCTGCGTTCGAACCTCGTCGATGCGACGCTCGCCGGCGACACGCTGGGGTGGCGGCCCACGGTGCCGCTGGCCGAGGGCCTTGCCCTGACAGCCGAGTGGTTCGCAAAACGGGCCTGAAATGTGGCGTTTCGCGGGCCGGGGTCGGCTGCTATCGTCCCCCGCCCATGAACACTCCGCAGACTCCCGCGTTTGCCGGCCGCACCGCTCTCATCTGCGGCGTGGGGGGCCAGGACGGCGGCTATCTCGCGCAGCATCTGCTCGCTCTCGGCTACACCGTGGTGGGCACCAGCCGGGATGCGCAAGCCGGCAGGTTCACGGGGCTCGAACGGCTTGGCATCCGCGACGCGGTGACGCTGGTCTCGATGTCGCCGACCGACTTCCGCTCGACCTTCCAAGTGCTCGCCCGGACGGAGCCCGACGAGATCTACAACCTCGCCGGCCAGTCGTCGGTGGGGCTGTCGTTCGACCAGCCCGTGGAGACGTTCGAGAGCATCGTCGTCGGGACGATCAACCTGCTCGAGGCGATCCGGATCCTCGGAAACCCGATCCGTCTCTACAGTGCCGGAAGTTCGGAGATGTTCGGCAACTCTGGCGACGCACCGGCCGACGAGGAGACGGTCCTCAGGCCGCGGAGCCCCTACGGCATCGCCAAGGCCACCTCATTCTGGCAGATCGCGCAGTACCGCGAGGCCTACGGCCTGCGTGCAGCGACTGGAATCCTCTTCAACCACGAGAGCCCGCTGCGTCCCGAAAGGTTCGTGACCCAGAAAATCGTGGCGGCAGCCTGCCGGATCGCCGAGGGCACGCAGCAGACGCTGTCGCTCGGTGACCTCTCGGTGCAGCGCGACTGGGGATGGGCGCCGGAGTATGTCGTCGCCATGCACCGCATGCTGCAACTCGAAACGCTCGAAGACTTCGTGATCGCCACGGGCCGGACGTATTCCCTCGAGGACTTCGTGGCCGCGGCCTTCGCGGCGGTCGGCCTCGACTGGCGGCGGCACGTCGTTCGGGATCCGAAACTCATGCGGCCCACCGAAATCGATCGGGGCAGGGCCCGCACGTCACGGGCCACCGAGCGACTCGGCTGGACGGCGGCCCACTCGATGCCCGACGTCGTCCGGATGATGGTCGATGCCCGCCAGGCCATGCAGGGCGGAGTCAGCCGTCGAGCGGCCTGACGACGCCGGCGCGAGGATCACTCGTCCGCGAGGCCGACGACGGCGCCCGCCGCGATCCGCCGGGCGAGTGACGGTGATTCCAGATACAGCGGCAGGGCGTGCCGCTTGCCGACGACCGGTGCCGCGTCGGTCGTCGTGAAGTCGACCGCTCCGGGCAGCCAGCGGCGGGGCATCCCCACGGTCCCGAGCGCGTCGGCTCCGGCGGCCCGATCGAGGTGGGGGAAGAGCCGCAGCGCCAGGTCGCGGGAGTTGATCACGAGCGTCAGCCGGTCGATCCCGGCGACGGCCGGGGCATAGGGCCCGCGCGGAGCCAGCGCGTTGGACGGCACCGCCGGCGCCACGAGAACGAGGTGCGAACGGCCGGGCCTGCCGGCCCACGGCGCGATGCCGGGGGATTCCCGGCCGCCCGCATGCACCAGGTCTTCGATGGCTCGCAGGGCGACCGTCGCACCGAAGCTGTAGCCGACGATCGCCACCGGCTGCGCGGGATCGACCTGCCCGAGCAGCCACGCCAGGTAATGGCCGTCCGCATACGACCGCCTGTAGGTCTCGCGGCTCGAGTGGATGATGTGACCTTTCTGCTCGCTCGGCCACGAGAAAATCACGGTCCGGACCGAGGTGCCCGGACATGCCGCGGCGACCTGCCGGGCGATCGTTCCGCCCTGTGCCTTCGCATCGTGCGTCTCGTAGCGGTTGCCGTGGACGAAGATCACCAGCGGCCGGGCGGGGTCGCCGAGCAGGGTCGGGAGATCAGCCCGGTCCCACCGGCCGGCGACCCGCTGCTCGATGTCGAACGCGGCCCGGGCGGGCAGCCGGCAGATGCCGGGGAGCCGCCGGGTGCTCACCAGCCAGACATCCCCGTCATGGCAGGTCGCGGGGCAGTCCGTGGCGACGGCGTCAGCCCGGACACACGTCGGGACCACGCCACAGAGTGCCGCAACCGCGGGCACGAGACAAAGCAGACGGCGGAACGAGCGGATCGTGGGAAGCGTCATGGCAAAGCTGCACATCGGGATCGAGCGGCGCGGTGTCATGGTCGGGAGATATGTTGCCGCAGATGGTCGTGCTGCAACTCTAGCACCGGATGTCGTGTCATCTTCCGCAGTCGGAATCTTCACCGTCGGCCCGCACGACCCGCACGACCGGTGGTCGCGGAACCACCGCATCGCCGGGGGATTTTCCGCACAAAAAATCGGGCGGTCGTCATCCCCGGGCGGAAACATGAGGTAGGGTTCTGGTGGCGTCGATGACGACGCCGCAAGCGAGGCTGCCGCCCGCCTGCCCCGTCTGATCTGTGTCGGAGATCAATCCCATGGCTCGTGCGTTGTGTCTGGTGATCGCGGTGGTGAGCCTCGCGGCGGCCCCGGGCTGCAGCAGTTGCATGGGCGGCGGGAGCAGCTGCCGCCGACCCTCGTTCATGGAGTTCCGCTCGTGCGGGTCGCCGCAGCCCGCCCCCTGTGGGGCTCCCGCTCCGGTGTGTGCTCCCGCATGCGAGCCGGCCTGCGGCCCGGCCGCCCCCTGCTGCGAGGGCGGCGAGGGGATGTCGATGCCGGCTCCCATGGTCGGCCAGCAGGGCACCTTCAGCTGATCGACCCCGCGACGGTGGCCGGAGGGGCCGCCGCCGCCACGCCTTCTCCCTCCGGTGACGCGCCGTTCACGCCGGCCACGCGTCGGGCCAGCGGCACGTTGTGTGTCCGCTCCCGATTCGAGCGGCTCGTCACCGGGGGGAGATCGCCGTTTTCCGGGCGGTATACTCGGCGGCCCGTCAACCCGGAGCCGCCATGTTCGAGTCGCTGACCGCGTCCCTTTCGTCCGCCATCAATTCCCTCCGCGGCCGCGGCAAGCTCTCCGAAGCCAACATGCGGGAGGGCTTGGGGGCGGTGCGAACCGCCCTGCTCGAGGCCGACGTCGCCTATGACGTGGCCGACGGCTTTCTGAACCGTGTCGCCGACGGTGCGGTGGGTGCGAAGGTGCTCGAGTCGCTCGACCCGGCGCAGCAGCTCGTCGGCATCGTGCATCAGGAACTCGTCGGCCTGATGGGGCCGGTCGATCACTCGCTCCACCTCCAGTCGGGCACGACGACGGTGCTCATGCTCTGCGGCCTGCAGGGCTCGGGCAAGACGACCTCCTGTGCCAAGCTCGCCAAGAAAATCAAGGCGCAGGGGCTCGGCGTGATGCTCGTGGCGGCCGACCTCCAGCGACCCGCGGCCATCGAGCAGCTCGCCGTGCTCGGCCGCCAGCTCGGCGTGCCGGTGCACACGCCGGCCGACATGGCCGCCGGCGGCACGGATCCGGTGGCCGTCTGCAACGCCGGCGTGGCCCGCGCGAAGAAGGAAAACATCTCCGTCGTCATCCTCGACACCGCCGGCCGGCTGGCGATCGACGAGGAACTGATGCGGGAACTCGCGAAAATCGACCGCACCGTGGGGCCGGATCAGGTCTACCTCGTCGTCGATGCGATGACGGGCCAGGATGCCGTCCGCAGCGCCAAGGCCTTCAACGACGCCCTCGAGCTCGACGGCGTGATCATGACGAAGCTCGACGGCGACGCCCGCGGCGGGGCGGCGCTTTCGGTGAAGAGCGTGACGGGGGTGCCGATCAAGTTCATCGGCACCGGCGAACAGATCGAAGCCCTGCTCTTCGAACAGGCCGCTCTGGGC
>SXHR01000083.1:0-20427 GCA_005773625.1 Planctomycetaceae bacterium | reverse complement strand
GTCGGGGGTGCCCACGCCCCGTCGCCGGACGTTCGCTGCGGGCATCGTGCCCTCCGCTCACTCGGATGCAGACGGCGCTTCGCAATCCTTGCTTCGCTTGTCTGCATACGCCGGCTCCGGGGCACGGGCAGCCCCTCCCGTGAATCGATTCGGCAGGCGGACACGCAGGGGATTTTCAAGCCCGCATCACTCAGACGTGCCGCCCCCCGGATGCCTCGTGCAGCAGCCCGTCGTGTTTGACGTCGCTGTTTCGGTCGGGGAATCGCCCCTCTACGCCGGCCCAGCCCGCAGCTCGTCGAAGAGCCCCACCGGGCGGAAGGCATCGACATCGAAGAGCCCCTGCGGCCCGAGCTTCAACGCGGGGATCACGAGCAAGGCCATGAAGGAGAGCGTCATGTAGGGGGCGGCGAGCCGCGTGCCGAGGGCCTTGGCCCGCCGGTCGAGGGCGGCGTAGGCGGCCGCCACCTCGGCTCCCGGGCGGTCCGACATCAGCCCCGCGATCGGCAGCGGCAGGATGGCGTCACCCGCGGGTCCGACGACCGACAGGCCTCCTTTGGCCGCGATCACCAAATTGATCGCGCGGGCGAGGTCGGCGTCACTGGTGCCGACCGCGACGACGTTGTGGGAATCGTGCGAGACGCTCGACGCGATCGCGCCCGCCTTGAGGCCGAAGTTTCGCACGAGCGCGACGGCCGGCGGCCGGTCGTCGTAGCGGTCGACGACCGCGATCTTGAGCACGTCGTCGGCGGGATCGGCCACCAGGAAGCCATCGACCACATGCGGCCGCATGCGGAGCGAGCGGGTCACGAGCTGGTGGTCGAGGGCCTCGATCACGAGCACCAGCCGGGCGGCATCGTCCGGTGAGACGCGGATCACGAAATCCTCCGGCCGCTTGGGGCTCGCCCCAAACCTGTTGGGCCGTGCCGATTCGATCCGTGGCCAGGTGCTGACACCGTCGGCCGCGGCCAGCAGGCCGTCGACATACACGCGGCGGATCCGGAGTGCTGCCAGGTCATCGACCTCGAGGACGTCGGCGCGATCGCCCACTTGCAGAAGCCCGATGTCGAGGCCGTAGTGCCGGACGGGATTCACCGTCGCCGCCTGCAGGATGTCGAAGAGATCACTGCCGCGGGCGAGGGCCCGGCGGACGAGCTGGTCGATATGGCCGACGACGAGCTGGTCGGGATGCTTGTCGTCGCTGCAGAGCATGCAGTGGCCGGGGTTGGTGTCGATGAGGCTCGCGAGCGCGTCGAAGTTGCGGGCCGCCGAGCCTTCGCGGATCAGGATCTTCATGCCGAGCTTGATCTTGCCGAGGGCCTCGTCGAGCTCACGGCACTCGTGGTCGGTGGAGATGCCGGCCGCGGCGTAGCTGGCCGCCGCCGTGCCACGGAGTCCGGGCGCGTGGCCGTCGATCGGCTTCCCGCGGGCCTTCGCCGCCGCGAGCTTCGCGAGCACCTGGGGATCGCCGGCGATCACGCCGGCATAGTTCATCATCTCCGAGAGGTAGCCGATGTCGGGCCTGTCGAGCAGCGCCGCGACACCGGCGGCGTCGATCGTCGCGCCGGCGTGGTCGAAGGCCGTCGCCGGCACGCACGACGGCGCCCCGAAATGAAACGTGAAGGGGGAGCGGGCCGCGTCGTCGAGCATGTAGTCCACACCGGGGATGCCGAGGACGTTGGCGATCTCGTGGGGATCGGAAACCGTGGCCACCGTGCCGTGGGCGACGGCCATCCGCGCGAACTCCGCCGGTGGCAGAAGCGAACTCTCGACGTGGATGTGGGCATCGACGAAGCCCGGGAGGAGCCAGGTGGCATGCTCCCGGGAATCCACCGCGATCGCCGCGATCCGGCCCGCGGCGATGGTGAGCGTGGCAGGCCGGATGCGACGGGCCACGGGATCGACGAGGTTGCCCGAAATCCGCCAGGGGGTGGGGTGGGTGCTGGACGTGGTGTCGTGCATGACGGCATCCTACCGAAACCGGCGGCGACATTGGCCGCGGCGGCGGCTTGTGCCACACTTGGCGAGCGATGTCCGGCCGGCCGGCCGGCCGATGGGAGTGACGCGATGCGCTGGTTTTGGATCGACCGCTTCGAGGAGTTTCGCCGATGTCGCGACGCGACGGCGATCAAGGCCGTGACGCTCGCCGAAGAGCACCTCCACGACCATTTCCCGGGCCTGCCCGTGATGCCAAACTCGCTCGTGCTCGAGGGCATGGCCCAGGCGGCGGGCCTTCTCGTGATCGACGCGATCGACTACGCGAGACAGGTCGTGCTCGCCAAAGTCTCGAAGTCGGAGTTTTTCTTCGACGCGATGCCGGGCGACGTGCTCAGGTATCGCGTCGAGATTCTCGACCTCAACGAGTCGGTCTCGATGGTCAGGGCGACGAGCATGGTGGGCGACCGGCTGCAGGCCGAGGCGGAGCTGGTCCTCGGGCATCTCGTCGAAGGCGACGTGGTGCCGAAGCTGATGTCTCGCAGGGAGCTGATGACGTGGTACGACAACCTCCACGTCTTTGAGGTTGCGGTCGATCTCGATGGCAGCCCCGTGCCCTACGACCGGGTTCCGCCCGAGGTGGGGTGAGCGGGAGTGCGGTGGCCCGCAGCTTTCAGGGTCCGCAGAACCACACACCCCCCGGTATCTCCCATCATGGTCCTCATGCCCCGCTTCTCCTGGATTCTCGCGGCCGTGCTCCTGTCGTGCGCCGTAAACGGGCTGCTCGCCGCCCCCGCCTACCAACCCCGCCAGGAAGACCGCCCGGAACCGCTGGCCGGCGACGAGCCTGGTTTCCAGAGCATCTTTGACGGTCGCACGCTCGAAGGCTGGGAGGGAGACCCGACCTACTGGCGCGCGGAAGATGGCGCGCTGGTGGGCGAAGTCACCCCGGACACCCTGTTGCGGAGCAACAGCTTCATCATCTGGCGCGGCGGCCGGCCGCGGGATTTCGAGCTTAAGCTGGAATACCGCATCACGCCCGACGGCAATTCCGGGATCAACTACCGGAGCACGCGGATTCCGGATCCCGTGACGCCCGCCAATGCGTTCGCGATGCGCGGCTACCAGTTCGACCTCGACGGCCAGCACCGGTACACGGGCAACAACTACGAGGAGAAGGGGCGGCTGTTTCTCGCCGAACGCGGACAGATGACCCATGTCGTGGGCGGCCGCACGCCGATCCTGCTGGGCTCGCTCGGTGCTCCGGCGGAGATGGCGTCCGGATTGCTCCCGGGTTGGAACGCCGTGCACATGATCGTGCGGGGCGATGTCCTGATGCATTCGGTCAACGGCCGCTTGATGAGCGTCGTGTTGGACGACGACGCGGCCCATCGTCCCGCCGACGGTGAGATCGGCGTGCAGGTGCATGTCGGTCCGCCCATGAAGGTCGAGTTCCGCGGCATCCGGCTGAAAATCCCCGAACCCGCCGCACCCTGAACCTGCATCAGCGTCGTTGCCCCGCCACGGGCCCCAAAGACCGACCTCCACGGCAGGCCGGGTCTACTTTCTCCCGGCCAGTTCCCGCACCTGCTCGTCGGTGAGGGCTTCCTTGTAGATCTGCACGTCGTCGATCACGCCGTCCATGTGCTCGCCCGCCCCGGTGTCGCCGATCGTGAGCGTCCGCCCCGGCTCCATCAGCTTCGGCTGGCCGGTGTAGGCAATCGTCTTCTTCAGGTCGCCGTCGAGGTACAGCCGGCACACCTTCGCGGCGTCGTCGATCACGAACGTCACGAGGTACCACCGCTCCAGCTCGAGATCCCCCCCCTGCCCGTTCGACCCGCCGTCGTTCTTGTAGAAGTTGACCTGCGTCTCGATCCAGCGGCTTCCGTCGCCGATGTCGCCATGCACCTTGTCGCTGTTGACCTTCACATCGAAGAGCATCGCCCCGCCCTGCCGCGTGCCGAGAATGCCGGAGTAGGTTGGCGGTTTCGTGAGCCATACCCAGGCCGATACCGTGTAGGTGGAAAGCTCCAGGTCGGCGGCATGCGGCACGCTCACGTGATCCATGCGTCCGCGGTCGAAGAGCAGCCCTTTCCCAAACTTTCCGGCATGCGGCAAAGCGCCGTGCACCGTCCCGTGATGGCTTCCCGCCCGGTCCCGCCCCTCGTCTCCAGCCTCGTCGAACGTCCAGTGAGCGACGGGCTGCGGCAGGTCGGCGTCGGCGCGAGCCGACAGGGCGGCGACGATCATCCCCGCCATCGCAGACACATGCAGGCCGGTACGACGTCTCATCGTGCAAACTTCTCCGGGAAAAAGTGGTAAACAAGCCGCTCGGCGGGAGTCTACCGTCTGCCTCTGGCGTCCGGGGAGGAAGGTCAACGACAGGGCGACGCGCCGCCTCTCAAACAAGCTGCTAATCACGGTTTTGAACCGTGGTGCACCCGGCTTCCTCGGTCAGGCGGGCGCGTCCGGTTTCCCGGTCGTCGCCGACCTCCGAGTGAACGGCGGAGGCCAGCCCCGGGAGTGGCCGTTGACGGACGGCCCGACCCCGCTTCAGGACGGGCCGCCCGTGCGGCCGCGACGCCGTCGCCAGACGGCCACGCCGGCGAACAGGCCGCCGGTCGCGGCCAGCAGCCAGGCGGATGGCTCCGGCACCGCGAACACGCCGATCGAACCGTTGGATCCCGTTCCCTCGAAGCCCACGATCAGCAGGTTCTCTCCGGTCGGATTGCCGGCGGCACCGGCGGCGATGAACTGGATCGACTCCGGAGAGACGAACGCCCCGCCACTGTCGAGCGTGCTCGAGGTCGGATTGAAGTAGCCGGTGATGGAGACCTGATTGAGGTCCGTGATGTCGAACTGGAAGATGCCATTTTGCCGCTCCGTCCCCACGAAAACGTAGTCACGGCCATTGATCGTGCCGAATGCCAAAGCCTCCGGCTCCGGCCCCTTGTCATCGGAGCGGGTATCCCACAGGGCGGCGTTGCCGCTGTTGATGTTGAAAGTGGTCGAGTCCGAGGCGGCGACGTATTGTTCGATCATGCTGCCGCTGTCGAAGGTGAGGCTGCCGGTCGTGGCGTTCCAGATGGAAAAGCTCCGCGTGCCGAGCATGGTCGGCGTGTCGATCAGTCCGTCGGCGTCCGTGTCACCCTCGTTCTTCAGGAGAGTCAGTCGCCCGCGGCCCGCCGCGGAGAAGTAGGTGGACCCAGAGCTCGTCATGGTTCCGTAGAGCGTGCTCGCCCTGCCGATGTCGCCGTCGTCCGGTCGAGCGTCACCTTCGTTCGCAGTCACCAGGTAAGTCGTGCCGCCCCGATCGAAACGAACCATCGTATCGGGCATCGGCAGGCCCCGGACCGCGGACACGACATTGATCAGTTTGCCGTTGGACGGTCCATCCTGATCCGAGGCATCGATCGTCTGTGTGATGCCGCCGAGCGGGTGGAGAGCCTCGTATTTCCCCGTCGCGAAGTCGAACACGGCGATGACGTTGTTTTCCTGCGCAGTGATGTAAGCCTTGGCGTTCGTGGCGGTGATGTATTCCGGCTCGACGTCGGCGGCGTCGGGCGTCTTGACCGTCAGCGTGTCAAGGCGGGGGTTGCGGACGCCGTTGAGCGTCACGCCCGAGGCGAGGTTGGTGGTCGTGAAGTCGAAGGTCTGCACGTTTGCCGCGGTCAGCCCGGCGACGTCACCCACGCCGGCGACCCCGGCGAGGTTCACGATGCTCATCGACCCGGGCCGGGCGAACGAGGCATCGGCGGCCGTGGAGACGAACTCACCCTCGTTGGCGATCAGCAGCCGGGTGCCGTCGGGCGTGATCGACACGGAATCGGGATGGTAGCCGACGTCGAGCGTGTTGAGCACCGAGCCGGTCGTCGTGTCAAAGAAGGCGATCCGTCCGAGGTTGGCCGAGCCCATGGCCGTGGGGATCACGGTGGCCACGCCGAACCCACGGGAATCGGCGAGCACGCTGGAGACGGAAGAGATGTTCGCCGCGCCTCCGAAAACTGAATCAAGCGAGAACGACCCGCTCACCGTGAGTGACCCGGAGGCCGAGAGTGAGTACACCTGCACGCCGTGGTAGCCGGCTGCGCTTCCACTGTTGGTGGCAATGAGCTTGCCGTTGGCGAAGGAGACGATCTCGCCGCCGATCGGCAGTGTGACGCCGCTCATGAAACTGATCTGCGCGACGGCGGGAGCCGTCATGCAAAGCAAGGTCGTCATCGCAACGAGGAACAGCGGCGAGCGAGGGGCGGTCATGATCGGTCTCCAGCGTGCGGGGAACAGACAGGACGTCGGGTGATGTGATCCGGGGGGGCAATAACGTGAGCAACCTAAAAGTGCACTGTGAGGAGCGGATGTCGGTCGCGCAAGAAATGCGCGAGAATGGTGTGAGCGGCGCATGTGCCCGGCCGGATGAGCATGTCTGCCTGAGACATGTCGAACCGGTTCGCGCTGCACCTTTCAACCGGCGTTCCCGGCATGAAAACAGACTGTTGCGCATGACGCGGAAAACGGTTTTTTTTGGGGGGGGGGGCGGGGAGTGATTCCCCGGTGCTTTTCATGCCAGCCTTGGGTGGTGTATAAGGCTTCCGGTTGAGGCGGAAAAAAAGTGGATCGGACTAGTCGTCCTTGCCGTTTTTGGCCGGCCTAACAGGGGAAAAAACCATGGATCGGTTCGCTCGCCGGGCGCCGCGCCCCCACCTGATGCTCGTGGCCTTTTCCGCACTCGGCCTGCTCGCCGGCGATCTCTGGTGCGGCACGGCCCTCGGACAGGGGACCCTGTCGCCGCTGACGACCTTCGGCTCCAACGGCTGGCTCGCCCCGGGCAGCAGCCAGTACCTGGGAGCCGCCAACAACGAGCGCGGCCTGGGCTGGAACCCCGTCACGAAAAACCTCGTGCTCCCGAGCCGAAACGGTGGCAACTTCGTGGCCATCCTCAACGGCACGACCGGGGCCGTCGTGAAGACGATGGACACCACGGGTGTCTCCGGAGGCACGCTTCCGATGATGGGAGCGGGCGTCTCGGACGACGGTGAGATCTACGTGAACAACCTCCAGAGCGGTTCGAGCGCGTTGAGCCCGTTCAAGATCTACAAGTGGTCGTCGGAAGGCAGCACGGTCGCCCCGACGGTCGCCTTCTCCCAGGTGAATCCCCAGACGACGAACGGTGCCTTCCGCTTCGGCGACTGCTTCGCCGTCTACGGCAGCGGCACGAGTCTCCAGTTTGCGACGGCCGGCGCGAGTTCGGGTACGACGGCCGGCCTTCCCAACAACGGCAACTTCATGGTCGGCAGGCTCGATGGATCGAACACCAACACGATCTACCGGGGCATCCCCGGCACGCTCACGGCGAGCAACGACTACCGCCTGGGCATCGCCTACGTCGATGCCGACACGATCATCGGCAACCAGGGCACCAGTGCGAAGTTCACCGACTTCGTCGCCGCCACCACCCTGAGCAACACGGGGGCGATCATCACCGGATCGGTCGCCCTGGGTTTGCTCGACCGGCAGCTCGACTACACGGTGCTCAACGGCCAGGCGCTGATGGCGGTGGTCAACACCAACAGCTCTCTGATCTCGATCTACGACGTCACCAACCCGGCCGCCGCGTCGCTGCTCACGACCGGTTCGACGGTGAGCGGGGTCCTTGCCTCAAACGCCAACGGCACCGGGGGCCTGCAGTGGGGCGAGATGCTCTCCCCGACCTCGCAGGTGCTCTACGCGATGAGCACGAATCAGGGCATCCAGGCCATGGTCTTCCAGGCCGTGCCGGAGCCCTCGACCTACGCCGTGCTGGGCGGGGCGTTTTCCGCGATCCTCCTGATCGCCTTCCGCAGGCGACGTGGAGCCCGCGGCTGAAAGCCGGGCATGGGCCGATCTCGCGTGATCCGCCCTCGACTCGGGCAGGCCGTGCAACGAGTCTGCCCGAGTACCATGCGCGGATCGTCGATCGGTGAAACCGCCGACGTTCCCAGCGGTCGATCCAGTGGGCAAAGGTCATGGATGGCCCGCCCACGGACGGCTGTCAGTTCACCCGGTTGCCCTCGAACTCCTCGGCCGTATCGGTGCCCTCGGCCACCAACGCGGCGACCCGCACCTCAATACCCTTGGTCCTTAGAAACTCAGCCCGGTCAAGTGCTTCTTCGAGTGAGAGGTAATGAGCGGGAAGATTCATGTACTCGTCATCTTGGTCCACCACCCACATCGCCACTCGTTCCCTGCGATAGACAACCATATACCCGTAGATGGCGAGATTGCCAGCGTGCCTCATCGTTTTCTCCTGTATGTATTTCCGAACACGATCAACGCACTGAAAAAGTGATACCAAACCATGCCATCGGCCATCCATTCGATGTTGGTGATGACCCTGTTGTGCCCGGGCACCGTGAACAAGGCGTACAAAACGACCGGCACGGTCCTTATTCGATAAGCCGCCCACGATTTCATGCACGGGGCCAGCGTGAACACCCAGAACACGATGAACAACACGGCTATTTGATTGTGAATCGGAGAGTCCTTTGGCATCGCATTCCCCTTGGTGCTTACGTGTATCCCGGCGGTTAGAAGGCTGTGGAACAAGTCTGCCCGAGCAGGATGCGAGGATCATCGACCGTGGAAACCCTCGGCGTTTCCATCCGTCGATCCAGTGGACAAAGGTCAGGGATGACTTGGGCCACGGGAAGTCAAAAGTGTTTTCGTGAAGGCGTCTCGTCGCGGCGGCCGCGTTGCCTGCTGCCTTGCCGCGGTGGCCTTTTCTCTCTCGAGTGACAAGCGACATAGTTACTCGCACGAGCAGTTACAGAAACACGCCCGAGGGCCGCGAGTAGAAAGATGACAAAGGTATTTACTATGTGGTCGCCGGGCGGCTTTTCATGTCCGCGGCCCCGGAGGATTCTGGGGCCACGCCCGGCAGTGGCGGGGGGGCGGGTCGCAGTGGGACCTCGGGCTGAGCGGTCAGGCCCAGGCCTCGATGCGGGCGAGGGGCCATCGACCGCTCGGTGCCAGCCCGTCGGCAGGCCCGTCGCCCCAGCCCTGCCGACGGGCCCGAAGGGCCCACGCGCGATTGATACGCGAACTCGCGTGCGCGTTGTAAGAATTCCCCAGGCCTCCGCCGGGACGACGCCCGCCACCCTCTGCCAGCCCAGCGTCAGCGCGGCCCATGGCCGCCAGGGCCTTTAGGATCGCTTCAGGCCGGCGATCGGCCTGCGGGCCGTGGCTGGAGGCTCGTTTTGAAAACTACCGCTTAAAAACGCAGCCAGGGCGTCCCGCGGGGGTGGTCGATTTTTCTTTCCGCTCCGCATCCCGTTCCGATCACGGCCGCGGGGCTGCCGCGAAGAACCAGCGGGGAAATCGGGGACGGGAGCGGACTGTCTCGTCCTGCTGATTAAGCTGTGCCGCTGCAGTGGGCTTGAGGGAGTCGACAGACACGCGTCACGGAATCTTCTCCCGTTCCGCGGTGTCCGCGTCGTGAGTTGTCCGCGTCGTGAGTTGTCCGCTCGCTCATGCGAAACAAAAAAGGGCCCTGAATCTCAGGGCCCTTTCTCGTTTTTCTTCGAGGAATCAGAGCGGAGGGCATGGGACTCGAACCCACAACTCCTTTCGGAGCACCACATTTCCAGTGTGGCCGCTAACCATTCGCTTACCCTCCGAGCGGATCGGCCCCGAAGTGTACCGCGAAAACCGGCTGGAGACAGCCCGTCCACACGCGGCCGGCACGTGTCGCCCCCGCCCCACGCGAAGCCCGGATGGTCCATAATGGCCCCGACCCATGGCAGCCGGCCGCTCCGCACGGGCCCCCAAGGAAGGAAACTGAAATGAAGCTCGTCCGATTCGGTCCCCGTGGCCACGAGAAACCGGGCATCGTCACCGCCGACGGCCGTGTCAAGGACGTTTCGGCGCACGTCCACGACTACGACCATGCCTTTTTTTCCAGCGGCGGACTCGCGGCACTCCGGGCGGCCGCGACCCGGGCCGACACGCTGCCCGACGCCCCGGCGGATGCACGCCTCGGTGCGCCGGTGGCCCGACCGCGGAACGTGTTTGCGATCGGCCTCAACTTCTCCGTCCATGCCAAGGAGACCAACGCCGCGATCCCGGCGGAGCCGATCCTGTTCATGAAGGCCACGAGCGCCATCTGCGGACCATCCGACCCGATTCTCATCCCACGCGGCAGTCAGAAGACCGACTGGGAGGTGGAGTTGGGGCTCGTGATCGGCCGCGATGCCCGCTACCTGCCCTCGAAGGAGGCCGCCCTTGATCACATCGCCGGCTTCTGCCTGGCCAACGACGTCTCGGAGCGTGAGTTTCAGATCGAACGGGGCGGCCAGTGGAGCAAGGGGAAGAGTTCGGACAACTTCCTGCCGCTGGGGCCGTGGCTGGTGACGTCCGACGAACTGACCGACCCCCAGTCGCTCGGCATCACGCTCGAGGTCAACGGCGTGCGGCGGCAGGCGGCCAGCACGGCGACGATGATCTTCGACGTCTGGCACATCGTTCACTACCTGTCGCAGTTTGTCACGCTCGAGGCGGGCGACGTGGTGATCACGGGCACGCCGGCGGGCGTGGGCATGGGGATGAAACCGCAGGTGTTTCTGAGGAGGGGCGACGTGGTCACGCTCGCCATCGACGGCCTGGGCAGCCAGCGGAGCGTGTGCGAAAACGCGTAGGCCGGCCCGCCCTCGGAGGCGACCGCTCATGCGGGACGCCCGCGGGTCCGGCGGGAGCGCATCGCCCGCTGACCCCACACTTGCGAGTCGGGTTGATGGCAGGTAAGAATGTTGATAACTGCGATCCCGAGTCGATCGCATCCTTGTTGGAACCGCTCCTGACCGCTTGAAATCGTCGTCCGCCTGCGTCCGAATCCTCGGACGATGCGACGGGATCTGGTCAGCCTCCTCCGGTTTCCACGGCCTTGCCGCCCCGGCCCGCCAGATCCGTCCGCCGTCCGTTCATGCACGACTCCCCAGGCGTCGCGGTTTCCGCGGTCTGCCACCCGAGGTCTGCCATGAACGTCCTTCTCCGCCATGGTTTCCGGCTGCTGCTCGTCTGCGCCGCAGCCGGCATCGTCGTGCCCGGTGTCCACGCCAACACGCTCGTCCACTTCGACACGAACCTCGGAAACTTCGACGTGGAACTCCACGAATCGAGCATGCCGATCACCGTGGCCAACTTTCTCGTCTACGTGAACTCCCAGCGGTACGACTCCACGATCATCCATCGGAGCACCGTCTACAACCCGTCCGACATCCAGATCGTGCAGGGGGGCGGCTACCTGCTGTCGGGCTCGAGCGTTCTGGCGGTGGCGACGGATCCGCCGATCATTCTCGAGTCGGGCACCTTCACGAATGTCAGAGGGACGATCGCGATGGCCCGAGGATCGGCACCCGACAGTGCCACGAGCCAATATTTCTTCAATCTGCAGAACAACCCCGCGCTCGACGGCAACTACGCCGTCTTCGGCAACGTGGTCGGCTCCGCGGGCCTCGCCTTCCTCGACGCGATCGGAGGCGTGCCGGTCTATGACGCGAGCGTGCAACTCGGGCCGGCATTTTCCGAGCTTCCGCTCACCAACCCGTCGCTCGCTCCGTCCAGTCTCGTGGTGATCAACAGCGTGGCCGTGGTTCCGGAGCCCGCCACGACGCTGCCGGCAGCCATCGGCCTCGCCGCAGCCCTCGCGTGGCGGCGGAAGCGGTCGTCGTGAAATCCCGGGCGGGCGAGGCGGTGAGGCGGCGTTGACCACGCCGCCGTCCTCTCCTTTCGGCGGCGGCCGGATAGAATCCCCGGCGGCTTCCCGTCCCTGGAAAACGGAACTTCACGATGAGATTCCCGCTCGCGATCGCCGCCTGGTGGACTGCCGTGGCGATGGCCGCCGATCCGGCGGCGCCGAAGCCGCAGGGGCTCGCCGCCACGCTCGCCGCCGAGGACCGCGCCGCCCTCGCGGCCGAAGTCTCCCGGGCCGGCGACGCCCTGGCCGGCGCGAACGTCTTCCACACCCGCCACCTCACCTGCACCCAGTGCCACGTCGCTGGTCCGGGGGAATCGCGACTCGGTCCGAACCTCGCGGCGATGCCGGAGGGAGTGACCCGTGACAGGCTGGTGCCCTACCTGATCGAGTCGCTGCTCGATCCCTCGGCCGCGGTCAGCCCCGCCTACCGCGGCGTCACGATCCTCACCGACGACGGCAGGAGCCTCTCGGGCATCGTGGTCCGCGAGACCGACGACGAAGTCGTGCTCCGCGATGCCGCCGCGGGGGTTCGGGAGACGGCGCTGAGCAAGCAGACGATCGACGAGCGGGTGGAGGCGTCGGCGTCGCTGATGCCCGCCGGGCTCGTCAATCTGCTCGGCGATCGGAAACAGTTCGTCGATCTGGTCCGGTATCTCGCCGAGGTGGCGCAGGGCGGGCCCGAGATGGCGGCGAAACTGCCGCCCGATCCCAACATCCTCCTCCAGCAGGCCCTGCCCGCGTACGAGGCCGACATCGACCACGCCGGACTGATCGGCGACTGGCAGGACGAGGAGCGTTCGCGGGCCGCCCTCGAGCGCGGCGAGAGGATTTATGTCCGCGTCTGCGGCAACTGCCATGGCACGCTCGACTCCCCCGGTTCGCTCCCCACGGCCCCGCGATTTGCGGAGGGGAAGTTCAAGGCGGGGAGCGACCCGCATGCGATGTATCGCACGCTCACCAACGGCGCCGGCCTGATGGTCGCGCAGAACTGGATGGTGCCCTCGCAGAAGTACGACGTGATCCATTACATCCGCGAGACGTTCCTCAGAAACAGAAACAGCGACTGGTACACCGGGATCACCCCCGACTACCTCGCCTCGCTGCCCGCGGGCCGGGGCCGCGGGCCCGAGCCGTCCAAGATCGAGCCCTGGCGGATTCACGACTACGGCCCCTTTCTCGCCGCCACGTTCGAGGCGGGAGGAGGCAGCCCCAGCCTCGCCCGCAAGGGGCTTGCCGTGCGGCTCGACCCGGGGCCGGGGGGCGTCGGCCGGGGCCATGCATGGGTGCTCTACGATCTCGACACGCTGCGGGCCGCGGCCTTCTGGACGGGGCCGAAGTTCATCAACTGGGCCGGCATCAACTTCGACGGTCAGCACTCGAAGCATCCGTCGCTGAAGGGGGAGGTGCAGGCGGCGCTGCGGACGATGCCCGGCTGGGCCGCCCCCGGCAGCGAGTCGTTCGACGACCCGCGGCCGATCGGTCGCGATCAGAAACCCTACGGTCCCCTGCCCCGGCAGCATGCGAGGTTTCGTGCCCTGCATCACGTGGCCGCGCAGGGGAGCACCGCCGCCGATCCCCGGTCGGCGATCGTGCTCGAATACCTCGTCGGCGACGCGGTCGTCCTCGAAACACCGAGCCTCGCGGCGCCGCTCGATGCCGCCGCCCCGCCGGTGATGGTGAGGTCTTTCTCGTTCGGAAAGCGTCCACTGCCGCTCACGGTGCGGCTCGCGGCCGCACCGGCGTCGGCGGCGGTCGTGGGCCCGCACCCCGCGACGGCGGACGCCGCGACCCGGCCGCGAGTCGTCTCGCGGGACGGCCACGTCGATCTCATCATCCCCGCGGGAGACGCCCCGCTCGATGTCGCGGTGGCCATTTCCGCGGCGGAGGCCGGGCCGCTCGCCGCGCAGGCCGCGACGCTGACGGCCGGCCCCACGCCGCGATCGCTCGTCGGCACGCCCGCTCCCCCGCTCTGGCCCACGGTCGTCGAGACGGCGATCGCCCCGGGCGACGACGCGGGCCCCTTCGCGGTGGACGTGCTCACGCCTCCCGCGGTCAACCCGTGGAACGCGCAGGTGCGGTTTTCGGGGATCGAGTTCACGGGCCCCGACGAGGCCGTGCTCTGTTCATGGGACGGCGACGTCTGGAAGGTGCGCGGGATCGAGGCGTCGGCTGGCCGGATCACCTGGCGACGGATCGCCTCGGGGCTTTTTCAGCCGTTGGGCGTGAAGCTGATCGACGGCACGATCCACGTGGGCTGCCGCGATCGGATCGTGAAGCTCATCGACCTCGACGGCGACGGCATGACCGACCGCTACGACACGTTCAACGACGATCATCAGGTGACCGAGCACTTCCACGAGTTTGCGATGGGCCTGGAGACCGACAAGGACGGCAACGTTTTCTACGCCAAGAGCAGCCGCCACGGCCTGCCGGCGGTGATTCCCCACCACGGCACGCTCCTGAAGGTGGCCCGCGACGGCTCCACCACCGAGATCGTCGCCACCGGCTTCCGTGCCGCCAACGGCGTGTGCGTGGAGGACGACGGCACATTCTGGGTGACCGACCAGGAGGGCTTCTGGTGTCCCAAGAACCGGATCAACCGCGTGCGGCCCGGCGGCTTCTACGGCAACATGTTCGGCTGGACCGAAACCGACGACACGAGCGACGCGGCGATGGATCCGCCCGCCTTCTGGATCACGAACGACTTTGACCGCTCGCCGGCCGAACTGGTGCGGGTGAAGAGCGAGCGTTGGTCGCCGATCGATGGCGGCCTCCTGGAGCTCTCCTATGGCGAGGGTCGATTCCATCTCGTGCTCACGGAGCCGGTGTCCGGCAGTCCGGGGCTGTTTCAAGGGGGCATGGTGAGGCTGCCGATCGCCGACCAGCCCACCGGCATCATGCGCGGCCGCTTCAACCCCGCCGACGGACAGCTCTATGCATGCGGTCTCTTCGCGTGGGCCGGCAACCGCACGCAGCCGGGTGGATTCGTCCGGGTGCGCCGCACGGACCGCCCGCTTCTCATCCCGATCGGCCTCCACGCCGAACCGGCCGCGCTCACGCTCACGTTCGCCGAGCCGCTCGACCCGGCGGCCGCCGGCGCCGTGGAGGCATGGAAGGTGCGGACGTGGGGCCTGAATCGCTCCGAGAAATACGGCTCCAACCACATCGACGAACAGGCCCGGGAGATCGAGTCGGCGAGCGTCTCGAGCGACGGCCGGCAGGTGACGCTCCGCGTGCCCGGGTTCGCCGCGACCCGGTGCTACGCGCTCGAATGGAACATCAAGGCGGCCGGAGGGGAGCCTGTCCAGGGCGTGTTGCACGGGACCATGCAGTGAATGTTCACGGCTGGCGGGCCCTCCTGGCCCCGGCAGCCTGAGGGGTGGTGCATCCTGCACCCGATTCACGGCTGGCGGGGTGCGGAGGTTCAGCCGCGACAATTGCCGCCGTTGGCAGTAGGCTCTCCAGGCCAGAGCGATGACCGAATGACCGAAATCCCCAGCCTCCGGAAAAGACCCATGGCGATGCGACGACGTGATCTGCTGGCAGCGACGATTTCCGCCGGCGCGGTCGGCTCGCTGACCGCCGTGGCCGACCAGACCGGTCACGCGGCCGATGCCTGCCCCATGCCGCTGCCGCCGCATCCGGAGCAGGGCCTGCTCTTCTCCTGCAAATACGGGATGACCCAGGGAGGATCGCTCGAGGAGCGTCTGACCTCGGCCCGGGAGGCCGGCCTCGACGGCGTAGACTTCGACGACGCCGCGGCCGTGACGCCCGAGGGGCTGCGGGAGGCGGCGGCGAAGACCGGCGTCTTCATCCACAACGCGATCAACCACGCCCACTGGCAGCAGCGGCTCACGAGCGGCGACGAGGCCGTGCGGGCGACGGCGGCGGCCAACCTCAAGCACTGCATCCGCGTGTCGCATGCCGCGGGGGGCAGCGGCGTGCTGATCGTCGTCGGTTCGTCGGCCGACGGACCCGAGGGGCCCGACCGGGCCCGCGAGGAGATCGCCAAGGCGATCCCCCTCGCGGCGGCGCTGGGGCAGCGGATTCTCTTCGAGAACGTGTGGAACGGTCTGTTCTACAAGGCCGACGGTCCGCGGGATCAGAGCGTGCAGCCCTTCGCCGACTACATCGACAGTTTCCGGAGCCCCTGGGTGGGAGCCTTCTTCGACCTCGGCAACCACGCGCGGTATGGCGACGTGGCCGCCTGGGTGCGCGGGCTCGGGCCGCGGATCGCCAAGCTCGACATCAAGGGCTACTCCAACGCCCGCGCCGACGCGCAGGGCAACGGCAAGGGCTTCACGGACATCGCCGATGGCGACATCGACTGGGCCTCCGTGCGGGCGGCCCTGCGGGAGATCGGCTTCACCGGCTGGGTGTCGGCGGAGGTGGGCGGCGGCGACACGGCCCGTCTGAAGGTCGTGCTCGATCAGATGAAGCAGGCGCTGCTCGGCTGAGCGGGCGGGCGACGTCTGGACAGCCGACGAGCCCCTGGCCGCCGGCCCTCGTCAGCCGGCCAGGTCAGCCGGCCAGGTCAGCGGCCGAGATCGAGCTTCTTCCACCTGCGGGCGGCGAGTTTGGCCGCCGTCGCGGGGGAAACGGCGCCGTTTTTGAACGTCAGCGTCTCGAGGTTCGGCATCGCGAGGATCTTCTCGAGGCTCGCTTCCGTGACGCCCGTCTCCCGGATCGAGAGCTCCTTGAGCCCGGGCAGCGTCGCGATCACGGCGACCGTGGCATCGGTCATCCTCGGCAGGCTCCAGATGTCGAGCACCTCGAGTTGCTTCGCGGCGGCGAGGTGGGCGAGCCCCTCGTCCCCGACCGACGCCAGTTCGTGGAGGTAGAGCCGCTTGAGCTGCGGCAGTTTCCCGAGCACGGCGAGCGCCGGATCGCCCACCTCGGGAAGGTCGCGGAGCGTGAGCCGCCCGAGTTTACCGAGCGGCGCAAGCGCGAGCACCCCGTCAGACCCGAAGCCCTGGCAGCGGAAAATCTCGAGCGACGTCAGCCCGGTCAGGGATGCCAGGGAAGCGCCCGCTGCGTCGGTGATCGCGAAATCCTGCGCGAACAGCGACTCGAGCGTCTTGCTCTCGGCCAGTTTCGCGAGCCCCTCGTCGCCGACGATCGTGCTGCGGTGCTTGAAGGCCCGGAGGGCGGGCAGGCCGCCGACCACCCCGAGGGTCATGTCGCCGGCCTCCATGTTGCCCCGCAGGTCGAGCAGCTCGAGGGCGGCGAGCTTCGACAGCCGGCGGGTGTGCAGGTCGTTGAACCGGTTCTGAACGAGGCTCAGCCGCTCCAGCTTGCGAAGCCCGACGATCGGCTTCATCGCCGCGCCCGTGAGGTTGGTGTTGGACGACAGGTCGAGCTCGACGAGGTCCGGGAAAGACTCCGCGATCATCCGCACGCCGTCGTCGGTGAGCGCCGTGTTGGTGAGCGCGAGCGACTTCAGGCTCGTCAGGCCGGCGAGCGGGGCCACCATCGCATCGTTGAGCGACCGGCAGTTGAGGATCTGCAGCTTCTCCAGATCGGGAAGCCCGCCGAAGAGCACGAGGTCGGCGGCGGTCACTCCCGAGCCGTCGGTGATCGTGATCCCGGTGAGCCGGCCGCCGGCATCGACGACACAGGTCGCCGCCGCGCCGAGACCCTCGATCCGCTGCTTCGTGTTTTCGACGGCGGCCGGATCGCCGGCGAAAGCGGCGCACGAAAACAGCACCGTAAAGGCCGACACGACGAGCAGACGGAACCGACGGAGACTGGTCATGGTTGTTTCCCGGAAGGACGATCGGCAAAAACCCGCGGCCCGGGGCGTCAGTCGAGCCGGTATCCCTCGGGATAGGTCGGCTTGATGAGGTCGGCCACGTGCGGCGTCTGGAGGTCGGCGAGGTTCGTGACCTGGAGGTCTTTCGCGTTCCATTGCACCTTCTCGCCCCAGTCGCCCATTTCACCGTCGGGGCCGCCCTTGGCTGCCGCCCAGACGGCGAGGTTGCCGAGCAGGATCGTCTCCGTGAGCGGGCCGGCACGGTCGATGAAGTTGGATTTGGCGATCGTGGGGTCGCCCGCCCGCTTGGCGCGGAAGAGCTCGAACATGTGGTTGACGTCGTTGCCCTTGCCCTGATCCTCGGCCGTTTCGAACTCGGCCGTCACCTTCTCGACGCCGCAGAGCTGATACTTCCCGCAGTAGTCGTCGGAGCTGTAGAAGGCCCCCTTCTCGCCCACCACGAGCACGCCGCTGTCGGAGACCTTGTCGAGGCCCCACTTGGCAAACACCTCCGCCGGGGGCTTGTTGCCCTTGCGGTCGTACCACCAGAACGGGATCGCGGGCCGCTCGGCGGTCTCGGGAAACTCGAAGCGGATGATCGAGCTCGCCGGGAAGCTGTCGAAGTCGTGCCCCGTCGTCTTCGCGACCACGGAGACCGGGTCGCGGAGGCCGCAGGCGGCGAAGGGCACCGTCAACTGATGGCAGGCCATGTCGCCGAGGGCGCCGGTGCCGAAGTCCCACCAGCCGCGGTGCTGGAAGGCGTGGTAGAGACCGGGCCAGAACTGCCGCGAGGGGGCGACGCCCAGCCAGGCCTTCCAGTCGATCTTTTCCAGCGCCTTGGCGATCTCCTTCTGCTTGGCCTTCACGAGGTCGGCGACGATCTCGGCCACCTCCTCGGCGGTCGTCTCGGCGTCTTCCTGTCCGTCCACTTCGGCCATCGCCTGCGTCTGATACTTGCGAACATCCATCCGTCGGCCGGGGCCCTGCGACCAGACGGGGCGGTTGGACCAGGCGTAGACCTCCTGGAGCGGGCCGAGCACGCCCGACTTGATCTGCGCGATCGCCTCGCGCGACGAGTCGAGGGCGGTGCCCTGGTTGCCCATCTGCGTGCAGACGCCCGTCTCCTTGGCGACGGCGGCCAGCAGGCGGGCCTCGTAGATCGTGCGGGTGAGGGGCTTCTGCGTGTAGCAACTGATGCCCAGCCGCATGGCATCGAGCGTGATCGGGGCGTGCATGTGGTCGGGCGCGCTGATCGTGCAGATGTCGATGTTCTTGCCGTGTTTGGCAAACAGCTCGCGGTAGTCGGTGAAGCGATCGGCGTCCTTGAAGCTGTCGGATTTCCCCTTGCTTTCGAGGGTGTCGCGATCGACGTCGCAGATCGCGATCACCTTGCCGAAGAGGGCGGCGTTGTCGGAATCGCTGCCCCCCTTCCCGCCCACGCCGATGCAGGCGATGTTGGGCTGCTCGTTGGCCGAGTTGCTCCAGGCCGTGCGGGAGCCGGCGGCGACGAAATACCCAAACCCCGCAAGGGAGGTGGACCCCAGAAAAGATCGGCGCGTCGATGCGGGCATGGTGGCTCCCTGGAAGAGGCTCCGGATGGGTGAGGGAAAGTTGGCGACTGGCTGAAGCCAAACCTCCTCATGGTATCGGAGTGCTTGGCGGCGTGCGAGGGCGGCCTCGGTCGCGGAGCCGGAACCGGCGTGTGGCCCACCAGGAGCCGCCCATGAGCAGGGCCGCCACCGCCCCGCCGGCAAGCGCCGCCGGCTCGGGGACCGACACGGTGATGGTCGAGTCGGGGGCGGTTCCCAGGCCGAAGACGACCCTGTCCACGATCTCGGCCTCCGAATAGCCGCCCACGCCGGCGAAGACGAAGGTGGCCAGGTTCCTGACGAGGTAGCGATTGTCGAGAACGCCCACCGGATCGATGTCGCCCCCCTTGAAGATGGCGAAGTCGATCATCGCGTTTCCGGGCGGTCCCACCACCGCGGGCGTGAATCCATTGGGCGACAGCCCGCTATTGCCGACCGTGCCGATGCCGAAGCCGAGCTGGGGGGCCGCGGCCGTGTTCATCCCGCGAAACTGCCACGATTTGTCCCCCGCGACGACGGCGACGAGATCGCTGGGGATGCCGCCGACCTGCGTGAAGGTCTGCGGGGTGTAGAAGTATGGCAGGTCGCCCGTGTTCCTCCGCACCTGATAGACGAATCCGCTGCCGCTCTGGAGCGTGAGCGACGGACGGCTGGTGCCGTTCGTGATGTCGAAATAGAAGCTCGAAAGCACGTCGGACGCGTCGATCGAGTTTCCCGGCGACGTGTTCTTCAGTTCGAGCGTGAGCGTGTTGCCGCTGATTTCGAGCGACGCCTCGAAGGAGACCGGATGCCCGCTGCTCGAGGTTCCCGAGGCCGGAAAGACCACGACCGCGAAGGCAGGGTGGGCCGAGGTCAGCACGAGCATGAAAATCGCGGACAACCGCCAGCATTGAAAAGCGGACACGACACACCTTTCGGGGAGAATCGGGGGCGACGGCATCGCCGCCACACAGGGGGCGACCTGCCACGCGACAGCGCGGCCACGCATGGCGGCCTACGCTCTACAGGGGCTTCGAAAGCGTCGAAGGCCCCGGCAGCCCGTCTTCCGGAGGTGTTCACCGCGGCAGGCCCGCGAACGGTGCGGTTCGCATGCGTGCCCCGGCTCGTTCAACGGTTCGCCGGGCCGTCGCCGGCGGGCAACGGCCCGGGTTTTTCCGCCGACTTTTCCCGTTCCGCGGCGACTCGGCCCGAATCGACACCTCCGGTCCCGGTGATCCCGGGATGGGCGGATGGCCGCGGGTATACTCCGGCCAACGGGCCGGTTTTCGGAACCGTGGCCCCTCACGATGGAGTCGCATGGCGGTCCTGCTCGACATCAAGAATGCCTGCAAGCGGTACGGCGATCAGGTTCTCCTCGACTCCGCCTCGGCCACGATCACCGACGACGGTCGCGTGGGGTTCGTCGGCCGAAACGGCGCCGGCAAGAG
>SXHR01000007.1:0-3915 GCA_005773625.1 Planctomycetaceae bacterium | reverse complement strand
CGACGCCGGCATGATGGTCAAGGACTACCGTCCGGACCTGATCGTGCTTGACGTCATGCTGCCCGACATCAACGGCAAGGAAGTCTGCCAGCGGGTCCGCAGCGACTCGACCATGGACGAGGTGCGGATCATCTGCATCTCCGGCATGTGCGAGGCCGACAAGATCGAGGAACTCAAGGCGTCGGGTGCCAACGAGTTCCTGCAGAAGCCCTTCGAGGCCGAGATTCTCGTCGATCGGATCTGCAGCCTGCTCGACATCGAGTCGGGTGTGGCCGGTTCGTGAGTCCATCGGGCTCAGGAAAGACATGATGTCGCTCATCGCCGCCCGCGTTCCCGTCGAGGGACGCGGGCGGCGTTCGTAGCGGCGTGGGGTGGATGGTTCGCTGGAGCGTGAGGGATGGAAGAGCGCCGATTCCCGCCCGAGACCTTGGCGGTTGCAGACTCGTCGGAGTCGGGGGCGGCGCTGGTGTTGCCGGGCGGGGCGGCGCGTCCGCTCGCCAATCTCGGATGCGTCAATCTCGCGCGGGCGATCCTCAGCGAGTCGATGCTCCTCGAGCGGCGTGCGGAGCATGATGAGTCGGCGTGGGGCCGCGCGGCTGAGGATCCGGCCGTGAATGACTGGTTGAACGCGGTCCGGCGGTTCGGCCGTCTTTCCGCCGGCGAGGGGACGCCGCGGTTGTTGCCCGCCCGGCTCGTTGAGGCGGTCGTGACCGGGGCGCGTCCGTCCCCCGAAGCGTCGCTTCTGGTCGATGTCCTCGCGTGGGTGGCCGACGGTGGCGGGGCCGCCCGGCGTCTGGACCGCGCCGTCGCGGAGGCCCGGCTGGAGGCGGCCCGGGAACTGGCCTACGGCGCCGGGCACGAGATCAACAATCCCCTGGCAAACATCGCCGCGCGGGCCCAGTCGCTTCTGTCCGGCGAGCGCGATCCCGAGCGGCGCCGCCGACTGTCCACGATCGTCGATCAGGCGTTCAGGGCCCGCGACATGATCGGCGGGCTGATGATCTTCGCCAGGCCGCCGAAGCCCCAGCCGGCCGACGTCGGCATCGACGTGGTGGTTCGTCCGGCGGTGGAAGCGGTCCGGCCGCTGGCGGCGTCGCGGGGCGTCCGGCTGGAATACAGCCCGCCCCCCACGCCCGTCGCCGTCCGTGTCGATGCCGGCCAGGTCGCCGAGGCGATTCGAGTGCTCGCCGTCAATGCGATCGAGGCGGTCGAACCGGGGGGCCGCGTGGTGCTCGAAGCGGTGGGCGACGCCGGCGGTGATCGCTGTCTGGTGCTGGTGACGGACGACGGCCGAGGCATGGATCCGGAGGAGGCGCGGCGTTCGTTCGACCCGTTCTTCAGCGGCCGTGACGCCGGCCGGGGCATCGGCCTGGGGCTGCCGAAGGCGCTGCGGCTCGTGGAGTCGAGCGGTGGCACGCTGGCGGTCGATTCGAAGCGGGGCGAGGGAACGCGGGTCACGATGACGTTTCCAGCGGCCGAAAGCGGCTGACGGAGCCGGCAAAGTTCGCCTATCTTTCCGGGGCGCTTTGCCAGTTTGCGGGATGCCCGCAAGGGGCCGCGGGCGGCCCCGTCCCCCTGTCCGGCCGCTCTTGTCGGTGCGACCGGAGTTCTCTATCCTCCCCCCCTGTCGGTCGTCGGGCGATGGATCGCCCGGCAAGCACGCCAGCAGGGATGGACGCATGAGCTTCACCGGTCCGAACGCCGGCGGGATGCACCCGTGCGACGGTGAGAACGACGCGGGGTATTCGACGGCGATCAAGGCACGGCAATTCCCCGGTGGCGGCTCGCGTACGAGGATCGTCCGGGATGCCGGACTGGTCCCGGGCATCCCGGACGCTGAAATCACGGATGCCGGAATCCGGGACGTGGAGCAGCGGACGGCGGCCTGGCTCCGGGGCCGTCAGGCGGCCGACGGCCATTGGCGGGCGCCGCTCGAAGGCGACACGATCCTCGAGAGTGAATACCTGCTCCTGCTCGCCTGGGCCGGCCGGCTCGACTCGGCCGATGCCGCGGGCGCCGGTCGGCGCATTCTTCAACAGCAGTTGTCCGGCGGTGGCTGGGCCATCTATCCCGGCGGTCCGGTCGATGTGAGCGCGAGCGTGAAGGCCTATCTGGCCCTCAAGCTGCTCGGGCACGAGGCCGATTCCGCGGCGCTCGTCCGCGGCCGGAGAGCCATCGAAGATGCCGGCGGGCCGTGGGCCGTCAACAGCTTCACCAGATTTTACCTCGCACTGCTCGGGCAGATGCCCTACTCGGCGTGTCCCGCGGTGCCGCCGGAGGTGGTGCTCCTGCCCGACTGGTTTCCGGTGAATCTCCACCGCGTGTCGGCCTGGTCGCGGACGATGATCGTGCCGCTGTCGTTGATGTGGGCCTTCAAGCCGTTGCGGCGGCTGCCGGCCGGCCGCGGGATCGCGGAGCTTTTCACCTCGCGTGACCGCGGCGGTCCGCCACCCCCTGCGGACGGGAGCCCCTGGGCGCGATTCTTCCGGGGCATCGACCGGTTCATGAAGGCCTGCGAGGCCATCGGGCTGGTCCCGCTCCGGGCGCGGGCGATCCAGGCCTGTCGCCGCTGGATGCTCGCACGCTTCGACGACAGCGACGGGCTCGGCGCGATCTTCCCGCCGATCGTGTGGAGCTTCATCGCGCTCAAATCGATGGGGTGCGACGACGATGCGGCCGAGGTCCGCGAGGCCTGGAGGCAGCTCGAGCGGCTCGTCGAGCGCGAGGGCGACGGCACGACCCGGCTCGAACCCTGCCGCTCGCCCGTATGGGACACGGCGATCACCCTCATCGCCCTCGTCGAGTCGCGCGGGGCCGATGTTCACGGCCGCCATCACTCCCTGGTGAACGATTCACCCGACCGGGCGGTGGAGTGGCTTCTGCAGAATGAGATTCGCACCGCGGGCGACTGGTCGGAGCGGACCCGGGCCGAGCCATCGGGTTGGTGCTTCGAGTACGCCAACCGTTTCTATCCCGACGTCGATGACACCGCCATGGTGGTGATCGCGCTGGCGACGTGGCGATCGGCCGCCGTGAACGGCGGGGGAAGTGATCGGGAGGTGGCGCTCCTGGCGGCCGCCGGTGCCGCGATCGGTCGCGCGGTCCGCTGGCTCGAGGCGATGCAGAACGCCGACGGTGGCTGGGGCGCCTTCGATCGTGACAACAACTGTGACTTCCTCTGCAAGGTTCCGTTCGCCGATCACAACGCGATGATCGACCCGAGTTCGCCTGATCTCGCCGGCCGCGTGCTGGAGGCGTTTGGGAAGGTGGGCCTGCGGGCCGGCCATCCGGCGGTCGATCGCGCCGTCGCCTACGTGCGCCGCAGCCAGGAGGCCGACGGGGCGTGGTATGGACGTTGGGGCGTGAACTACATCTACGGCACCTGGCAGGTGCTCGAAGGCCTGCGGGCGATCGGGATTTCCTGCGACGATCCAGCGGTCGCCGGCGGCGCCGATTGGCTCGAGATCCACCAGCAGTCCGATGGCGGGTGGGGCGAGACGCCGGCGAGCTATGCCGACCCGGCCCTCGCCGGCACGGGCGTGCCCACCGCCTCCCAGACCGCATGGGCCGTGGCGGGCCTCGTGGCCGCCGGTCGGGCGGCCGGCGGTTCGGTGCAGCGCGGCGTCGCCTGGCTGACCTGTCGGCAGGAGGCCGACGGCACGTGGGAGCAACGGGAGTTCACCGGCACGGGTTTTCCACAGGTCTTCTATCTTCGGTATCACTGGTACCCGATCTACTTCCCGCTCATGGCGCTCGCCCGCGTCCGGCGGGCCACGGCGGGCCGTTGCAGGGAAAGAGTCGCATGAGCGTTCCGGTCGGACAGATGATCTCCGTGCTTCGTCATGTCGCGATTCAGCGGCTTCGGGGCAATGCCCGGTATCCGCTCGTGCTCATGCTCGAGCCCCTCTTCCGCTG
>SXHR01000082.1:0-6428 GCA_005773625.1 Planctomycetaceae bacterium | reverse complement strand
CGGGTCGGCGAGCGCGCGCCGCCGCTCGAAGTTGCCCTGCGAGAGGTAGGCCGGGCGGGCGATGTTTTCCAGGCCACGATCGGGGTCGGCGAGCGGCACGGGCGTGACGGCGGGATCGAGGAAGCCGCAGCCCGGATGCTCGTTGCCGTTCCCGACGAGCACGTAGCCCGGGAGATCCCGGCTCCGCTTGCCGAGCACGTGCACGGCCCACGAGCCCAACGACGGATGGCGGAGGCTGTTGATCTGGGCATAGCTGGTTCGCAGGAGATAGGTGCCCTGCTCATGAGCGCCGGTCTCCGTGGTCAGCGAGCGGATCACCGCCAGCCGGTCGGCGAGCGCGGCAAGTTTGGGAAGGTGCTCACCGAACCGGAGGCCCGGCACGGCCGTCGCGATGACGCCGGTCTCCCCCTGCTCATCGCGGCCCGGCTTGGGATCGAAGGTGTCGATGTGGCTCATCGCGCCCCGCATCATCAGGTAGATCACGTTGATTCCGCCCCCGGCCGGCTGATCGGCGGCGATCCCCCTTCCGGCGATGCCGTCGAGCAACGTGAGCCCGAAGGCGGCACCGGCGGCACGACCGAGAAAGGCCCGCCGCGCGAGCGGGTGGTCTTGAATCACGAGTCGGGAAGGCATGGGTGGTCTCCTGACGATGAGCGCCGAACGGAAGCGGCCGCTACTGGATGAAGATGAACTCGCGGGTGTTGAGCAGGGCCCAGATCAGGTTGCCGCAGCCGGCGGCCGGGTCGGCGACGGAAGCGAGCTCATCGACGGCCTCGCGGCGATCGTCCGGCGTGGGCTCGCGGGAGAGCACCGAAAGAAACACGACATCGATCGTCTCGGCGGGGTCGTGCCGCATCACGTTCTCGTAGATCACGGAACCCTCCTCGAGCATGGCGTGCGTGATCTGCCCGTTGAACATGGCGAGGATCTGCGGGATCGTGGGCACGGTGCGGCCCCCCTCGATCGTCTCGCGGTCGCTCTGGCCGAACTGCCGGAGGAAGTGGCCGAGGGGCAGCGGCGTGGGCATCTCGCTGGCTTTCATGAGCCACTGCCCGCGGTAGCCGCAGGTCCGCTGGAGGACCCGTTGGCGGTAGCCGGGGCCGTAGCGGTCGAAGAAGGCGTCGAACTTCCGTTCCACATCGTCGAGTGACGCCCGCCGCAGATCGACCGCCGCCGCCTCGGCGATCTCGGCGACGGCGGGCCGCTGGACGCTCCACGGATTGCGGGCGACGAGCGTCACGATCGAATCCCAGAGCTGTTCGGCCGTCATCCGCCGCAGGGCCGGGCCCGTGAAGCGAAAGGGATCTTCGGCCGTGGGGTCATGGATCACCGCCCGCCGCTGGTAGGCCGAGGTCGACACCACCACCTGGACGAACTCACGGAGGTCGAAATCGAGCCGCGTGACGAGGTCGGTGAGATGTTCGAGCAGCTCGGGATCGCTCGGCGGATTCTCGTCGCGGAAGTCGTCGACCGGCTCGACGAGCCCCACCCCCATCACCTTCCGCCACATTCGGTTGGCGATCGTGCGGGCGAACTGCCGGTTCGTCCGCGCGACCATCCACGCCGCCAACTGCTCGCGGCCATCGGCGTTTTTGACGCTGGCCGGCACCGAACCCCAGAGGATTTTCCTGTCGATGAGCTCCCGCGGCGTGGCGTCGTCGTATTGGTAGTCGTGGGGAAGCCGCAGCGGACGGTCCTGAAAGCTGACGGTCGTCGCATTGGCCTGGATGAACTGGACCAACTGCCCCGCTTTGCGTCCCTTGGTCTCCCTGGCCTCCTTGACGAGTCGGCGTACGGCCGGCGGCAGGATCGGCTTGGGATCCTGTCCCGGTTTGCCGGGCTTGCCGACCTCGCCGAGCCGGGTCTTGGTGCCGGCGGTGAAGGCCGCCAGCTCGTAAAACTCGTGCTGCGTCCAATGATCGAAGGGATGATCGTGGCATTGCGCGCAGCCGATCTGGGTGCCGAGAAAAACGCGGACGGTGTTGTCCACGTAGGGCAGCGGCATGCCGTCGTCGCGGAGTTGGAAGCCGACGGCCGGGTTTTCCCAGAGCCGTCCGTCGGCCGTGAGCATTTCTCGCACCCAGTCGTCATAACGCTTGTTGGTGCGGATCGAGTCCTTCACGTAGGCCAGGTACGGCTCGAAGATCAGGTTCCGCTGGGGCCGCTCGCAGAGCCGGAGGATGTCGGCCCAGAAGTTGTAGAAGTGGCTGACGTAGTCGGGGCTCGCCAGGAGCCGCTCGATCAGCAGATCACGCTTCACGGACGAGTCATCGCGGAAAAACGCCACGGTTTCGTCGTACGTCGGAATCCGACCGGCCAACTCGAGGTGGATGCGGCGGACAAACTGGGCGTCATCGAGCGGTGGCGAAGGCGGCGCCCCCTGTTCCCGCCACCGGACAGAGAGAATCGCATCGATCGCCGCGGCCTGCGCCCGCACCTTGTCGCGGCGGCGGGCATCGACCGGTGCGACCTCCATCACGGGCTTGGCGGACACCATCGTCACCGCCTTCGGCAGGCCGCCCGCTCGCGCCGCCGATTTGCCGGGTTTGGCAGGGTTGGCTGCCGGGGAGCCACCCGCCGCCGCCACCACCATCAGGCAAGCGGCGACCGCCGTCACCCCCCGCCGTTGCACCAGTGTCGACACCCACCGCATCAGGTCACCTCGATCGCACGCGGGTACTGTTCCTCGCCGGGTCGGGGCGGCAAAAGTCTCGTCGCCTTCGGCCGCGGCTGCCGAAGACTCATCGGGCGTTCGCCGACCGCTTCACCCACCCTTGCCTTCTTCCACATGTGAAGCGCCAGCACAAGGAGAGTCGTTTTCGATCGCCGCGTTGGCATGCCAACGTCGTGATTTGACACTCTTTCAACGGTGTCGGAAAGGAAAGGTTTCGTCGGACATCATCCCGGCTCCCACCCTGGCCAGAGCGGCCAGGTCGTGGCCCGCAGGCCGTCCGCCGCCGATCCTGACGAGCGCGAGCCGACACCAGACATCGGCCGGCGCCAGGAGGCGGTCGTCGCCGGAGGCGTCGGCATGATGGGCCACGGCCAGCACGCTGAGGGCCTCGCGGACGTCTGCGGAAAGTTGGCCCAGTTCCAACTGCCGCTCGGCGAGGCTCCGGCCGTGGCGGTGAATCAGCCGATCGATGCCTCGGGCGGTCCTGGAGAGGCTCCGCCGCGCCGCCAGGGCATGATCGCGGAGGCGACGATCGAGGATCACTGCATCCTGGTGGCGAGGGCCGGCAGCCGTGGCCACCCGCCAGGCGAGCCATGCCCCGGCCCGCCGCCAGGCGGCTGCATCACGGCCCAGTGTGGCGAGCGGATGATGTTTGGCGAGTCCCTTGAAGAGCGCCAGCCCGAGCAGATCGCTCTCGCCCTCGTAGACCGAGACGGCGAAGTGATCGTGCAACGAGTCGCCGAGCGGATGGCCGACGAGGAAGGCCCGGCCACCGTTCACGCCCAGCGCGTCGATGGCGGCATCGCGAACGCAGTGGCTCGCGACCACCTTCGCCGTGATCGCCTCCCACTCGCCGCTCTGCCCCGCATCGATCGCCGACGCAGCCCAGGCGGCCACGGCGTCACAGGCCACGATCGACGCCGCAATCCTGCCGAGCCGTCCCTGGATCAGTTGCCGCGAGCCGATGGGCTGTTTCCAGGTGATGCGGGCGGCCGCGGGGTCGCGGGCCTGAGTGAGCAGGATTCGCAGCGTGCCGGCGGCCTGCGCGGCGAGCGTGACGCGGCCCCGGTTCAAGCCGTGCCAGATGATTCGCATCGCATCGCCCGAAGGGCCGGGATCGAGCACGTCCTCCGGCAGGATCTCGAAGCCTGAAAACTCGAGGGCCGCGTTGTGGGCGTGTTTGAGCGGATGCAGCGCGTATCGCCGCAGCCGGAAGGTCGGCGTGTCGGCATCGGGCAGCCGCGCGAGCACCACCACCGGCCGGCCATCGAGCACCGCGAGCACCTTCACGAGCCGCCCATGGGTGGCACCGGTGATGAACATCTTGGTGCCCGTGAGCAGCAGGCGATCGGAGCGCCGCTCGACCGTCGCCCGCACCCGTCCGAGATCGCAGCCGGCGTCGGATTCCGTGGCCCCGAAAATGGAGAGCAGCCGACCCCCGGCAAGCGCCGGCAAGAGCCGCGCCTGCTGCGAGGCCGTGCCGAAGCCGGCGACGGCCGACACCGCGCCGATTGACGAATGCACGGCGAGCATGCCCGCCGCTGTCGGAACGTCGGCCGCCACGCGGCTGATCGCGCGGGCACGATCGAGCATCGATGCGCCGGCGCCGCCGAAGACCTCGGGCACGGCCAGCCCCCACAGACCGGCCTCGCCGAGGGCTGCCTCCGCCCGCGCGGAAAAGATGCCCAGCGGCGCCGAGGGCGGATCATCGATCGGGGCCGCGTCGCCGGCCGGCGTGGAGGCCGGTTCATAGAGCCCGCGTGCGGTGCGGAGTCGGGCGATCTCCAGGGCGGCCCGATCGAGCACGGCCTCGACGCGGTCTGGCAGCGGAAGGGCGGCTTGCGCGGCGGCGGCTGCAAACCCCCCCTCGACACCGTTCCAGACTGCTCCGGCGAGCCAGGAGGTGTCTTGAGTCGCCGCCGACGAGCGGTTCGTGGAGGGCTCGCCCCCGCGGCCAGGATCCCGCCCGGCCCGTGCGATCAGGTCGCCAAAGTGCCGGGCGATCACGTCGCGTCGGAGCTTGAGCGACTCCGTCGCTTCGCCGTGCGCGGCATCGAACGCCCGGCCCACGAGCGCGTAAGACCCGACCCGCCATGCCCTGGGCAGACCCCGCTGCCGCCGCCCCAGGCGCCGCGCCAGCCAGGCGAGCACCCGCGGATGCGTCAGAGCCTGCCGCCGACTGACGATCCGCAGGCCCATGCGGCGGATCGCGGCCCGGAGAACATCGGGCTCCGGCACGACGATGGCCACGGGCTTCGACCCGCCGCCGCTCACGACGCAGATCTGGGCGACGGCGTCATCTTCGGCGAGCGCAGCCTCGACGGCCGCCGGCGGCACCTTCACGCCCGTGGCGAGCACGAGCGTGTCGCGGAGGCGACCGGTGATCCGCAGATGCCCCGCCTCGTCGATCGTGGCCAGATCGCCCGTCGCGAGCCAACCGTCGGCTCTATCAGCGACCACGGGCGACAGACCCTCGCGAGCCGACGGCAGGGGACCGATGACGCCCAGCGCCCTGCTCGGTGTCTTGACGAGCAACTGCCCGGAGGACTCCCTCCGCGTGTCGATCCGCACCTCGACGCCGGGGATCGGCGGACCGATCATGCCCGGCCGCGCGATCCGTGGATTGCCGAGGGCCACCACCGGCCCCGCCTCGGCCAGCCCGTAGCCCTCCACGAGCGGCACGCCCCGCGTGTTGAAAAACTCGGCCGTCCGGCGGCGAAGCGGCGCACCCCCCGACACGCACACGCGCACGCTCCCGCCGAGAGCATCGCCCAGGTCCGAAATCCGCCCCGAGACCGCGCCTCGTTCGAGCCGCTCGAAGAACGCGGGCACTCCGAGAATCACCGTCGGCGGCACCGTCCGGCACGCCTCGAGCACGCGGGTGCGGTCGCGGACGACGTTGAGACAGCCGCCGCGGACCATCGCGGTGTAGAGGTCGCCCGTGCGGGCGAGCGCATGGCTCATCGGCAGCCACGAGAGCCGCACGTCCCGCGGATCATCGAGAAACATCTCGGCCGCCGCGTTCGCGTTGGCGGCGAGCGCCGCCTGGCAGTGCATCACGCCATGCGGCACGCCCGTCGTGCCCGACGAGAGGAGGATCGTGCTGCACGCTTCGGGTTCGCAGGCCGCGGCATGCCGGTCGAGCGCCGACCGGAGAGCCGCGGGCTCCGCCACCCGCGGCCGCCAGCCGCCGGCGGCGAGGCCCGCTGCCGCATGCGACCCGCCGGCGGTGAGATCGATCACGATCCGTGGAGCCACGTCGGCAGCCGCGACATCGCCCGCGCGGCGGGCTCCCGAAAAGATCACGCCGCGGGGCTCGAGCCAGGCGCACTGCGCGAGATGCTCATCGCGGCCCGCGTCGGCATGCACCGCCACATGCACCACGCCCGCCACCGCACAGGCCAGATCGACGACGATCCAGTCGGGTGAGTGGGGCCCGAGGTGCACGACGCGATCGCCCCGCGCGAGTCCCGCGGCGGTGAGGCCCTCGGCAAGGTGCACGGCGGCGGCGGCGACGTCACCCCAGGTCCAGGAGGCTCCCGGGGCATCGCCTCCGGCCAGCCCATCCACGATCGCCCGCCGGTCGTGGGCGGCGGCCACGAGCCCCACGAGCAGATCGACGAGCGTGGTCGCCCGCCGGGGTGCGGTCGGCGGGTGCGACCGCGACTCGGTCTTTGGCATTGCGAAGGGGGGCATCACGGCGTGTTCACTCCAGCCGTTCGAAGAGCACGGCGATGCCCTGGCCGAGGCCGAT
>SXHR01000081.1:0-3442 GCA_005773625.1 Planctomycetaceae bacterium | reverse complement strand
GCGAATCTCACCGTGCTCGTCGATGCCTGGACGGCGATCCTCGAAGAACCGCGGCTGGCCCGGCAGGCCTGAGCGGCTCCTCCGAGGCCGCTCAGTCCACGCTGCCGGCCCCGCGCCCCTTGCCCAACTTCCGGCTGCGGAGGTCCGTGGTGCCGCGACCTTGCGGCCTGGAGCCGCAGGAATCGATTTTTCCGGTGGTGCCTGTCGATCCATCTGCAAGGGTCGGACCGTCGTGTCCGGGCCCTCGATTTTCTGGCAGGCGGACGGCGATCGACCATGGCGACCACGAGCGGCAGCGCGGACCGACGCCCGGGCATCATCGTCGCCTCCGCGTTCTTCGCCGGCCTCGCCTTTGCGGTGGTGATCGCGGGTCCCGACTTCTGGAGCCCGCCTCCCGAGCCCTACTTCGGTCTCGAATCACCCGCGGTCGAGGCCGAACGTCCGCCGGTCGTCGTGGCGGAGGATCTGCCGGCGGACGCGCTCGCCCTCTCGATTCGGCTACCCGTGGAGCCCCGAGCGTTGCCCGAGCGGCTGGCGCTCGGCGACGCGGCGTCGCCGATCGCGCAGGCGATCGTGCCGCAGGCGCTGCCCACGGCCGGTCGCTTCCCGCCGCAGCCGAGTTCCGCAAGAACTCCATCCGAGATGCCGGTCGCCACCGACGATGACACCCCGCTGCTGCCCCCGCCGGTGGAGCCCGAGGCCCCGATGGGCCAAGACGCCGGCGAACCGCCCGCCGCGGGCTTGCGAGCGCTCGTCACGCGCCGCAATGACGCCGATGCCGAGAAGGCCCCGGCCCCGCCGCGGCGTCTCGACGAGGAGCGGCCGCCGACGCCGGCTGCCGCCCCGCTGCCCGGCAGCGAATGGAACGATCCCGACGGGGTCAACTGGACCGACGCGGCCCGCGGCGACACCCGCGAGCCGGCGGGGGGCAGGGGCAGGTTGCTGGACAGACTCTCGGAGCGCCGCTCCGAACTCCGTGGTGAAGCGGCAGCGCCGCAGCCGACCGGCGGCGGCCGGCTGCTCGACCGCCTTCGTGATCGTGTCGTCCGCGATCAGGTGGGCGAATCAGGTGTGCCGGCCCAGAGCGAGGCCCTGCCGCTCGACGGCTCGCGATGGCCCGTGCCGCTGAAGTTGATCGAACAACTCGAGCGGCTCGCCGCCGATGCCCGGGATCAGGTGGCGTCGGGCTGGGCGGCCGACACGCTCGGCGGCCTGGAGTCGGTCGCGGCGACGGGCGGTCCGCGTGACACGCGGGGCGAGGAGCCGCTCATCGCGCTCGGCGAGCGGGTGCCCGAGGGGATGAAGATCGCGGACGACACCGTCGATGCGTCGCTCGCGTCGCAGATTCGTCGCACGGCGCTGGCCGTGTCCCGCCGGGTGGCCGTCTGGCGGGCGGCCGCTTCGTGCTGCGCCGACATCGAGGCCGGCCCGAGGCAGCCCGAACAGGGCGAGTTGGAGCCCGGCCTCACCGCCGCCTCGATGACGCGGGAAGTGTCGCGTCTCCTCGATGCGCTCGAGCGGTTCGAATCCACGCGGGACGGCGACGAGGCCCGGGTGGTGCGGGACGCGCTGCGCGGCATCGCGGCCGCCCCGTCGGCATCGACTCGCATGATCGACCGCACGGTGCACGACCACTATCTCTCGCCCAACGTCCGCATCGCGATCAATGAGCAGTTCGTGGAACGGATGCTGCCGGAATCGACGGTCACGACGGGCCCGCTGCAGGACTTCGTGCTGGGCAGAAAAGTCCGGGGCACCAAGACCGTCGAGCAATCGACCGCCGTCCGGTTCACGCCCCATCCCAGCGAGATCCGACTCGACCTGCTGGTGAGCGGCGAGGTCGCTTCGCGGACGGTCACCGAAGCGGGCTCGGTGACGATCCACAGCCGGGGGCTGTCCACGTTCACCGTCTTCAAGCCGATCAACGTGTCGCCACAGGGGCTCGCCTTCGGTGCCGCGCGGGGCAACGCCTCCAACCAGTCGCAGCTCGCGGGCATCGAGACGGGCTTCGACTCCGTGCCCCTGATGGGCTCTTTCGTCCGCGGGATCGCCCGCACCCAGCACGACGAGAACATCGACCAGGCCAATCGCGAGGTCAGGGCGAAAATCGTGTCCCGGGCCTGCCATGAGGTCGATCAACAGACCGAACCGCAGCTCTCGGCCGCCGCCGAACGGATCCGCCAGCGGTTCTGGAAGCCGCTGGAGGCGCTCGGCCTCGAGCCGACGGCCGTGTCGCTGGAGACTGCGTCGGGAGTGGCCACGGCACGCCTCCGCCTCGCGGCCGCCTCACAACTCGCCGCGCACACGCCGCGACCGCGGGCGCCGAAGGACGCGCTTCTGAGCATGCAGGTCCATGAGTCGAGCGTGAACAACGCCTGCGACAGGTTCGGCCTGCAGGGACGGCGGATGGGGCTCGAGGATCTCGCGCGATTCATCTGCACCCGCCTCGGACTGCCGCCGCAGGTGCCCGACGACCTGCCCGACGGCGTGGAGGTGGAGTTCGCCGACACCGAGCCGCTCCGGGTCGAGTGCCGCGACGGCCTCGTGCACGTGCGGGTCTCGCTCGACTCGCTCGAGAGCGGTCGCCGCAACAACTGGTACGAGATCGTCGCCCAGGTGGCCTACCGTCCTGTCGTGTCGGGCATGCAGGTGATGCTCGAACGCGACGGTCCGGTGCAGCTCAGCGGCCCCGGCCACAAGGGGCGGATGGAGTTCGGTCTGCGGACGATCTTCGGAAAGATGTTCCCGAAGGAGCGTCCCGTGAAACTCATGCCCGACAAGATGCTCTCGAACCCGCGGCTGGCCGGGGTGCAGGCCGTGCAGGCGGTGTGCGCCGACGGCTGGCTCGCGATCGCGCTGGCCACGACCTCGAGGGCCGAAGACGCCAAGACGTCGCCAACGGCGAGCCGCACGCCCGATGCGACCCAGCGACCGCTTCGCCGCTGAGCCGGCCCCCGGCGGCCGCACGCTACACTGGCCGCGGGTGGACAGGGTCGTCCGTGGCCTCTGTCCCCCTTGATCGACCGGCGGAAACGCCGAGGGTTGTCATGGTCGACGACCTTCGCATCCCGCTCAGGCAGGCTCGTTCCACGGCCTGCTCACCAGCCCCTTCCCCTCCGGAGCCCCGCCGATGCCCGCCACGCCCGACTTCCGCACAGAAACCGACAGCATGGGCGACGTGCGGGTGCCCGCCGACCGCTATTGGGGGGCCCAGACGGAGCGGTCCCGTGACAACTTCAAGATCGGCGTGGAGCGTTTCCAGTGGGGCCGGGCGGTCAAGAAGGCGCTCGGTGTGCTCAAGAAGTCGGCGGCGCTTGCCAACGGCGAACTCGGCCAGCTGCCCGCCGACACCGTGCAGCTGATCGTCCGTGCGGCCGACGAGGTGATTTCCGGAAAGCTCGACGCCCATTTCCCGCTCGTCGTCTTCCAGACCGGCAGCGGC
>SXHR01000006.1:0-4975 GCA_005773625.1 Planctomycetaceae bacterium | reverse complement strand
TCGCGGTCGTAGTCGCTCGTGGCTTCCTTGATGCGGCGGCGAATCTCGTCGCAGCGGGCCATGATCGCCCCCTTGGCCCCCTTGCCGCCGATGATGGTGGTGGTGTCGCGGTCCACCGCCACCTTGGCGGCGCTGCCGAGATCGGCCGCCTTCACACCGTCGAGGGCGACGCCCAGGTCGGTCGAGATCAGCCGGCCGCCGGTGAGCGTCGCCATGTCTTCGAGCATCTCGCGGCGGCGGTCGCCGTAGCCCGGCGCCTTCACCGCGACGCACTCGAGGATCCCGCGGAGCCGGTTGACCACGAGCGTGGCCAGGGCCTCGGCCTCCACGCTCTCCGCGATCACGACCAGCGGCCGCCGCTGCTGCGCGACCATCTCCAGAAACGGGAGAAACTCCTTGAGGTTCGCGATCTTCGACTCGTGGAGGAGCACGAGCGGATTCTCCAGCACCGCCTGCTGCCGCTCCGGATCGGTGACGAAATACGGCGAGAGCAGTCCGTGGTCGAACTGCATGCCATCCACGACCTCGATCGAGGTCTCGGTGCCCTTCGCCTCCTCGACGGTGACCACGCCCTCGCTGCCGACCTTGTCCATCGCCTCGGCGACGAAGTCGCCGAGGGCCGAGTCGTTGTGCGCCGAGAGGGCCGCGACCTGCGCCTTCTCCTTCCTGCTCGCAACCGGCTTCGAGAGCGACCGGATCGCGGCGACGGCGGCCCTCAGCCCGCGGTCGAGCCCCCGCTTCATGTCCACGGCGCTGGCGCCCGCGGCGAGATTCTTGAGGCCCTCGGCGAAGATCGCGTGGGCCAGGAGCGTGGAGGTGGTCGTGCCGTCGCCCACGACGTCTCCGGTGCGCTCCGCCGCCTCACGGAGCATGCGGGCGCCGAGATTTTCCTCCGGGTCCTCCAGTTCGATCTCCTTGACGATCGTCACGCCGTCGTTGCACACCAGCGGGCTGCCCCACGACCTGCCGATCAGCACGCACTTGCTCTTCGGTCCGAGCGTGACGCGGACGGCGTCGGCGAGCGTGGTCGCCCCCCGCAGCACCCGCTCCCGGGCATCGGAGCGAAACAGAATGCGCTTGTGGGTCATGGCACGACTCCGCGGGGGGCGGCGGCCGTGCCGAAGGAAGAACCGGAGGAGGGGAGGGGCGCCGGAATGATACGCCGGAGGTCAATCGGCGGGCGGGGCCGCGGCGGAATCGCCGCCGAAAACCACGCGGAGCGGAGTGTCGGAGTCTGGGGAGGGCAGCGGCACGAGCACGAACGTGTCGGTGACGAGGGGATTGAGGTCGGCCCCCTCGATCAGCTTCAGGCCGGACAGCCGCCGTGGGAGAAACTGCACGATCGGCCTTCCGCCCCGCTGCGAGCCGTTGGTGTCGACCGGAGCGTAGGAGCGTTCGCCGGCGAGCGGCACGATGTCGAGCGTGAACACGCCCTCTTTTTCGGTGAGAGTCTGGCGAAACTGGACCGCCCCCCCGGCCATGCGGGCTTCCCACGCCGGATCGCCGTAGAAGGCGAGGACGTCGCGATCGAACTGCAGGCCGGCTTCGTCTTCGGCCGCGGCCCGGGTCTCGAGCCTGTGCACCAGCGCGTGCTGGTTGGCGTGGAAGGCCTCGCAGAGCGTGAACCGCCCCGGCTGCTCCACGAAGTAGTCGAGGCATCCCCAGCCCGCGTAGCCAAACCAGGTGGGAACCGTGTAGCCGATCATCTGACGAACGCCGGCGGAGTTCATGAAGGCCAGCGCGAGGGCGTCGGGGCCGTCGATGTTGCCCGCGAGGCAGTTGCCGATCGGCAGCCAGACCTTCGGGTTGGCCGACTCGATCGGGATCCGCACGCCGGCGGTGTCGAGACCCCAGAGCCTGCCACCGCCCGACCGAAACGAACCGTTGCGGTAGGAAAACCCGATCTGCCAGTCACGCTCCGTGGCATGGCCCGAGGTCACGAAGAGATCGGTGACGCCGTCGTTCAAGCGGGCCGCGAGGAGGGCGGTGGTGTCGTCGGGGCAGCGGGCCTCCACCGCATCGCCGCCGGCCGCCTTGCGGACCATCCGGTTTTGCACGAGCTCCGAATACCATTCCCCCTCGACGACACGATCCATCGCGAGCGAGGTGCCGGCCGTGACCCGCTTCACCACGAGAGGCTCGGCCTGCCTCGCGATGGTGAGGGCGTTGGCGGCATCGAAGCCGGTGAGGATGCCCCAGAGAACGTCGGTGTAGGGATCGTCGTCGAGCCGGCGGGTGAGCCGGTGCACCGTGGCGACGAACTCGCGGCTCGCCTCCTCCGGGCGGGCGACGAAGCAGGCATGGCGGGGCGGCGACCCGGCGAGCAGCCCGACCGTCTCCTCCGGGGTGGTCTTCCAGACGAGCACCTGCGGCCGCCGGCCACGATGCTTGTCGAGCAGGGCATCGACCACCTTGCCCCAGGCCGGATCGTCGCGGGTCGATCGGGAGACGACGATGCAGTAGTCGCCGGGCCCGAGGGCGGCCGGCTCGTCGCCCGAGGCCGGCGGGCCGAGGCAGACCGCGGCGATGAGGGCGGGAAGCATCACGTGACGGGCGGCCGGGGCATTCATGCAAAGGCCCTTCGCAACAACTCGAGGCTTCTGGGCACCGCGGTCGCCGGATCTTCCTGTCCCTCGAACTCCAGCGACAGCCAGCCGCGGTAGCCGGCCTTTCGCAGGATCGCCGCGACGCGGTCGTAGTCGATCTCGAGCGAATACCACTTGCCGCCGCCGAAGTAGGTCTTGGCCTGCACCAGGCAGGCCCGCGGGGCGATCCGTTCCAGCTGCGGGTAGATGTCGTCGAGAAAGTTGCCGGTGTCGAGCGTGACCCGCAGCCAGGGCGAGTCGATCGCATCGACGATTCGCATCACTCCCTCGGCCGTGCGGCCCAGGCCCCAGTGGTTTTCGAGTCCGAGCACGACGCCGCATTCCTCGGCGGTCGGCAGGCAGGCCTCCAGCGCCGCGATCACCCAGCCGAAGGCCTCGTCGTCGGTGTGGCCGGGGAGCCGAGGCTCGATCCCCTTGTTGGCCATCAGGTCGTCGAATGATTTTGAAGTGCCCCAGCGACCGGTGTTGACCCGCATCGTCGGGATGCCGAGCAACGCGGCGAGCCGGATCGATCGGCAGGTCATGAGGACATTCTCACGACGGACGGCCGCGTCGGGGGAGACGAAACCCTGGTGCGTGGAGAGCCCGCAGAGTTCGAGGCCTTGGGAGAAGGCCCGCCGCTTGAGCGACTGGAGGTAGCCGGGCGACTGGTCCCGCATCTGCTTCTCGAGGATCTCGACGCCGTCGAAGCCCATGCGGGCGGCGGTGTCGATGCAGTCTTCGATCTCGACCCGCTGCTCGCGGAACTGCCAGAAGGAATACGTGGAGACGCCGATCTTCGGCGGCCGATTCACGACCGGCTCGTCCGCCGCCGGGCAGGAGGCGACACCCCCTGCGGTGGCGGCGGCGGCGAGAAACGAGCGGCGGGTGCCCGAGGAAGGAGCCATGTCGATACCATCGGCCGAGACGGCCGCTCCCCGCTCGGGCAGATTTGTCTCTCCGCCCGTTATACTCGCCGCATGAACATCGAACGAGTGAAGTATGTGATCTGGGCCGCCGACATGGACCGGGCCATCGGTTTTTACCGCGATCTCTGCGGCGGCACCGTGCTCAAGCACAACAGCGTCATCGCGGAGGTCGAGATCAGAGGCTCCGTGATCGGCATCCACTCCGGGGGCGAGGGGAAACGCACCTGGACGGGTCTCAGCTTCCAGGTGCCGGACGTGATCGTCGCCGCCCGCGAGGTGGTGGCAGCCGGCGGTTCACTGACGCGGGAGCCCGAGCCGGAAAACGGTGAGCCGCCGCATCTCGCGATGTGCGTCGATCCGGAAGGCAATGAGTTCATGCTCTCGCGGAAACGCGGCTGACAGGCCGGCGGCCGTGCTTCCGCCGCTCGTCCCTCCCGAGGGCACCGCTTGGGGCTTTCCGCCGGGAGGGTAGCATCATCCTCCTATGAAACGTTCCCACGCGAAAAAGCCTTTCAAGCGACCGCAGCGACCGCCGCAGCCAACGGCCGCACCGGCGACGCCAACGGCCGCCCAGCGGCCTGCGGGAGGGAAGCGGCCCGCACGGTCTTCCGACGACGCGCGACGGCATCAGGCCAAGACCGAGGAGATGTTTCACGGGCTGCGGGCCTGCGAGGCACTCTTTGCCAGGCGGGCCGCCGACGTGATCCGCGTGTATGTGACGGAAGCCCGCAGGCGACAGTTCGCCAGGCTCCTCGACTGGTGCGCCCGCGAGCGGAAGGGCTTCCAGATCGTGGCCGACGAGAATCTCGCGCGGCTGACCGGCTCGATCCACCACGAAGGCGTCGCGATCCTCGCCAAGGCGATCCGCCGCTGGTCGCTCGACGAGCTGCTGCGGGATCTCGCGGCGCGAAAAGCAGTCGGGCCGCTCCTCTATCTCGACGGCGTGCAGAATCCGCACAACCTCGGCTCGATCCTCCGCACCGCGGCCCATTTCGGCGCGGCGGCCATCGTGGGCCGCGCCGGTGAACTGCCTCCGCTCTCGCCGGCCGCGGTTCGTGTCGCCGAGGGCGCTGCGGAGTTTGTGCCGGTGTGTGACACCGCCGACCCGGTGGCCGATCTCCGCCGGCTCGCCAAAGACGGCTTCCGGATCGTCGCGACGTCGAGCCTCCGCGGCGGACCGCTCGGCAAGGCGAAGCTCGGCGGCCGGACGGTGCTCGTGCTCGGCAGCGAAGGGGAGGGCGTGTCGCGTCCGATCGAGGCGGTGGCGACCGAATGCGTGCAGATCCCGGGCACCGGCGCCGTCGAAAGCCTCAACGTGTCGGTCGCCTGCGGGGTGGTGCTCGCCGAGGTCTGGCGGCAGCAGCACTGATAGCCGGGCCCCGAGCCCCCGGGGATCGGGGACCGAGGATCGGGGACCGAGGATCGGGGATCGGGGATCGACTCCGTCGGTGACGATTCCCG
>SXHR01000080.1:0-9745 GCA_005773625.1 Planctomycetaceae bacterium | reverse complement strand
GTTCGAGTCCCAGCGGCCCCATTTTGCCGAACCGCCGTACCGTGCCCGGCGGCTGATCGACCGGCGCCCCCGATGGTCCGGGATCAGGTGCCGCAAAAAGTGCGGTATGGGCCGCAGCCCGCCGGCGGCCCGGAACGATAGGGCAGGTTTTCCGGTGTCTCGTCGAAGGGCGAGCGGAGCACCGCGACGAGCCGGTGGAGCGGGGAGAAGTCGCCCATCTCCGCCGCGGCAAGGGCCTCCTCGATGCGATGGTTCCTCGGAATGACGACCGGGTTGACCCGCCGCATCCGCGCGGCCGCCTCCGCCAGCGTGCCGGGCTGCCGCGTGAGTCGCTCCCGCCAGAGGTCGCACCAGCCCTCGATGTCGGGGGAGCCGCACCGCTCCTCCGCCGACATTCCCGCTTCCGCCCAGCGGGCGAGGGCCGCGAAGGTCGCCGTGAAGTCGGCCCGCGTCTCGTGCATCCGCTGGAGCAGTGCCGCAACCAGCCCGGCGTCGCCGTCCTCCTCCGCGAGCAGTCCGAGTTTTGCCCGGGCTCCTGCCAGGCGATGCCGCTCGTACCGCTCCGGAAACGTCCCGAGCACCCGCTGCACGCTCTCGAGCGCCGCTTCCTCATCACCCTGCACGAGCGGCAGCAGGCTCTCGGCGAGCCGGGCGAGATTCCAGTGCGTGATCGTGGGCTGGTTGGCGTAGGCGTAACGGCCCTGGCGGTCGATCGAACTGAAGACCGTCGCCGGATCGTAGGCGTCGAGAAACGCGCAGGGCCCATAGTCGATCGTCTCGCCCGAGACCGCGACGTTGTCGGTGTTCATCACGCCATGCACGAAGCCCACGAGCATCCACCGGGCCACGAGCGCCGCCTGCCGTTCAACGACCGCCTCGAGGAAGGCCACGGCCGGGTCGTCGGCTCCGGCGAGTTCCGGATCATGTCGCGCGATGGCATGTTCGAGCAGCGGCGGGAGCGGGCTCTGGCCGGCCAGGGCCGCCGCGTATTGAAACGTGCCCACGCGGATGTGGCTCGCCGCGACCCGCGTGAGCACCGCGCCGGGCAGGGGGGCCTCCCGCAAGACGAGCTCTCCCGTCGTGGTGACGGCGAGGCTGCGGGTGGTGGGAATTCCCAGGGCGTGCAGCGCCTCGCTGACGATGAACTCGCGGAGCATCGGGCCGAGCGCCGCGCGGCCGTCACCGCCGCGGGAGTAGCGGGTGCGGCCCGCGCCCTTGAGTTGGATGTCGAAGCGGCGGTCGTCGGGGGTCAGGTGTTCCCCCAACAGGATCGCCCGGCCGTCACCGAGGTTGGTGAACTGGCCGAACTGGTGCCCGGCGTAGGCCTGGGCGATCGGCATGGCTCCCGGCGGCGGCGCGTTGCCGGCAAACACCGCGGCCCCTTCGGCCCCGAGCACCTCGGCGTCGAGCCCCAGGTCGGCGGCGAGCGGCCGGTTCAAGACCACGATCGCGGGGCTTCGCACCAACGTGGCCGTCGCGGGCGTGAAGAGCGTGTCAGGGAGCCGTGCATAGGAGTTGTCGAACCTCCAGCCCGCGTCCGCGATCGACCGATGCATGTGCCGTGATTCCAGGACCTCGGGGATTCGCGACGCCGCCGCCGCCGGAATCCACTGTAGCGGCTCGCCGGCGAGTCTCGACGGGCGGGGGGCCGGCGTGGGTCGTGGCCTGTTTTACGGGCTGATTTCTCGCTGGCCCCGGGTGCCGTCGCACGCCACAATCCCGCCGCGGATCGCCATGGACGGCCTCTGCGACCCCTCCCCGATGACACGGCATCCACGCATGGACGCACCCCGCCATCAGCCGCTCGGCATCGCCGCCATTTCGGTTCATCAGCCCCCCTGGGAGTTGGAGAACGACTGGTTCGGCGACACCATGCCCCGCAAGTTCGCCCACCACACCGGGATCGAGGCCCGGGGGATCTCGCTCGACGACGAGCTGACGATGGGCCTGCAGGCCGTCCGGCAACTCCAGCGTGAGACCGGCTGCAATCTGGCCGACTGCCGCGGGATCGTCTTCGTATCGCCCTCCTTTCTTCCTCCCTCGGTGGCCCGCCGGCATCTCTCGCCGGTCGCAGCGGCGGTGGAGAGGCCGGGTCGGGCGGCCCGGCAACTGGCCCGCGAGCTCGGGGCCAGACGCAGCCGTACCATCGGCATCAACTGGTTTTGCTGCGGCTACAGCCGGGCGTTCGAGCTCGTCAGTCGGCGCTGGGCCCCGCGGCTCGCCCTGCGGCAAGACGAGTTCGTGCTCGTCGTCGTCGCCAGCCGCATCAGCCGCATCACCGACTACGGCTGCCGGCAGACGGCCGGCCTGTTTGGCGACATGGCCTCCGCCACGCTGCTGGCCCCCACGACCAGCCGCAGGCATCCGGTCCATTTCGAGATCGTGCATGCCGTGGCCGAGAAGCAGGCCGCCGAGCGGTCGGCGTTCGATTTTCACCTCCGGCCGCGGGTGGCCGTGCCCACCCCGGGTGGCGGGAGGGTCGTGGCCGACGAGCGGCTGGTCTATTCGCTCGACGGCATGGCGATCGCCGAGATAGCCCCGCGGGCGATGTCGTCGGCCGTGGGCAAGGCGCTGGCCGGCACGGGCCTCACCGGCGGCGACGTCAACTTCGTCGTGCCCCATCAGGCCGGTTCGGGAATCGTGCGGTTCACCGGCATGAAGCTCGACGAGCACGGCGTCACCGGCGAACTCATCAACGGGCTCACGCGGCGGACGGGCAACGTCAGCGCCTGCTCGGTGCCGCACGCCCTCAAGATCACGTGGGGCCGGATCGCGGGGCTCATCGCCTGCCCCACCGCGGCGGTCGGCAGCCCCGGCCGTCCCGAGGTCTTGCAGGGCTGCATCCTGCTGCGTTCAACGGCCGTCCACACGCAGCAGGCCCACGCCGCGGCCTGAAATGCCCGCGGAGGCGCTGCTCCAGGGAGCCCGCGGCGGGAGCGACGGGCGGGTGCGCGGCTCCTACGGGTGATCGAGGCCCTCGAGCACGATGGCCAGCGTGAGCAGCAAGCGGATCGCGCCCCCTGTGTTCACCGGATTGGCGAAGTTGGTCCGGACGTCCGGTGGCGGCAGGAGTTCCGCCACGAGCCGCGGATCGAGGTGGCGGTGGAGGAGCGGCCGCAGCGGTTCGACGTCGCGGCGCACCGCCATCCAGCGCGGATGGTCCACGTTGAAGAGCCGCTCGTAGCGTCTTGGATCACGGCGCCTGAACCGCTGCCAGTAGAGCCGCAGCAGCCGGCCCCTCACGGATGCCGCGAGCTTCCCGAGCCACGAAGGGTTGCCGGTCAGCGGGTCGAATCGAAACGAGTTGGTGTCGAGCGGCACGTCGCAGAGGTCGGGACGCATCCGGCGGAGGATCGCCCGCTCGAGCCCGCGGCCTCGGAAGGCGGGGGGTGGCAATCCCAGGACGGCCTCGTTCAAGCAACGATCGGTCGCCGGCATCAGCGGCCAGGCCCGGAAGGTCATGGCGTGACAGGCCATCGCCACATGGTTGCGGATGCGTTGATCCCAGCGGATTCGACAGGCTTCGATTTCGGGTCGATCCTCGCCGCCCAGGCACTTAGCCCGGAGGTCCGCGATCAGCGTGTCGCGCAGGGAAGGCCCGTCGTCGCCCAGCAGTTCGGGCAGGCGGGCCATCGGGATCCCCCAGCGGTTCATGTAGGCGATCATGCCCTCGACGGCCCACGCTCCCGTCTCGGGGTCGCGGCCGTCGGCGAACGACACGGGCTCGAAGGTCCAATCGAAGATGAAGCCCGACCAGACATACCGGCCCGGCGGCTTGGCGAGGGCGAAACTCTCCGCGAAGTCGTCGCCCAACGAGGCCGTCGTCAACTGGATAAACCGGGCCGCCCTCCGGTTTCGCTCCGCAAATCCCTCGGGCGATTCGGCGGAGACCACCTCCAATGGCATGCCCAGCCGGCCGGCGACCGCGGCGGCGGCGATCACCTCGAAGTCGTCGTCGCGGCCGAGTGCGACCGCCTTCGTCGCAATGCCCTGATCGACGAGCGTCGCGGCGACGAGTCGTGAATCGAGGCCGCCCGAGAGCAATAGCGATGAATCGTCGCCGGGCGGTCGGTGCCGGCGGATCGCCGATCCGAGGGCCAGCTGGATCCGCGCCCGCATCTCCTCGGGAGTCTCGCCGGCCGGGGGTGGCGAGCCGGAAAACCGGTAGACGAGCTGCTCCTCGGCGGCGCGATGGGGCGACCAGCGGAGCAGATGGCCCTTCGACAGCCGCCGCGTGCCGGCAACCAGCGGCCGGTTGAGAAATGCCCCATGCACCAGGAGGATTCCGGCGAGTCCGCGGCGGTCGATCGTCGCGTCGAAGAGCGGATGGCAGCCGAACGCCGCCGGCGTGGTGGCGGCCACGAGCGGCGCGTCGGCGCCGGTGCCGAGCTGGGTCCACTGAAACGGAAACACCCCCATGGGATCGACGCCGGCGGCGAGCCCGTGGTCGCGCGACCAGGCCAGGCCGACATGGTAGCCGTCGTGCACCCGCGGCCGGCCTGCGGGGGCGAGCCAGTCGTCCGCGAGGTCGCGGGCCGTGATCCGGCGGCCGTCGTCGGCGATGCCGTAGCCGATGAAGATGGCGAGGCCGTCCGCATCACGGTGCACGCTCACGGGCGCCCGCGGTCCCGTCACCCACACGCAGGCCAGCGAGTCGTGCCGTTCCTCGGAGATCGTCGCGCCGGGGAGTTCAGCGAACAGTCGGCGCACGCCCGCCACAAACCGCTCGCGGCGGAGCGGATCGGCATCGAGCGCGAGTGCGAGGTGGGCCATGCGGGTCGCCCTGCCGGTTCAGGCGGCGCGGCGGCCAGGTCGCAGGGCCGCGGCGGCGGATTCGGCGAACCGGCACCCGAGATCCGCGAGCCAAGTCTCGTGCATGGAGCGGTTTTTGTGATAGTCGTTCGCCACGAGGGTCACGTCGCGGCCGGCATGGAGGCCGGCGACGGCGAAGTGCAGCCGGTCGGTGATGATCCTGCGATGCCGGGCGGCAAACGCGAGATAGTCGGCCGGCGTCGCGGCGAGTCGCACGGGGTCGCGAGCGAGGAGCGGTCTGCGGCCCCCGCGTTCCTGATCGCGGCGGAGATACAGGCCGAGTTCGCGGTCGGCCGGCGGGGGCTCGGGCCAGGCGAGGCCGAGCGCCAGGTCGGGGGCGAGGATGCCGGAGGGGCACCAGGCGAGGCTGCCTCGTTCGCGGACATGCACCCGCTCGAAGGGCCGATCCTCCGCCGTCGTGAACGACTGCGGCAGGATCACCACCGGCAGTCCGGTGGCAAGGGCTCGGCTGCGGAGGTCGTGGTTGCACTCGTACCGCGTGCCCATGTTGCCGCCGCCGCCGAACACGAGCAGGTCGAGCCCTTCGCGGGCCCGCGGGCCCGCGTCGAGGTTCACGGGCGACCAGTCGATCCCGTAGATCGAGAAGAGCTGCGTCATCGCCAGTTCGATGAGATGGTCGCCGACGTTGCCCACCGGGCGGACGTAGCCGACCTTCCGGCCGACGAGCGGTCCGCAGACGTGCGCGAAGGCCTCGGGGCCGAGCAGCCGGTGCCGCGCGGGCCTGAGCGGCTGGCCGCCGCGGCGTCGCGGGCGGGGAGCTTCCGCGACGCTGCGATCGACGAGCCGGCGAACGCTCGCGGCGGCGGGGCCCGTGAGACCGGCCGCGAGCAGGTCCCGGTAAAACGGCGCCACGACGCCATCCACCTCCGGCAGGGCATCGACCGCCTCGATCAGATGCCGGCCGTGGTCGAAGCCCGGGAAGTGGCCGAGCGTGCCGCACACGTCGAGCATGAGCATCGTCCGCAAACACTTCTCGCAGCGGCCGCAGTTGGTCTTTCCGTCCACGTTGTGCCAGCAGACGCGGAGATGTCGCTGCACGAGCGGGTCACCGCCGATCGCGCGGAGCTTTTCAAGCCGGGTCGTCCCGGGGGCGACATGTTCGACGGCGAGCGTCGCCGAGCCGAACAGCGGGTCCGTGCTGGGCCGTGAGCCCACCTCGGGGTGTTCGAAGCCGAGCCCGTCGCTCGAAATCAGGAGCCGGCCAACCTCCGGCGCGAGCACATGCCCCACGGCGGCGAGCGCCGCTCCAAACTCGCGCCTCCACGGGGTGGCCCGCACCAACGGATGGCGGCGGAGGTTGCTGCTGACAACCACGCTGCCGGCATGGCTCGACGCCGCCACCTCGCGGAGCAGCCGCTCGACTGCGGCCAGCCGGCCGGAGTCGGCGAGCTTGACGTCGTAGCCGGCGACGTACACGAGCGTGTCAACCGGCCGGCCGCCGGCGAGGAGCGTGTGGAAGGCGTCCACTCCGCCGCTGAAGCAGAGCGCGGTGGCGGATCCCGGCGGCGTCGCTCGTGGCTCCGGGGTCACCCGCGGTGCCGGCGCGTCGGGATACCAGAGGTCCCGGAAGGCGGCGGTGAGCGGTCCGAGGTTCGTGGCCCACGTCGCGCAGACGGGGCCGTCCACCGTCAGCGACCTGCCGGCGCGCATCGCGGGGATCAGCAGCGCGGTGCCGAAGGCCTCGCCGGAACCTGCCAGCGGAGCGTCGGCCGACTCAAACCACACGTCTCGGCCCGCCACCCGCGCCGTGACACGCCGGCCGTCGCCGCGGACATGGATCCGCGGAGCGTCGATGCGGGCCGTCCGCGGGCCACCGCGCCATGCTGTCGAGAAAGGCCACATGAGTCGGGTGACCTGTTTCGGGTCAGGCTGCGTGGCGACGCGGGGCCGCCGTCGCGGGGTTCGGGAAGGCGATCGTGTGCGGCCGTTCGTCGAGCTTCACGAGGCCCGCGGTGCAGCGCACGGGCCGCCCCCGGACCGACTTGAAGTAGCTGAGGTTCGACGTGCCGACGCCGTTGCGGGCGAAGCTCGGTGCCGGGGGATGCCAGAGATGGATCGGCGCCGTCTCGAGGAGGATCGACCTGACACGGACGCCGATCCGTTCGAGGCGGTATTGGAGATCGCGATCCTCGAGGCCCCAGCCGACGAACTGCTCGTCGAAGCCGTTGATCCGTTCGTAGTCTTCCCGCCAGAGGGCGATGTTGTTGCCTGAGAGCCGTGGCCGCATGGGCAGCCGGGCCCACTGATAGGCCTTGGCCCGCAGCCCCTTGAACAGCATCCGCCGCTTTTCCGACCGGGGCACCAGCCGCGTGATGTCGCCGCGGAGGATGGTGTTGGCGTCGATGCGTGCCGAGGTGGCCTCGTCGAGCCGCACGCAGTCGCCGCCAACGATCAGGCCCCGGCGGCGGGCGGCGAGGTGCTGCCGCAGATGGTCGCGGGGGAAGACGCAGTCGCCGTCGCTGAAGAGGATGTACGGAGCGGTCGAGGCCGCCACTCCCTCGTTGCGGCAGCGGGCAAGGCAGAAGCCGTCGTGGTCGTGGGTGGTGAAGCTCAGTGGAAAGGCCGAGTGGCGGGCAACGGTGGCGACCAGCCGCAGTGTCTCGTCGCGGGAGCCGTCGTCGGTCACCACGACCTCGAAGCGGCCGGCAACGCCCTCCTGAACGGCGAGTGATGCGAGGCACCGCTGCAGATGACCGGGCCGCTCGAACGTCGAGATGATGACCGCGATATCCATTCCGCCCTCCGTGATCGGCGCAACCCTCAGATTCATCGACCAGCGCGGCTGCGGTCGATGAATGGCGGCCGGTCGCGGCGGGAAGGGAAACGGGCGAGAAGAGAGCCGCCCCGGCAGGGGGGGCAAGCGGCGGAGCCCACGGGGCCCAGGGGGTGGCTTCGCAACCGTGTGGGCGTCAGGCGAGCGGCCGCGTGAGCACTTCCGCCGGGGTCCAGCCGGCGGCCCGAAGTTCGCGGATCGCGAGGCCCCCCGAGCGTTTGGCGAGCCGCTGGCCGGTGGCGTCGCAGACGAGCGGGGCGTGGCAGAAGGCCGGCGGAGTCCACCCGAGGGCCGTGGAGAGCAACAGCTGCCGGGCCGTGCTCGTGAGCAGATCGGCGCCGCGGACCACCTCCGCGATCTGCATCGCGTGGTCGTCGGCCACGACCGCCAGCTCGTAGGCGGCGAGGTCGTCCCGTCGCCACACGACAAAATCGCCGAAATCGATGCCGGCCGTACGACACACGAGGCCCTCGAGCGCGTCGTGAAACTCGACCCTGCAACCGTCGGGCACGCGAAACCGCCAGGCCACGCCACCGGGCGAGGTCGCCCGCTCCCGCCGCTTCGGCCGCAGGCTCGGTGGAAAAATCGGCTCCGCGTCCCCGGTGTTGCCGCCGGGGGGGGCGTGGGGTGCCGTGGCCGCCTCCTCCACGTCGCGGCGCGAGTGCGGGCTCGGGTAGATCGCCCCGGTCGCCTCGAGCCGCCGCCAGACGTCGAGAAACCACGCGGTGCGATCGCTCTGCACGTAGGGCGCATGCGGGCCTCCGAGGTCGGGGCCTTCCGTCCAGTCGAGGCCGAGCCAGCGGAGGTCTTCGAGCGCGGCGGCGGTGTATTCGGGTCGGCAGCGCGGGCCGTCGAGATCTTCGATGCGCAGCACGAGCCCCGCCCCGCGGGCCCGTTCGGCGGCGAGGGCGAAGGTCCGCGCGTGGCCGACATGGAGCAGGCCGGTCGGAGTCGGTGCGATGCGTCCGCGGAGTGGCATGCCCTACAGCAGCCACCAGCTGCCCGTCGCGAGCACATACGCTCCGAGGGCGAGGTTGGTGGCGGCGTGGGCGAGAACGCAGTCGATCGGCTTGCGGGTCGCGGCGGCGATGCCGCTCACGATGGCAAACCATCCCGCCGCGGCCACCGCTTCGCTCGGATGGCTGCAGACGGCGTAGAGGCCGCAGGTGCCCGCCGCCGCGGCCGTCAGCATTCCGAAGGGCACCCTCCAGAAGTTTTCGTCGATCACGAACCGCAGCAGAAAACCACGCAGGAAGAGCTCCTCCACGAGCGGCACCAGCACCACGAGCCCCAGGCCGCGGATTCCGAGGTAGGCCCAGAGCTGCCCCGGGTCGTCGCTGAAATATTCAAACGGCTCGAAGGCCGCCCGGCTGGTGCCCCCCGGGAGCCAGCCGGCAGCGCGCTGGAGTTTCGCGAGCACCACCCACGGCACCACGAGGCCGATCCCCAGGAGCGGCGGCCACCATGTGGGCCGTCCCAGCCAGCCGCGGAGCGACGGCCAGACCCAGAAGAGAGACAGAAAAGTGGCGGTCACGCGGATCGCGTAGATCACCGGATAACTGTCGAAGGTCATCCCCAGGCTGCCGGCCAGTCCGCCGCCGCTTCTCGAGGGCTCAAGCAAACCGACGCTCAAAAACACGAGCATCGGCAGCGGGCAGGTGAGCCAGGGTCGGTCGGGGCCGTGGTCGGTCGGGGCCGGCGTGGTGGCGGGGAGTTCGACGGGCGGGCGTGCGGGTGCGTGGTGTGTCATCGGCGGCGGGTTGGAGGCGGGAAACGCCGAGCGAAACGGGGCGTCTGTCACGTTTTTCCAACGGGGAGTATATTTCGGAAGTCGCGTTTCCGTGAGCCGCGCGTCAATGTCCCTCCTGGCGGCTCCATTTCCCTTCCCGTGTTTTCCCCGAAGAACGTGTATTCATGGAACTGACCAAGCTCCGCAACATGGGCATCTCGGCCCACATCGACTCCGGCAAGACCACGCTCTCCGAGCGGATTCTCTACTACGCCGGGCGCATCCATCGCATCCAGGAAGTGAAGGGTGACGGGGATGGGGCGACCATGGACTACATGGACCTGGAACGGGAGCGTGGAATCACGATCACGAGCGCCGCCACGAGCGTGAAGTGGGGCGACTGTGACATC